>DADR01000012.1 GCA_002495055.1 Methanoregula sp. UBA247 | reverse complement strand
ATCGTTGAGGTTTTCTACAGAGCATTGTTTTTTGGTTTCCTGATATGTCACAGCAGTACAACAATCACCTTAAAAATATTTCAGGAAAGGGCGGAAGTCAACACGCCCTATGCGAGATCAACGCTCGGGATATCACTCTATCAGGATATTGTGACTGTACCCATGCTCATTGCCCTTCCCATCCTCGCAGGTCACGAGGCGGATCTCACTGGGGCAATGATCAGTCTTGGCGTCACCCTGATCCTCCTTTTTGCGGTTGTTCTTGCCGTGGCAGCCTGGGTTCTCCCGAAGATAATGACCCGGATTGCCGGTGTCAGGAACTCCGAGATTTTTCTATTGAGCATCATCCTGATCTGCTTTGTCATTACCTACATCTCCTCAAGTCTCGGGCTGTCGCTCGCACTGGGTGCGTTTCTCGCCGGACTCACACTTTCTGAGTCGGAATATTTCCACCAGGCATTTGCCAGCATCATTCCCTTCCGGGATATCTTCACCAGTTTCTTTTTCATCTCCGTAGGTATGCTTCTCAACCTCTGGTTTGTTATTAACAATCCCGTCATTATCATTGTCCTGGTAATCGGGATCCTCATCCTCAAGGCAGTCATTGCCGCAGGAAGTACGCTGCTTATCGGCCAGTCCCTGAGGACTTCGATACTCGCTGGTCTTGCACTCTGCAACATTGGCGAATTCGCATTCGTGCTTTCCGTACCCGGAAAGGAATATGGCTTTTTTACCGAGACCAGCGACCAGTTCTTTCTCGCAGTTGCGGTCATAACAATGGCCCTGACACCGTTTATTATTGCTGCAGGGCCCCAGGTTGCAGACCGGGTCTGTCGCCTCCCCATCGGTAACAGGTTAAAGGCGGGTTGTATTCCGCCGGATCCAGGGAAAAATGCGAAACCGCAGCTTTCGGATCATGTAATCATTGTCGGGTATGGTCTCAACGGGAGGCATCTTGCAAAGGTGGCAAGGATCGGAAATATCCCGTATATGATTATTGACATGAACCCGGATACCGTAGATGAGGAACATAAGAAGGGTGAACCGATATTCTTTGGCGATGCCACTAATGAATCCATCCTTTCCCACGCCCGTGTCGAACAAGCCCGGATCCTGGTCGTTGCCATCAACGATCCGTTTTCAACCCGGGCAATTACGCGTATTGCCCGATCGATGAACCCAAATATTTACCTCATTGTCCGGACCCAGTTTCTCCCTGAAGTAAAAGTCCTCAGTGAGCTGGGTGCCGATGAGGTTATCCCCGAAGAGTTCGAGACCTCAGTTGAGATCTTCTCTCGGGTGCTGAAAAAATACCTGATCCCCAGAGGGACTGTCGAACAGTTCATCCATGATATCCGTGCAGATTCATACCAGGTGTTGCGAAGCCCAGCTGAACCTTCCGCTGATATATCTGATATTAAACGCACTATCCCTAATGTGGATATCACCGCCCTCAGGGTGATTCCGGAATCATCGATAAATGGAGAGAGTCTCTCCCGGATCAATGTCAGAAAAGAGTACGCTGTTTCAATTCTCGCTATCCGGAGAAAAGGAGAGGTTATTGCAAATCCTTCAGGAGATGTCACCCTTGAACCAGATGATGAGGCGATCGTGATTGGTGCACCAGCTGATATTATCCGGTTATCTCATGTATTCCATCCGGAGATTAAACCGGAGTAATAATATCTCCATGTGCAAAGATACACTGGATAGTTTTCACAGGTGTTTCTCGTGCTATGAATACCCTGATCGTTGCCTGAATTGAACCGACACAGGTCTTAAATTGATGAATTCACATCTATGGTTATTGGATGCAAGGAAATGACGAGCATTATCTGGTATATCTACAACGAAGCACTCAGGAAGGAACGGGAACTTCTGGAAAAAGTAAGAAAAAAAGAACGGGATCGATTGGAACGTATCAGCAATATTGGAAAGGATCCCGGCTCATTGGATGATAAGAAATAATCATGAGAAATTATTGAATACTAAAACCCCGTTTATAAAATTACAAAAAGATACATGAGAATTTCATTGCACGTCTTTTTTCCGGGTAAACAGGTATGAACCCTTTGCTACATCTTCCGGCTTTGCATAAATAATTGCACTGTCACCTGCTTCAATCCGTGTCTCGCCACCAATACCGGTGATAACTTCTTCTCCCCGCCGGATGGCCAGGACGAGCAGGTTGTATCGTTTTCTCAGGTTGATTTCTGCGAGCGTAGTTCCTGCCAGCGAGGACCCGGGTTCAACCGTAAGGGTAGTTATACTGACCTCGGGGATGTGCCGCACGAGATCCGGTAGTGTTCCCGGTACATTGCTCGTTGTACGCAACATCTGGTACCCGTCGGCCCTGACCTCGGTAATAAATGACTCAATTCGGTCACGCGGCACGAAATACTTGTTCAGAACGACGGTAAAGATTTCAACAGACGTTTCGAACTCCTCAGCAATAACCTCGTCAGCCCCGGCCTCATGAAGCGCCTCAACTTCACTGACGTAGCGTGTCCTGACGATGATCGTCAGTTCAGAACTGAGACCTCGACAGGTGCTGACAATCTTACGGACCGCAACGGGATCATTTATGGCCACTACAGCAATCCGTGCAGCCGGGATTCCCGCATGAGATAGCACACCTTCGCTGGTTGCATCCCCAAATATGATAGGCTCACCCTGTTTCCGGGATTCCATGACAAGGTCGGGATTGAGTTCGATGATCGTATAATCGATACCGGCCCTGCGGGCAGTGCGGGCAAGGTTTCTGCCGGTGACACCATATCCGATGATAACCAGATGATCTTTCTTCACCCTGCGTGATGACGGATCATCAATACTGCAGGTGCCTCGTGCAATCAGGGAAAGGGCAGGTTGTTCACAGAGCCATCCTGCAACAGGGGGACCAATCCCAATCATGAAGGGTGTTACCGCCATGGTGATAAGGGCAACAATGAGGAAGGTCTGGTAGGTTTCAAAGGGGAGAATACCGGTATTAAATCCACTCTGGGCAATAATCAAGGAGAATTCACCGACCTGCGCAAGAGCAAGTCCTGTTAAAAGCGATGTCCGTAGGGGATACCCGAGTGCAAGAGGTGGGGCAGTTGCAAGCAGAGTCTTGACCACAATCACAAGGACAATCAGGAACGCAATGATCCAGAAATTCGCAAGAAGGAACTGGAAATCCACCAGCAAGCCGACAGAGATGAAAAAGAAGCTGGTGAAGATATCCCGGAACGGCAGGACAATACTGGATGCCTGGCGGCTGTATTCCGATCCTGAGATGAGTAACCCGGCAAAAAGGGCTCCGATAGCAATAGAGATCCCGGACAGGGAGACCATCCATGCCACGCCAAAACAGACCAGGATGACAAAGAGTAAGAAAAATTCCTGGTTGCTGGTCCGTGCGATCTCGTGCATGAGCCGGGGTATTACCCATTTTGCAGATACAACAAGGACCAGCACAATAAGGAAATCCTGAATTACCAGTGTCATCAGGGAATCCACCGAAAGCAAAGGAGTGGGATCGAACAGGGAGAGGCTTGCAAGGAAGGGAATTGCCATGATCATGGGAACTGCCATGAGGTCCTGGAAGATCAGGATACCCAGCGCAATGCTGCCATGCGGGGAATCCATCTCACCTTTATCGTGCAGGATTTTCAGCACAATGGCTGTACTGGACAGCGAGAAGAGAAAACCCATCAGGATAGCTTCGGCGGCTGGAAGCCCCAGCCATAGGGCAAGGCCACAGAAGAATGCAAAAGAGAGACCAACCTGGAGTGCGCCGCCAACGATTGCAATAAGACGGATCCTCCAAAGGTCCTTGAATGAGAACTCAAGGCCGATCGTAAAGAGAAGGAGGATGATCCCTATCTCAGCGAGATTTTTCACCTGTTCCTGCCCCTGGATAATGCTCAATCCATACGGCCCGACAATGACACCCGTAAGGATATATGCCACGAGGGGGGGTACCTTGATCCTGTTGAAGATCATCCCGACTACCAGAGCGATGGTAAAAACGATCAGGATATCCGTAAGAAGATCAAAAACCATAGGAACACTTTCACAGAATCATTAAGCGAGAAACACGAAAAATCATTTGCAGATTAGTAAAAGTATTGGGCTTTCTTAAAAAAATGAGAAATCAGGGATCTACCCCGCCTAAAAACAATTAAAACAGTAAATCCAAATACGTAATTAAGAAGCGCGATATAATGAGTATTATTTTTTCGACTGTAGCTACAAGAACAATACGGGCAACGCAGCTCCGATTGAACAGGCAAAAAAGGCGGAGAGGTACTTTTGATTCTGAGAAATCAGAATCACAACGGGATCCTGATGATGAATTTCCCGACAAATCAGAATAAGCATATTCCCCATTATCCTCATCATATAGCCCCCGGATTTAGCCCCCGGATTTTCCCGGTACTTTTCATTTCTCAGGTCGGTGGAGATTTCTAAAAAACCTCTTTTTAATCTTTATCTGAAAAACTATCCTCTTTTTCGTGTTCTAACGGGTTTTCCGGGTGGATGCAATATGTGATCCTCATGTTTAATATCTCCTTCAGCTCAAAATTATAGCTTCATGAAAGTCCCGCTCACCGAACTTAGCAACCGTCTGAAACGCTTCCGGGCCCGTATGGACCGGGTGCAACCTGGATGGGAGCTTGCAGCCATTGTCGGCAAGGTCCCCCTCTACTATTTCACGGGAACTATGCAGGACGGCCTCCTCCTCATCCCGCAGGATGGTGATGCTGTCTTCTGGGTGCGGAAGAGTTACGAGCGGGCAGCTGATGAATCACTCTTTCCGGATATCCGGGAAATGCGGAGTTACCGGGATATTGCGACGGGCATGGGCGTTCTCCCGTCAACGGTATACCTCGAAATGGATCTTGTCTCCCTCTCCCAGCTCAGGCGGATGCAGAAATACCTGCCGTTCACCGATGTGAGACCCGTTGATAAAGAAGTCTCCGCGGTCCGGGCGGTGAAGAGCCGGTACGAGCTCTCGCTGATAGAACGTGCCGGGAAGATTCACCGCCATGTGCTCGAAGACTGCGTGCCCGGCATGCTTTCAGAAGGGATAGACGAGATCACTTTTTACTGCGACCTGTACTCGCTGATGATGAGGGAAGGGCATCAGGGAATCATCCGATTCGGCGGGTTTAATGAGATGGTGCTTGGCGAGATCGGCTTTGGTACCAGTACCATCTGCCCGGTCTGCGTGGACACACCCGGCGGCGTTGCCGGCATGCACCCCTCTGTCCCGCAGATGGGAAACCCGGAACGGAATCTCCGGAGAGGGGACCTTGTCGTTGTCGATATCGGGTGTGGGCACAAGGGATACCAGACCGACAAGACATTATCGTACATGTTCGGAAAGCCCATACCAGACCATGCAATCGATGCACACATGCGGTGCGTGGAGATCCAGGATACCATGGCATCGCACCTGAAACCCGGTGCGATCCCCTCGCAGATTTATAGGGATATAATGGCGGACCTTGAACCGGAGTTCCTGACCAACTTCATGGGATTCGGCAACCACAAGGTAAAGTTTCTCGGTCACGGAATCGGCCTCTGGATCGATGAGACTCCGGTCATTGCTGAGGGATTTGACGAGCCGCTTGAAGAGGGGATGGTCCTTGCTCTTGAGCCAAAGAAAGGGATCCCGAACGTCGGCCTCGTTGGTATTGAAAACACTTTTATTGTGACCCCGCAGGGTGGACGGTCGATCACCGGGAAGAGTAAAGGGCTTGTTGAGGTGTTCTGACGGTAGATACCTATCCGGTACTGCATTTCGACTGGTTTACTGTAGGACAATACTTGCTCTCTCTAGGCAATTATCTTCACTATTTTAAAAAACGAGTGAAAAATCTATATTGTATTGATAAAAAGAGAGGATTCCAAAAGGATAAAGGCAAAGATTATCCTATTGAGATGGCGGTGAGGAGTATGAGCAACAAGCCCGAAGCGAGCCTGCGAGTGAATGGGTGTGTCATCGTCCCAACAGGAGACCGTGAGAAAATAGCGAGGTGATGTTAAGCGGGCCGGAGTGTAGTGAGCGTAATCGAACGGAATGAGGACGAGTGAACATGACTGAGCGTCAGCATGCCAACCGAGCTACAGGGTATTGCCGCACACATCGCGCAACTCTGCCGTCTTTGCACTCGTTCCAGTTACCCCGATTTCCGGTTCCGTTCGTGCAAACGAACCCCAATCCACAGGAATATCCCGGTGAAAATTAGCATGCCGATAACGTCGATAAACGGCCCGTAATACCCGGTACCGGTCAATACATACTGAATCATATCCTTCGCATAAGTCAGGGGAGATACAAGGGCGACCGCACCATACACACCCATCGCACTCACCGGAATGAAAATTCCGCTTATGAAGAGGAGAGGGAGCCGGATGAAGTTCAGGATCATCATGACATCTCCGGGATTATCAGTAGGAATCGCGGCGAACATAATCCCCATTGCAGAGAATGCGAAGGAGACAAGGACTAGTACTCCAATCAGCCCGATCGGGTTTACGATCAGGGTGCCATAGAAGACTATACCGATAATGAGCGGGACTGCAGCAATAATCGCACCAAAGATTGCCCCCCCGACTATTTCCCCGACCAGGATTGAGAGTGGCGAGACCGGTGCGGTAATCATCCGCTCATAGGTTTTGGTCTTGCGCTCCGTCGGCACCGCCATAGGTCCGATGGATGATGCAGCAAAAAATACGGAGATTGCCATCAACCCCGGGACAAGCACGCCAGCGGGGAGATCCCGCCCGATAGCAAAAGAGATAAAGAGGAAGAGCGGGAAGAGGATGCCGAACATGATACTGCCCGGGCGCAGGTAGTAGATCCGGGCATCTTTTTTCGTAATTGCCCAGGCACTCCTCAGTTCCCGCCAGATCCGGGCTGGGGGGGAACTCGTCATCATGGTCTCCCTTCCGTGCGATTGTCGCCCTGTCTCTGGACAATCGAAAGGAAAGCGTCCTCAAGACTTGGTCCAACGGTATTGATCGAGATAATTTTCAGATGGTGCGCCTGCGCATATTCAAAAATTGCAGTCGCAACAACCGCAGGGTCGGGTGTGAAGAGCCGGAGCTTATCTCCCTCATGCCGTGAAGAGGTCACGGTCTTGATTACTGCAAGGTCTGCGGTGACCTGCGAAGTCATGGAATCCAGCGAAACCTCGACCGACTGGGTTGTCTGGATCGTCTTTTTTAACTTCTCCGGTGCGTCCACCGCAGCAAGTCTCCCCTTTACGATGATGGCGAC
>DADR01000004.1 GCA_002495055.1 Methanoregula sp. UBA247 | reverse complement strand
AGAAGTCCTCGGTGTTCTCGCGGACTACGATAAAATCAATATCCGCAGGAGTCTTGTTCGCTAAAGGTGTCCCGACCCCGCTCAGGAGTTTGATGGGACGGAGGTTGACATACATATCGAAATGGAAGCGGAGCGCCAGAAGGATACCTTTTTCAAGGATACCCGGCGGCACCCGCTCGTCACCAATCGCACCGAAATAGATCGCCTTGAATTTCGAGAGTTCCCCCAGTTCATCCTCAGTTACAAGTTTCCCTGAATGAATGTACCGGTCAGCCCCGATATCAAAATCGGTCCACTGGATAGCGAAGTTGAACCGTTCTCCTGCTGCATCCAGTACTTTCTTTCCCTCGGCCACGATCTCCGGGCCGATTCCGTCTCCGCCTATCGCTGCGATTTTATACATACCGGAGCCTCCTTTAACTGTTTTGCATATCCAACCAGCCCTGCCGCTTCAACGATATTGTACATGAATTCAGGGACCGGCTCAATCGTATACTCTTTTCCTTCGACAATCACTTTTCCTTCATGTTCCCTGATAATAATAGAACTCCCGTCCTTGATCTCGCTGGTTTCAGCACAGACAAGGGGAAGCAACCCGACATTGATGGCGTTCCGGAAGAAGATCCGTGCAAAGGATTGTGCCAGGATCACCCTGATGCCGGCCCCTTTCAGGGCGAGAGGGGCATGCTCGCGGGATGACCCGCAGCCGAAGTTCCTACCGGCAATAATCACGTCCCCGTCCTTTGCCAGCTTGGCAAAGTCATCCCGGATCCCTTCAAATGCATGCTTTGCCAGTTCCTTCTCATCATAGATGGTCAGGAACCGTCCCGGGATGATCGCGTCTGTATCGATATTATCCCCAAATTTCCAGGCCCGCATCTTCACACCTCTCTTGGATCAGTGATCTTACCGGTGATCGCGCTCGCTGCAGCTGTTGCCGGGGAACAAAGGTAGACAAAAGCCTCCGTGCTTCCCTGTCGGCCCCGGAAGTTCCGGTTCGACGTGGAGAGCGATACTTCCCCAGGCGCAAGCAGGCCATATGCCCCGCCCATGCAGGGACCACAGGAAGGAGCCCCTACAAGAGCCCCGGCGGTGACGAATCGTTCAATCAAGCCAGCCCGCAGGGTTTTCAAGTATTCATCCCGTGATGAAGGAATAATAATGACCCTGACCTTATCAGAGAATGTCCTCGAACCAAGAACTTCTGCGGCTTCTTTAAAATCTTCGAGCCTGCCGTTCGTACATGATCCGATGAAGACCTGATCGATGTGGGTTCCTTCAACCTTGCCCACTGACACCCCCTGATCCACATTGTGGGGTGTGGCGACCTGCGGTTCCAGCTTCTGAACATCATACGAACGCTGACTGGCATATGTCGCGTCGGGATCACTGTTCAACGCAAATGGTTTCATCTTTCGGCGGTCTTTTATGTAGTCCCACGTCACTGTATCAGGTGCCACAATACCGGTTTTTGCCCCCATCTCAATTGCCATGTTGCAGCAGGTCATTCTGCCCGGCATGTCAAGACTCTCGACGGTCTTCCCGCAGAATTCGATCGCCTGATAGGTTGCCCCATCAGCACCGAGGTCTGCGGCAATGGCGAGGATTAAGTCCTTTGCCCCGACTCTGTGCTGGAATTTTCCGGTCACTTCTGCCCTAATGCTCTCTGGTACACGGAAGTACAGTGCACCGAACTTCAGGACGAAACCCATATNNCTGCACCGTACATGCAGGTGTGGGAATCCGCACCCACAATAATCTCTCCCGGGGCAGCTCTTCCCTTTTCCAGCACCACCTGATGACAGACACCTTCATTGATGTCATAATTGTGGATTTGCTGTTCGGTCGCAAATTTGCGCATGTAAACATGGTGCTCAGCTGCCGGAATTGAGTCTGCCGGAATCTGGTGGTCAAAGAGCATGATAACGTGCTTTGGGTCAAACACCTTCGAACCGCCCATCTCGTAGAACTTCTGGATCGCAAGGGGGCCGGTAATATCATGGATCATTGCTCCGTCGACCGGGGCCATTACAACTTCGCCCGCCCGAATATCCCTGCCACATTTCCGGGAAAAGATTTTCTCTACGATTGTCGCTCCCATGCGTTATCGGGGTACTATACGTGCTCAATTATATTGTAGTTTGGGAGAGATCTGGTTTGCACGGATAACTGCAAGTATTTTCGCAGTCAAAGCAAACTTTAAACTCCATTCTGGACAAGATTAGGTGATAACTATGATGAAAAAGATCTCAATTCTTACTCTGGTCATCGTCATCATTGCAATGACCTGCATTGTAAGTGTTCCAGCTGCATCGACTGACACCGGTGTTGAAAAAGTGATCCATGCAACAGGAAGCGGCAATGTGATCGGAACTCCTGACAGAGCACAGGTCACGTTTGCGGTCGAGACTGAGAATCCAGTAGTAAAAACCGCACAGCAGGCAAATGCAATGCAGATGACAAAGGTGATCGATGCACTCGTTGCAGCAGGTTTGCCAAAAGATGCCCTGAAGACCTCCGGTTACACGATCTATCCCGTGTATGATGACTACACAAAGTCTCTCCTTGAACAGAAAATCCGTACCTACCGGGTAACCAACACACTCACTGTCACGCTCCATGATGTCAACAGGACTGGCGAAGTTATTGACATCGCGGTTGCAAATGGAATAAACCAGGCAAGTTCCATCCAGTTTATGCTCTCCGATGAACAGTCCCAGGTACTCCGGACCGAGGCTTTGAAAAAAGCAGTATCGCGTGCACGCGCAGATGCTGATACCGTTGCCGGTGCGCTCGGAACGGTAATTCTTGATGTCCAGAGTGTCGATATCAGCGGGGGTTATGCACCGGTGCGCTTTGAAAACTACAATGCTGTCGATGCTGCGACAAAATCGGCTTCCCCGACTCCCATCCAGCCAGGCGACGTGACCGTCACCGCACAGGTTTCTATCACGTATTCGATCCGCTGAAATATCAGGATCTCTTCACAACTTTTTTACATTAGCAGTGTATGATTATACCTTAAACCCTAGTGCCGGGTCCATCTCGCCTGTATTTACTGATAACAGGTAAACAAAAATTTCGAATATCCAGAGAAATTGCGGATACAATAGGATTGATTTTGATATGGAACGCAATATCGGCTTTAAAGAGCGAAGGTACATTGAGGAATTACGAATTCTAACAAAGTCCACTGCCCTCGACTGCGTGATAGATGATCGTTTCGACCGCGTGATCTATGTGATCCGCCCGGGAGATATGGGACTTGCCATCGGGAAAAAAGGAGATAATATAAAGCGACTCCAGAGTGTGCTTGGCAAGCGCATTGAGATGGTGGAGTACGCGGAGACTCCGGAGGAATTTATCACCAACATTTTCAAACCTGCCGAAGTGGTGAGAATTGAACGTGGTGCAGAAAACGGGCCATTGAATGTATTTGTGAAGCAGAGGAGCGACCTTGGTATTGCTATTGGAAAAGCGGGATGCAATATCGAAAAAGCGCGCATCCTTTCGCGGAGGTTCTTCGGGTCTGATGTAGGTGAGGTTCTTCTCATCCAGGAGGAGGTATGAAAGGAGCCGTTGATCCTGCGATAATTTCTGAGATTTGGACGGTTATACAGGAACGGGCAATAAATCCCTCAATGGAATCCTACACAAGCCGGCTGCTTACGGACATCAAGGGTATCGATAAGGTACTAGAAAAGGTAGGTGAGGAATCAACAGAATTTATTATTGCTGCCAAAAATGGTGTGAACGAACGCACTGTCGAGGAAGCCTCTGATCTCATCTTTCACCTTCTCGTTGCATTACGTGCTGCCGATATTGACCTTTCCGAAGTGATGCAGGAACTAAAAAAGCGGCGAAAATAAGACTCTTTGAGAAAAGGACATGCACAGATCGAATTCACACCGGAATCCTTTCATTAATACGAATTACGCTTCGCATCAGCCCCTCTCCATGGCACAGCAGGCAGGGAGTTTTTTGAATTATAGTCCCCAATCCGCAGCACAATGAAGCCCTTTTAGGGACAGCATGTATCGTGTCTGATGGATCGAAAGGCAACAATTCCTGTATTCTCTTTTAAATTTCGCGATTCTACCTTGAAATGTTCAAAAAGTCCTTAAAGACTTACGATTGTCTCCTTCCCGCCGCTGGGGCTCTCCTGAAAATGGGAGAACTCCTGACCGGTAATATATCAGCATTGCGCCGGGCGCAGAGGGGGATCATCTGCGTTATTTCCGCAGAAACGTGGACAAATCAACCATAGGGGGGAGATCCGCAGTTTTCTGGCCGGCGGATGCAAGTACATTCGTATCGACAAATATGGGGACATCTGCACGGAGGGCAAGGGCAATCCCGTCACTGGGTCGGCAGTCAATGAATTCCTTGTGGTGATCGGTCGAGAGCACGAGCTGGGCATAATAGACCCCGTCTTCAATGCTGTCTATCTGAAGGTAGTGAAAGGTGAGAGAAAATTTTACCGCTATATCCAAAAAAAGATCGTGGGTGAACGGCCGGGAAAGGATTTCCTTGTTTTTCGCGCTGTTGATGGATATCGCCTCCCAGAGCCCGATAAATATCGGCAGGCTTAATTCACCTCCATCAGTGAGAACTACAAGGGGGACCGTAGTAGCTTCACTCATGGCGACAAAGACACCTTTCACTTCACACCTGACTTGAGTCATGGCATTTCATATTGATTGCTGTCTCTATCAGTGATAAGAGTTCAGGTCATGTACCACTCTGATTCATTGTTTGAATTTTGCTTCCCGGCGAACGATGATGATACTTGAGAGAATTCCGAGTGCAATATTAAAGTAAAAAAGGACAATCCGCCAGATGACAACGAATATACCGACTATCGATGCTGGGATAAACAGGGCATACAACGATGTTGCTCCCACCTCAGCTATACCGGAGCTGCCGGGAGTGAGCGGGATCATCATCACGATTGCAAGGATGAGCTGAATCACAAAAGATTCAAGAATGAGTGGTGGCTGCCCAAGCCCGAGGAGGATAAGGGAAGCGATTAAAACCTCTGAAACCCAGTAGAGCAGGGAAAACAGAAATCCCCATAAGAGTCCTCCTTTGGCACTTTTCACGAACTTGATGACAGTTTCATGGAAATTATCAATCTCCTTGTCAACCCGCAGGACAAATTTTTCAATCCTTGCACTTTCCCAGGTACGGGTGAAGAAGCGTGCAACACGGTGTACGACCTTTTTTACGATCTCCGGCCGTTTTATCGCAAGGTAAAAGAGGAGCAGGCATCCAATAACAAAGATCCAGGTTATAAAGACCATGAATTGCGAGATTGCGCCCAGGATTTTCCACTGATCAGCAAGGACAATCATCGCAAAAGCTGCGAGAAGGGCAAGCACGATGCCGTCCAGAACCCTCTCCATGATCACAATGGCGGTTGCATCCCCGAGTGGCACGTTAGCCCTGTAGAGTTCGTGAACTCTGACCGGCTCACCTCCCATCTGCGAAGGAGTTATTGCTGCTATAAGCAGGTTGGCAAAAACAAGGTTCAGACTGTAGAAAAAACCGACAGGGTAACCCAGCGAACCAGCCATCTTCTGGATGCGCCAGGCCCAGAAGCACATTGTAAGCAGATGGGCAAGGAATGCAAGCAGAAGGAAGATTGGATTAATCTCTTTGAGATACTGGATTGTATTTTCATTGATGGTGAGGAACAGGATAATTACTAAAACGAGAAGGGAGAACCCGATTGAAATATAGAGCCATTTTACCTGCGATTTCTCCATTTTAGTTCCCCGTCAGAATAAGCACAAATTACCGTATGCGTGGTATCTTACACATTATTGAACATAGTATAAACGCTTTTTTGACTTGAATCCGTGTTTATTCAGGATTACTGATACATAGAAGGGATCCCGTTCGGATCGTCAGACGCAGAAGAGATCCCGCTCTGCGACAATAACGAAGAGTCCGCATGTTACTCCTGAATCGAGCCAGCCATGCCCGTAACTGCAACACGCGAGAGCATCTTCAAGGTTACCTGACGTCGCGAGATAAGCACCATTCCTGGCATACACCCGGGTAATACAAAGAATCCGCTGTGCAAGATTATAGCTGGTTGTGGCAGGGTCCGGGGCACATCTCACCGAGGAACGGGCACGATCCAGCAGGCGTGCATAGCGGGATGCCTTCTCCTCAAGTTTTGCCCTGAATGGAGGTTGAAGCATCTCAAGCGGTCCTTTAAACGGACATGCGGGAGGATGGGCGATCGAAAGCAATCCTGATGACAAACCGAAATGGAGCCATCCGAACCCGTAGTAAAAACACGCGAGTGCATTTACAGGATCTCCCGATACAGAAAACCCGATCCCGTCAGATTCATAGGCTCGTGCCATTTGAAGGACCAAAGCAGCGGTTTTGTTATAATGCGTGCTCTCCGGGGCTGGTATCTGCGTTGATGAGAGCGATGCAGAAAAAAGGACCTGGCATTCAGTAATCTTCATAAACCGGCAAACATCTCCAGGTATGACCGTTCCATGTCATGAAGCTCTGCAGGAACAACCACGATGTGAAGCGGCGGACCAAAATCAATGGATCTCACGAGCTCTGCAGATCCAGCCCGCACCAAAGGATTATCTGATCCAGCCCGCGCAATGCCGACATACAGGGGTATGTGTATCTTTTTATCTTCTGCCATCTTTTCGAGAAGGGCGACAGCCTCTGGTATAATCATGCACCTGTTATCCTGGATATCAAGATACACCAGGGTGTGCAACCGCAGTGACAGGTTCTGCGAGATGACGTCAATAGATGTAGTCGGGAACCAGTTTTTCTGAGGGAAAGGGACCGAACAGGACTTTCCAAACCGGTAATTCTGGAGACCGGAAAGACCGCAGACCGCACTTGAGATGGATGCGGCATGAATAATCGTGGTTTTTATCCCTCTTGATGCAGCTCGCATACGGAGGTCTGCGTGGGTAGTAGAAACCATGGGGTCACCGGCACAGAGAAATACTACGTGTTCACGTTCAGCGGTGCCCAGGATCTTATCTGGATGTAGTTCGACATCTTCACGACCGAGAATATGCACAGGTTTTCCATAATAATTCTGGAGCTCTTCACAGGATGTTCCCATGAGCCGGGAGGTGTAATTCTCTAAAAAGATGTGGTCGGCATTTCGAATCGCAGTGAGCCCTTTTTCTGAAACATCCGTTTTGTCATAAAGTCCGAGGCCTATAAATGAGAGCACCCTTTCCCTCCCCGTTCAGCAGAGGACCTGCCGGGTCTGCGTATTCCCCGGTACAGGTCATTAAGAATTATTATCGTCCTTCCACCCATACAAAACCATGATGCCCCGTAAATCCTGGGCTATCCCTATTTTCTGCTATTCGCAGGATTGGTTGACTATTTCATGAGAATGTTTATAACCGCTCCTATTAATAAGCCCAGGAATACTGTGTAAATCGATATCAGTGCAGTAATCCGTGCCCCGAGCTGCCGGTACAGGACCGCAATCGTGGAAGTGCAGGGTATAAAAAGCACACTCACGATGGCAAACCCGTAGAGCTGGGCAGATGACATCACTGAACCAAGATCTGCAGTACCGGCAAGGACTGCCAGCGTCTCAAAAGCGAGTTCTTTACGGAATACCCCAAATAACAGGGCTGTGGACGCATACTCCGGTAAGCCGAGCAGGTTGACCGTTATGGGAGCGACAACCTGCTGGAAGGCATCGGTCCATTCGAAATACTGTAAAAGGCCGAGGCCAATACTGGTGATGATCAACACAGGCATCGCAATAAAAAGGAACTCTTTTATCCGGAGCCATGATTTTGCCAGCACCAGACGCACCTGGGGCCTGCGGAGAGCAGACATCTCAACAATCATGCCAAACTGCTCACCGGGTGTGATGCGGCTGAGTATGACGGCGGTGAAAATTATCAGGATGAACACGATGATATAAATGGAAAACGCCCAGAGAATCCCGACAAAAGCAGCAACAATGCCGGCTATGACAACGGTCCTGGCCGAGCAGGGGACCATGCTGATAAGAAACGCAGCAATGGTCTGTTCCCGGCGGGTTTTAAGGATACGCAGGCTCATCACCGCTGGCACCGTGCATCCAAAACCTATCACCATAGGGATGATTGCCTCCCCGTGCAGGCCGAGCCGGTGCATTGCACGGTCTGCAAGGAATGCGGCACGGGTCATGTATCCGGTGTCCTCAAGCAGCGAGAGTCCCAGGTAAAACGTGAAGATAAACGGGAATGCGATCCCAAGACCTGCCTGCAGGGCAATCAGCATTGAAAATCCTATACGATCCCACAGGGTCGGCAATGCCAGGGCAGTAAACGGGGTTATGACCGATGTTGTAAATAATGCAACAATGATCCCCTCCATCCACGAGCCGATGACAAAGACAGACAGGAGCAGAAAAAAGAGGACGGCGACAAGGATCGGGACCCCGGGAAATGCCCGTGTAAGGAGACTGTCAAGATCATAGGTTTTTTTCCGATCTCCCTGCCTGACTGCTGAAGCTGCAATCTTCCGGCACATATTATGGCGGTTTGTTGCGATAATCTGGCGGACTGACATCCTGTGGCGCAGTTCGATCTCGTGAGAGACAGCGCCTGCGGCATCGAGAAGCATGCGGTCCTCGCCAGTACCTTGCAGGGCGAGCAGGCTCTTATAGCGGGGAGTCCCGAGCGTTTTTTCGAGGCTTTTAAGCGCTGCTTCAATATGGTGGTCGTATGGTACCTGAATAGTCGCAACCCTGCCGGATCCCAATGCAAGAGGAAGGATTCGGTCAATATCTCTTCCTTCGGACGCAGCGGTAAGAAGAACAGGAACCCCCAGACACGATGAAAGCTGGTCGCCATCGATGATGAGCCCCTGCCGTTCAGCTTCGTCAATCATATTGACAACAACAATTATTTTTTGCGAGAACTCGGTGACCTGGGTGAAAAGATACAGGCTTCGCTCAAGTTTTGTGGCATCGAGGACTGCAATAAGGATATCTGCTCCACGACGTTCAAGGAATTTTCGTACGATTATTTCTTCTTCTGAACTCCCGTCAAGGGAATAAATCCCGGGCAGGTCGATGATCTCGATCTTCTCTTTTTTATAACAGACATTGCCGCATTCCAGGCAAACAGAGGATCCCGGATAGCGGTTCACCTCGATACCCAGCCCGGTGAGCTGGTTGAAAATGAGGGACTTCCCTGCCCCGGGGTTACCCAGAAGGGCGATCTTCATTTCAGGCGCTCCACACCGATCACAGACGCGATCTCGGGACTCAGGGCGACATCGCAGCCCTTGACCTGCACAACAAGAGCACCATTGGATACTTTTCGTTTTACGAAGACACGTTCCCCGGGTACCATACCGAGATCGAGGAGACGTTTTGCAGATGCCCTGCCCTGGATACAGTGGATGATGATATGTTCTCCCTCAGTACAATCAGCAATGCTGGGATACTGGCATTCCTCCTCACCCGCCCTGCAGGTTCCGGAACGATCCTGCATCCCGTGCCCTCTTTGCCCGAAGTGCCGCTGGCCATCCTGTTTCACCATCAACTGGCCCAACCGGTCAATAGTTTCATCCGAAACAGCGTGTTCGAGCGTGCATGCCTCATCGGATGCAGCACTGGAATCCATACCAAGGATCTCTGATAAGAAGCACTGGAGTGTCTCATGTTTTTTTATAACACTTGAGCCGGTTTGTTGTCCTTGTCCTGTCAGCGAAATCACACCCCCGGCTAAAAGAGAGACATCCCCGCTGGAAACAAGGACTTTCATATCAGAACGCACAACGGATTCTGGTTTACTCAGTGCTACGGCAAGCTCTTCGTAGCTAGGGTGATGACCTTTTTTTTCAAAGAAATGCTGGACAGCTTCCAGGTAATCTTCCCGCAGGGAGGACTCCATAGTGGTACTCTTTTACTATCTGGGCTCCTGACAACTTTATTGATTTGGGTCAGACACACCTCCAAGGAAAATCTGAGCAATAAAATAAGATATAAACAAATGAAAAGCTTAAAAATAACGTTAACGGGTATTTTTGGGGTACTGATGATTTACTGGTTTTACGAATACCTGCTCAAACGGCAGATAACCGAGTTGCCGGGGCATGTCTGCTTTATGATCAGCGGGCAGGATATGGCAGATGCACCCGGCAACCTGGTGCGTATCGCTATCTGGTGCAGCGAGATATCAAACTACGTGGAAAAGTCCCAACCACCGGGAAAAACGAGTATCCACGGTATCACATTCCACATCAGCACTCCCGACCCCCTTGCTATGGAAGCATATCTGCCCGAAATCAGGAAGATCAGCACAATTGCCCACCTTATCCTCCATATCGGGAATCATGAAGAGATCACCGGTAGTGGGATGGATGTCGTTATCGCGATCGGGAAGAGCGGGAAGAACGAGATCACTGACTGTATCCGGAAGATGGCAGAGGACCATGTCCGGCCGTCGGATGTGGACGAGAAGATGCTCGAATCCTACCTGACCTTCAAGTACACTCCCGACGTTGTTATCAAGAGCGGGGGGGACCACCTGACCGATTTCCTTATATGGCAGTCGGTCTATTCCGAGCTGTTCTTCTCGGATGTGAACTGGAAATACCTGCGGAAGGTGGATTTCTTACGGGTTCTCAGGGATTACCAGTCGCGGATCCGCAGGTTTGGGAAATAAAAGAATTTTTTTAACTTCATTTCATTCATTTTTTTCACAAAAACCGATTTTCTACTTCATCCTCACTCCTATCCATGTCGGCGTGCCATTAACCATTTTTTCCTTAACGGCAAACTGGTTTTTTAAGGTAACAGCAAAAGATTTTTTGTCGGGAACCGGCAGAACGCGGTTGTTCCGGCACCAGCGTTCAAATGAATAGTACAAATCGTCTTTTGATATGTGTGCATCTTCTGAATCTTCACGGAGGACCATCGATCCGAAGAACTTTTTTGCGGCATCCTCTTTCTTCTTTCTCGGTGCAGGTTTTTTTGTTTTTCCTGTCGCGGGAGCCAGTGCGTGGGGGGGTGGGGTCTCCTTTACCGGAACAGGAGCTGGCTCGGGAGCCAGCGCTGGTTCATTCCGGGCAGGTTTTTCTTTTGGGAGGTGCCGTGATTTTATCGTCTTTGCTGCCTGCGGGTCATCTGCGTTGATGATGGGTGTGGCCGTCGGGGTTCCCGGTTTTACCGGTACCTGGCCTGGCAGGGCAGGTGCTTCGTTGGGGGCGATGATAACCGGTTCTGCAACGGTTCCCTCCGGGATTTTCTGCTGCCGGAAGTCAATCCCAAGCCTCTCCGCAAGCGCCCGGTTTACCGCTTCGCTGATGTTGATTTTCTGCAGCTGTGCCTGATCGAAGATATCAGCCCTGATCACAACGGATGTCGGGCGCCACAAGACGGTGCTCTCTTTTTTTCCTGCCATTCTTACTGTTGATCTGTCACTGGGCAGAAATATAGTACGCGATCTTTTTCTGCCGGTTAAAAAAACGGCATCGGGAAAAAAACGGCAAGAACCGATCGGGTTCATTCAGGAATCATGAAAATCAATAAGACGATGGAAATTTGCGATAGTTCCCCGCGTCAAAGCCTCTTTAGAATCACGGCGGGGCAAAGATGTTTGCAGCATTCACTCCTGGCCACTAATCCGCGGAGTTGTCGTTGTTCATCATATCAGGGCAGGGGGGATTAGCCCCCGTCAATAAAACATTCCTGCTTTATGAAAAAACGCTAAACAGCCTGTGTTGACATGCGCTGGTCATAGATACGGATTGCACGCATGAGGTCGATTTTCCTGAAAAGAGGCCAGTATGGGGCGCAGAAGTATACTGTTGACTCATGACCGTTTGCCAGCCACGGGAGGAAGTTTGACGTGCGGCACTCGTTCCCGGTCCTGATGATAAGGTCGACCGGGGGAATGCCTTTGCCCCCGTGAATGTGCTTTTCCACCATCGCGGCATCGATCAGCCCGGGTGTGACCTTGTCGTGCTCGACGTCGGCAAGGATCTCCCGGGCCGCGAGCACGATCTCGTTTCTTCCCCCGTACGCAAGGGCAATATTGAGATGGAATCCCGTGTTGTCCTTCGTCGCCTCTTCAGCGGCATCCACTGCCTCTTTTAAGTCGGGAGGCAGGAGGGACCGGTCGCCCACCATCTGGACGCGGATGCTGTATCTCTTCACGCGCTCGTCGCTCAGGATCGCAAGGAACTTCTCTTTAAACAGGGCGAAGAGATGGTCGACTTCCTCTTTGTTCCGCGAGAAATTTTCCGTTGAAAACGTATAGAGGGTGATATGCCGGATGCCGAGTTCATGAGCCCAGTCAAGCATCTCCTCAGTCTTGTCAGCTCCGGCACGGTGACCTTTTGCGGTGTCGATACCAAGGCGTTTTGCATAGCGCCTGTTCCCGTCCTGGATAATGGCGATATGGTTGGGAATATGCTGGTACTGCATCTTTAAGTACCTCTCGTAGAGCGGGTCAATAAGCGAGCGCAGGGTCATAACGGTGTCACCTCCACAACCATCCCCCCGTTGGGATAGCGTTCTATAATGTATTTTTTGCCAGGCAGTTCATCAGCGTTTTTTTCAAGCAGCCACCACGCCATCTCGATCCGGTCACCACAGTCCTGAAAACTTCCGGGATCTAGTTTCCGCTCGCAGAACTGTGTGCACCCCGCTCTTTGCAGGAGAGGTGGTTCAAGCACCCCGTACACAACAGTCCCGTCAGGAGTAATTTCATCAAACGGCCGGGCTGTATTTTCTGCGATCCGCTTCAATCGCTCCCGCAGCTGCACCGAGTCCTTGAATGCAGAGGAACACCAGTGCACCTTGTCGTGCCGGCACAATTCGTCAGCCCACCCCTTTGCTCCCTCAATTGCGTTGTGCAATTCATCGGCAAGTTCATATCCCCGCTCCCGCATCTGGTACGCATTGGTCTCACCCCATTCGAGTTCATTGATATTGAGGAAGTCCAGAAAGGGAAGTGCCGGGATGAGGAGTTCGAGACCGGGGAGTGCGGGGACTTCTATACCGATATCAAAACCCATCTCCTTTGCCCGCTTTGCCGACCGGATATAATCCGTGTCGAGAATTGTATTCCAGCATTCATGCGGGGGGTGAAGCCGGATTTCATCAACGAGACCTTTCATCTGTGAGAGTTCATCATCGCCGGGAGCTTTGGCTGTATACAGGTGTATCTGGTGGTCAGGACCGAAATGTTCCTTAAGCAGCCGGCAATAGAACGTAACCCTGTCAAGGCAGAGGAGCGGTTCTCCCCCGGTAATTCCCGTTCCAAGGGCGCTCATGTTCTCTGCTTCCTTAATCATCTGAGACGGGATATCAACCGGGTGCTCATTTGCAAAAACGGTATCTGATCCTTTCCGTTCCCGTGAGAGCGGGCAGTACCAGCAGGAACGGGAGCACCGTCCCGTAACAAAGAGGACCATTTTTGCTCCTTGGTGGCAGAGAACGCAGCCTTTTGAAAGTGACACTTCAGCACCTTGACTGGATACCATACTTCATAAGAAATTCTGTTCTTATTTTTAGTGAGCAAAGCACAAAACTCTATGTGCATTTACAAAAAGGAAAGGAATGGTTATCATAAAAAAATTACCCGGGATTTTTGAAATGTTTTTTATTATTGTGTTTTAAACTTGATGGTTTTCCAACAGGTAACGGGTGGATATGGGTATTCCGGCTCACCAGCAGATTATATGCGTCATGCGCCTTGTTATACCGCACGAGTACGTTTCGCAGTTCCAGGACCGATCCATAAGGTGCCGAGGTAATCAGGTCATTTTCCGGCGTTATATGATACGAAGGCAGCACTGCATACACCGGTGTTTTCGCGTTCCCGTCACAGATCTTGAAGACATGAGACCGTGCATCCCCGAGTTCGCCTGACATCTTGAGGGCGGCGACATTGATCCGTTTCCCGACATGCAGGTGAAGTTTGGATAACCGCAGGTATTTTGATCCAGCGGGTACACGGAAATCCTCCTTTCGCATTCCATCCTTTCGCAGGATCGCGTAACTGTACTTGATATCGGTGTTTACGTACCGGTATGAATCCTCGCAGTGGGCAAGTGTCTCCATCAATTGGGAGAGTCTGATAGCGGGTGCAGTCTCAAAACTCCAGCAACGGGGTGCTGTGCAGGTCGAACCCCAGATAAACGAACACGGGCAATAGACCGACAGACCTTTATTGTGCAGTGCAATGGTGAGGGATCGCATGCGGGTTGCGTTCTCCTCATCTGCAGGCTCGACTATCAGGATCGAACCATCGGGAGCGAGATTTCCTGCAATGTGTGTGACAATGTCAGCCCTGGATTCCATAGTTGCATCCGCAAGCTCGTTTAAAACGTTGGAAAAGATTACCAGATCAATTTTTTCCGGGAGCCGGGGGATATCCTGAGATCTGATATCAGCTTTTATCGGGGGTTTTATGGACACTCTGCCCCCTTTGGGTACAAGGGTATCGCGCAAATAGGTGAACGCCTCGATATGCTCTTCTGACCGTTCAACAGAATATATGGTCGCCTCTGCAGCATCAAGTCGTGAATAAAAATCGGCTATCGCAAGGGGGACAACACCTGGTCCGGTGCCCACATCAAGAATGGTCATACCTTTTTTCAGCAGTCCATCGTGTGCGAGCTTCAGGAGCAGGTGCTCTGTCTGGATAAAATAGACCGGGAAGTGGTAGGCAAGATACCCAAGAACGCTGTAGCCTTTTATGTATTGCAGTGACCGCTTATGGGAGGGTTTCCAGTAATCGTCTTTCTGGGAGACAATCGCTCTGCGGAGCCGTTCGATGATAACCGGATCGTTCCAGTCCTTCCCGACTTTTTTTGCGATATACTTTTCAATACCCTGTGCAAGTGGTGCAGGAATTGTTCTTTCGGTAAAAAATGCCTGCTGCCGTTCAAGTTCCTCCCGGCTCATGAGATATTTCTGGGGAGGCGGGGTTCGGACAATCTCAAAATCCCCCTTACTCTTTATAGCAGTGAGTCCCCAATCGGACAGTTTCGGTGAAATTATGCTGAACACCTGGTCTACCGGCAACGGTTTATCGAGGTAGGGGATAATCTCTGAGAGGAAAAATGCCGGTTTTGTTGCGGCTACATACTTTATTGTTGAGATTAGCTGATTTTCTGCCATTGGATGCCGGTTACTTGGCGATGGGCGATATTACATCTTTGTATCCCGGATATGTGATATTTTCAGATTCCCTGCGGCAGGATGATATACAGGCTGGACGTACATCCGAAACGGATAGTGTTATGTGTGGCAGGTATTCGTTGGTCTTTATCGATGATCTTGGCAACAGGTTTCGGGTATTCAACCCGATGATCGGATCACGTTCACGGTTTAATATCGCACCGGGAAACGAAATGCCGGTCATCATCCATGAAGAAAAAAATGAGCTTGTCATGATGAAGTGGGGGCTGGTGCCTCGCTGGACACAGGATATTACCGCGGCAAAACGACCAATCAATGCACGGGCAGAAACATTGTCAGAAAAACCTTCCTTTGCCGGGTTACTGAAAAACCAACGCTGTCTTGTTCCGGCATCCGGTTTTTTTGAATGGAAAAATGAGGGCAAAAAGAAGGTCCCGTTCTTGATTCACCTGCCAGAGATCCCGATCTTTGCTTTTGCCGGCCTCTACGATCAATGGGCGGACCCTAAGGGAAATCTTCTCCGCACGTACACGATCATTACCACAAAACCCAATGAACTTATAGCAAAAATCCACAACCGTATGCCATCCATTCTCATGCCCGAAGCTGAAGATCGCTGGCTATCCACAACTCCTTTAAGCGCAGGAGATCTCAAAGAAATCCTTGCACCGTTTCCGGCAGGGAGGATGTCGATGTATCCTGTATCATCACGGGTGAATACGCCAGATGTTGATGATGAGCGCGTTATCCGGCCACTGAATACTATTTCCAGTTCACCCGAACTAAATGAGGATAATAATGCCTGACTACTGCCCGGGTGCAGCGAACCTGAGGACACCCACACTTTCCATAAAAAAGTGCCCACAATGCGGTGAGGAAGTGGAACTCTTCTCAAACGATCTCTCCGTGAAATGCAGCGGGTGCGGTTTTGTGGTCTACAATGATCTCGAATCCTGCATTCAGTGGTGCAGGCATGCAAAAGAGTGTGTGGGAGAAGAAACGTATGACAAACTTATGAACAAAAAAAGCATCCCCGATACAAAAAATAAGAAATAATCTTTTTTCAGACCGCCAGCATTCTGTCTATTGCCCGGCGGGCACGTCCGGCTGTTTCTTCTGGCACGGTAATACGGGGCTGCAGAGAGATGAGTGCATCCCGCACTTTAACCAGATTCGTCTTTTTCATGTTTATGCAGATCGCTGACGGGGATAACGGATAACATTTCTTTGTGGGGCATTCTTTCCCGATACGATGCAGGATGCCGACTTCAGTTCCAATGATGAACTCTTTTTCTGAAGAATCACATACGTACCTGATGATTCCCGAAGTGCTCGCGACATAATCTGCGAGATCTATTACTTCGGGGCGGCATTCGGGATGCACGAGGGTAACCGCACCGGGATGTTGATCGTGCGCCTGGCGCACATGATCCGGGGTGATACAGTCATGAACGGTACAGAATCCTTCCCAGGGAAGGATCTCTTTTTTGCAAAACCGCTGGGTGTAGAGCCCAAGATTCCGGTCAGGAACAAAAATTATCTGGTCTTCTCGTAATGAGTTGACTACCTTCACCGCATTTGAAGAAGTACAGCAGATATCGCTCTCAGCTTTAACTCCTGCCGTTGTGTTAACATAACAGACCACCGCTGCCTCCGGGTACCGGGATTTCACGAGTTTCAGCTCGTCTGCCGTGATCATATCCGCCATCGGGCAGCAGGCATCCCGGGCTGGTAACAGGACCGTTTTTTCCGGGGAGATGATCGCAGCAGTCTCAGCCATGAAGTCCACACCACAGAATACGATGATATCGCCTTCCCTGGTGGTGGCTGCACGGGCTAGTTCGAGCGAGTCACCGGTGAAGTCAGCGATATCCTGCACATCAGCGGTCTGGTAATTATGCGCAAGAATAATCGCGTGCCGGTCCTCTTTCAACCTGAGAATTTCATCATGAAGTGATGATACGTCCTGCACCCTGCACACTTCCATACTTGTATGTGTCGATCCAGTGTATCAAATATACGGATGATATACTGGATTCGTTGTTATATTTTTATCATGAAAGAACGTGACCGTGGTACGTGTCTCATGGCGGGATATTTATGAAACCTGCTCGCAAAACTACAAGGTAACGCATGAAATTTATCCTCTCAGACAAAGATGTTCGTGTACTTGAGCATTCCCCTGCTCCTGTTGAACAGATACTGCTCGAACTGGGAGTAAATCCTCTTGAAGTGATCGTATCAAGGGACGGGAAGCTAATATCAGAGGATACGATTGTTGAAGCGGACGATGAAATCCGGGCTATCAGGATAGCACATGGGGGTTGATGATTGAGTAAGCAGGAAGTGCAACCAAATGTGCCTATATGTTCCCTGTGTACGGAACCAGCGGTTATTTACCAGCGTCATGAGGACCGACACCTGTGCGGGACTCATTTTACGGCAGATGTCAAACGACGTGTTGCAGATATCATAACAATCCAAAAAATGATTGTCCCTCATGATCGTGTGGCAGTTGCCCTGAGCGGAGGCAAGGACAGCACCGCGCTCCTCCTTCTCCTGAACAATCTTCTCCCCCAATGGCATGATGTCCGGCTTGTTGCCATTACTATCGATGAAGGGATTGGCGGTTACCGTGAAGATACGATCAAGTCAGCAGAACAGGTCACCGGTCGGCTCGGGATCGAACATCACTGCATATCTTTTTCTGACCTGTTCGGGGATTCACTCGATACTATCCTCCAAGGCAGGGAAACCCAGGCATGCAGTATCTGCGGTATCCTGAGGAAAAAAGCATTAGTTGTCGGTGCGGGACAGGCCGGTGCAACAAAACTTGCCACTGGCCATAACCTTGACGATGAAGCGCAATCGGTTCTGATGAACGTCTTCAGGGGGGACCTGTCGCGTCTTATCAGGAATTCCAGTATTGGTTCATCAGGGAAGTTTATCCCGAGGATCAAGCCGTTTTCCCTGATTTCAGAAAAAGAGATTGCGCTGTACCTTATGCTGAATGATGCGTGGTGTGAACTTCCCGAATGCCCGTACACCCGCTATGCACTGCGGCGGGAGGTACGGTCGATGCTTTCCGGTTTTGAATATAAGCATCCCGGCACAATGCTCCACCTTATAGAGAGCAAAGAAAAAATCGAGCGCTGTGGTAAAGGTTCAGTGAATTTAGAACCGCTTCGTTCCTGCCGCGAGTGTGGTGATCCCTGCAGCGGGGACCTCTGCCAGGTTTGCCTGCTCCGTCAGTCATCTGGCCATTAGTTCATTTATGATAACCGTGCCCCGGTAATCCGCTCCGGGTGGCTGTAAATGTTCAGTTTTCCGCCACGGGCAAATCCGATCACCGTCAAGCCGGTTTTGTTTGCTATTTCCACCGAAAGCGTAGTCGTCGCGCTGCGGGATACAATGATGGGAATATTTGCTGTTAAGCACTTGCGTACCATCTCAGAAGATATGCGCCCGGATGATATGACAAAAGTCCGGGACAGATCAATTCCGTTGCGCAGTGCATGACCGATAATTCGATCGACTGCATTGTGCCTTCCGATGTCCTCTGCTACACTGACTACCCGCTGCGAGTCAAGCAGCACAACCATGTGGAAACCCCCCGTGGTCCGGTGAATTTCAGAATCCAGCACGGAGCGCAGTGCTGTGCTGATAGCTCCCGCACTGATTGAAAAATCAGAGTGGATCTTCGGGAGTTTTTCCGTATCTATAAAGGATGTGCTCCCCCCGCAACCGGAAAGGATGGTCTTTTTTGGCCCAAGCACCTTGAAGAGATTTTTAGTGATTACACTGATCCGGTTTTTCTCGATTTTGATGGATTCAATCTCGTCAATATTTTTTATAATCTGTTCGGTAAACATATAGCCGGTAACAAAGTCTTCCAGATTGACCGGGCTCATCATTGCCGTCATTGCATGGCGACCATTGATGAAAAGGGCAATCGGGATCTCTTCAACAACCTCATGTACACCGTGCTCAAAGAGGTCCCCGTCAACCCGTATGCAGGGCAGACTGCGGTACATTGGGGAGGGTTGTGACTTTGCATCCGTCTTGATGGTTTTTTCTTTTTGGGGATTTTTTTCCTGTTTCATAGAACCTCGTCCATACTACCACTCCGGTATCCTTCCAGATCCAGTGAAATATACGTAAATCCGATTGACCGTAACGTCCTGACCAGGTCCTCCCGGTTGCACAGGAGTTTCTGCATATCGTCTTTTACGACTTCGATCCGGGCTATGCTTCCATGCATTCTGACCCGGCATGATGAGAATCCGCTGGAATGCAAGTACGTTTCAGCCGCTTCTACCATGTTCAGTTTTTTGTCGGTGATCTCTTCTGCGTAGGGGATTCGTGAAGAGAGGCAGGCGGCAGCCGGCTTGTCCCAGAAATGAAATCCACAGACCTGTGCAATCTCCCGAATGTCCGCTTTGGTAATACCCGTTTGTAAGAACGGGTGGATTATCCCCTCTTCATTACTTGCTACAAGACCTGGACGATGCTCTCCCAGATCAGAGACATTTATGCCATCAGCGATGCAGGCAAATCCGAGTGAATCCCGTCGCTTTTTCAATACTTCGGCTGAAATTTTTTTGCACCAGTAACAACGGTCAGGAGGATTTTTTGTGAAACGCACATCCTCCATGACGCAAACGGGAATGATCTCCAGCTGAAGGCAGTATTCTTCTGCAATCTGCTGTGCCTCTGCAATTGCCGCCCGGGGAACAACCGGACTGTCGAGAAGGACGCAACGGATATTATTGCCCAGTACTTCTTTTGCGAGCACGGCAAGCAGGCTGCTGTCGACACCGCCGGAAAATGCGACAAGCATCGATCCCTTCGATGCGATTGTTTCCTTAAGTGTTTGTGTTTTTTCTCTGCTGTTCATCGGGACACCGGAACGGAAGAATAGAACTCAGGAGATCTTATAGAAATTCAACAATTTTTCCATTACGTGCCATAATTTTCAGAAAACCGGGCCGGCACACCCACTTTCCCCTTCGCGGAGCTGCCGGCAGATCCCGCAGATCCGCTCGATTACACGGATCTGTTTCTTTTCGATCAGGTCCTGTGCCAGTTGTGCGATGGATTTTTTCACCTCATCTTCAAATTCGATCCTGTACCCGCGTTTTCCCGAAAGGTACTGGGATACCGCGGAGGGTGCAATCTCCAGCATTCGTGCCGCTTCAACCTGCGATACCCCACACCGTACGAGTTCGACTGCAATTGCCGCCCGGATCGCGGGCAGGACATCCCAAACAATTTTCTGGCAGGGGGATTCCATCACATCACAACGATTAAATTATCACAATTCTTACATAATATATTGCATTCACAATTGTGAATCATATCGGGCAGCAAAAAAATTGAGGTGATATTGTCGGAAAAACACCGCGTCCCGGTTCTGGGGAGCTACCTCCTGGTCATTCCTGTATAGTCGGGGTGGAAAAGAATAATCCCCAGATCAGCGCACATATTCAGGTACGAGGGAATTGATGGAAGCACAGCGCACAATCTACATGGATCACTCTGCAACCACGTTTGTAAAACCGGAGGTTGTCGATGTCATGATACCCTACTTCACAAAACATTTTGGCAACCCCTCCTCTCTCTATGGCATCGCCCGTGACTCGAAGAAAGCTATTGATGTGGCACGGGTCCAGACCGCAAAAGCTCTTGGTGCTGATCCCTATGAAATTTATTTCACTTCCGGTGGGAGCGAGTCGGACAACTGGGCAATCAAAGGTGTAGCGCTGGCGAACCGGAAGCGCGGCAACCATATCATCACAACCCGGATCGAGCACCACGCGGTGCTCCATACCTGCCAGTTCCTTGAAAAGGAAGGTTTTGACGTGACGTATCTCCCGGTTGACCAGTACGGGCTTGTAGACCCATCAGAACTGGAAAAAGCGATCACCGAAAAGACAATCCTGATCTCGATTATGTATGCGAATAATGAGATCGGCACGATTGAACCGATAGCCGATCTCGGTGCCATTGCCCGAAAGCATAAGGTATATTTCCATACTGATGCGGTGCAGGCTGTCGGGAATATTCCGATTGATGTAAAAATGCAGAATATCGACCTGCTCTCGCTTTCAGCTCACAAGTTTTACGGTCCGAAAGGGGTTGGGGCACTCTACATCAAAAAAGGTGTGCGGATCGAGAACCTGATCCACGGCGGCGGCCAGGAGCGCCGGCGGCGTGCAGGGACAGAAAATATCGCAGGTATCGTGGGACTTGGAAAAGCGATCGAGATGGCGACTGCGGATATTCCGGGGCACAATGCAAAGATTCGTTCGATGCGGGACCGGCTCATTAAAGGCGTGCTGGATACTATTCCTAACACGCGGCTGAACGGTCATAAGGAGAAGCGGCTGCCGGGCAACTTCAATGTGAGTTTTGAGTTTATCGAAGGTGAGTCGATGCTGCTGTGGCTGGATGATGCGGGGATCTGTGCATCTACCGGAAGTGCCTGCACATCAGGATCGCTTGAACCGTCGCATGTACTACTGGCAACGGGTCTTCCGGTTGAAATATCGCACGGCTCGCTCCGGCTGACGCTCGGTGATGCGAATACAGATAAGGATGTTGACCGGGTGCTTGACGTGCTCCCCAAAGTGGTGAAAAAATTGCGGGATATGTCACCGCTCTACTACAAGAGCGGAAAAGAAGGGGGATCCAATGTATAGTGACACGGTGATGGACCATTTCAAGAACCCTCGTAATGTTGGCGAGATAGAAAACCCCGACGGAGTCGGGGAGGTCGGGAACCCGGTCTGCGGGGATATCATGAAGATCTTCCTGAAGATCGAAAACAATGTCGTGGTTGATGCAAAGTTCAAGACATTCGGTTGCGGTGCTGCAATAGCATCCAGCAGCATGGCAACTGAGCTTGTCAGGGGAAAAACGCTGGAGGAGGCGTGGGAGCTCTCCAATAAGGCAGTCGCGGAGGCACTTGATGGTCTTCCACCTGTCAAGATGCACTGTTCGGTCCTGGCGGAAGAAGGCATTCACAAGGCAATCAACGATTACCGCGTGAAGAAAGGGCTCGAAGCCTGGGTCGAGAAAAATTCCCATTCCCATGACCACAGTGAAGATCTCACATGCAATCATTAGTCTGAAGGGTATATCAACTCATAGTTACCGGTGAACAATGTTATCAGAACGTGAACAGGAACGCTACAAGCGGCAGATCATGTCTTTTGGCCAGGAAGGACAGGAACGGCTCAAAAAAGCGCATGTTTTTATCGCCGGTGCCGGTGGACTCGGGTCACCGATCTCCCTCTATCTTGCTGTTGCCGGTGTAGGGAGGATCACGATTGTTGATATGGATGTGGTTGACCAGTCAAACTTAAACCGGCAGATCCTCCACTTCGACCGGGATATCGGCAGGAAGAAGACTGCCTCGGCCGAAGAAAAATTACGTGAAATAAACCCCGATATCATGGTAAACGCTATCGATGTGAAGATTGATGAAACCAACGCTGCCTATCTTGTGGGGGGAGCAGATGGTATCGTCGATGCCATGGACAACTACCCGATCCGATACCTGCTTAATGATGTCGCCATCGCAAAGGAGATCCCGCTTTTCCACGGGGGTATCCGGGGGTTCTACGGACAGGCGACCACCATCATTCCCGGAAAGACCCCGTGCCTGAAATGCATCTTCCCCAAAGCACCACCCGGGGAAGTGTTCCCCGTGGTGGGTGTGACACCGGGTCTAATCGGTATGGTCCAGGCAACTGAAGTATTGAAGTATCTGCTGGGCATCGGAGATCTACTCATGGGGCGTCTCTTTATCTGGGACGGGATGCAGGCAAAGGCAGACGAGATTTGCGTAAAACGAAATCCTGGCTGCGAGGCTTGTGGTGGTGTAGTAAAAACAGCGAGGAATAAGAAATGACCGTTAAGATCCGGTTTTTTGCACGGTTCCGCGAGCTGCTCGGGACCGATATTGTAACCGATGTAGCGCCAGGGATGATGTTTACCTCCCTGATCACGACCGTATCCCGGAAAAATCCCGCAGGATATGCAGCCATCTTTGACGAGAACGGCACATTTCACGAATTTGTCATCTTAATGAAGAACGGCAAACGGATCGAGATCGCAGATGCGGCAAAGACGCCGGTTGAGGATGGCGATGAGATTGCAGTCTTCCCACCGGTTGCAGGTGGATAATACAGGAGAATCATGATCGCAGTCCAGACTGGGGATGTTGATATCGGGGCTCTCATCACTGCTGCAAAGAAGCAGGGAACCGGTGCAGTAGTAGTCTTTGACGGTGTAGTCCGTGATGATGAGATCACTGAGATGGAGCTCGAAGCCTACGAGGAAGTTGCGGTTAAAGAACTGGAGAAAATCGCTCAGGATGCAACCGGCCAGTTCAGGCTTCTGCACGTCGACATTATCCACCGGATTGGAAGTCTGGCGGTTGGCGAGAATATCCTGATCATTGTGGTGAGTGCCGGGCACCGCCCCGCGGCGTATGCCGGCTCCCGCTATATCATCGAAGAGATCAAGAAGGGTGTCCCGATCTGGAAGAAGGAACTGACCAAAGACGGGGGTCGGTGGGTGCCTGGTGACCACGGGCATGGCAAAGGACCTGCCTGAAATTATTCTGAAATTTTCCGGTTGGGATATCTCGTCACCAACCGACTGGATATTTTCTCCCCCTTTTTTGCCACTGAACTTTCCCCGTTTCACCCTGCCTCCCTAAGATAATCGCACGGTAAAACGTTGAGTGAGGAAATCCCCTGCAGCAGAACCCGATGGAATTGTTCTAAAAAAAGAAGCGCCCGAAGTTACGGCGACATTCAACAACCTGTTCATGTCACTCGTGGCATCCAAAGGACTTGACGCTAAGTCCAAACAGCTCACCTGCATTGCCATGAAGGCATCGATGGGCGATGAGATGGCAGTCAGAGAGTCCCTGTGCCGATGGCAAAGGCAGCTGGGGCGACAAAAGAGGAAGTGTGGATGCCATACTCAATGACACTCACGGTATCTTGGCATCCGGGGCGTTGTTACCTGTCTGCGGGAAGCCGCGAGAAAGTTTAAAAATAATTGTTCCGTTTTAACGCATTACCCAATATCCAACGTTTCCAGACGACGGCAGGCCTCGACCAGCGTCTCGTCCTTTTTCGAGAACGTGAACCGGAGTTTCGTTTCGCCTCCCTCATGGTAAAACGAGCTGCCCGGTACCGCTGCTACGCCGGTCTTCTCGACGAGATAACGTGCAAACTCCGTATCTTTCATGCCAAAACCGGCAATATCGGTGAAGATATAGTATGCTCCTTCTGGTAACTGACAGGCAAATCCTGCGTTCCTGAGCCCGTCAAAGAGTATCCGCCGCTTCTTGTCATATTCCTGTGCAAGCTTCCTGTAATAGGATTCCGGCAGCCGGAGTGCTGCAATACAGGCGTGTTGCAGCGGGGCAGGTGCACCCACGGTTAAGAAATCGTGGATCTTGCGGAGACGTCCCGTGATCTCATCTCCTGCCAGTGCATACCCGACACGCCACCCGGTGACACTATAGGTCTTGGAGAAACTCCCGATAGTGATGGTCCGGTCATGCATGCCGTCCAGTGACCCGATCGAGACATGTTTCCTGCCATCATACAGGATGTGCTCATAGATTTCATCGGTGATCGCGATCACGTTGTTGTCGATACAGAGGTCCGCGATGAACTGGAGTTCCTGCCGGGAAAAGATCTTTCCGGTCGGATTATTAGGGGTGTTGAGGATGATCGCCCGGGTTTTCTTGTTAAACGCGGATTTCCATGCCTCTCCATCGATCGAGAAATTGTCCCCGATCTGGACATACCGTGGCACCGCACCCGAGATCTGAGCATCGGGCCCGTAATTTTCATAGAATGGTTCAGGCACGATCACTTCATCGCCGGGCTGGATGATGGCGAGCATCGAAGCCATCATCGCTTCGGTCGAACCGCAGGTGACTGTAATCTCCATCTGGGGATCGAAGGTCATGCCGTTGAACTGCTCCACCCGGGCTGCCAGGGCTTCGCGGAGGTCCTGTGCTCCCCATGTGATCGCATACTGGTTATAATCCTCGTTAACCGCTTCACAGGCTGCGATCTTCAGTTCTGCAGGGCAGGGGAAATCCGGAAAGCCCTGGGCAAGGTTGATTGCATTATATTTCAGGGATAGACGGGTCATCTCCCGGATTACCGATTCCGAGAAATTGTCCGCCCGGGAGGGATAGGTGGAGAAAAACTGTGCCATTATGTCTTTCTGGAACGAATGGCGCGTACCGGGCTTTGCAGGATTCATATTCTCTATGGTCGGTGTCGGGGGAAATAAAATATCAGTTTTGTATCCTCAATCACAATTGTCAGCGCGATCAAAAACCATAGAGCATTGTACGTATATCCGCAGTAAGACTGGCTGTATACGGAAAAGAAATCCACGTCATAAAATCAGGATCGGGAAAAAACCGCTGATTCCAGAATCTAAAACATTCACAATTGTTATTATTATGGGTAAGTTCACAATAGTGGATTACCCTGTGCCAGAGTGGCGGAGTGGCTATGCGGTTGACTGCAGATCAATAACCCGGTTCGAATCCGGGCTCTGGCTTTTATCAGGGTTCATAAGAACCGCTGTATTTGAACGATCGTATCTATGCGTCCCTATCCCCCCGCAACCGGCGGAAACAACGCGATTACATCCCCGTCATCGAGCGGGGTGTCCAGACCTCCAAGAAAATGAATATTCCTGCCATTTTTGAGGATATTGACGAAGTCCCGGAGCGTTCCCGGGCTGGCAAACATCAGCTCACCCACTCCATCGTATCTTTCGATAAGGTCTTCGAGAAGCGTACGGATAGTTGCACCTTGCAAAAAATCCAGATCAAACTGGCTATCCATGACCTCGCGGAATGTGGCAAATGCCTTTACCTGGACTTTCATGACATCCTCTCTCCTGCTCGTATCTGATACTCATCCTTTCCACAGATATGACAGGCAGGGATACGTTCAATTTTGAGTCGATCTGATTTTTGCCTGCTGCCATCCCAGAGCCACAGATGATCACTGGTGGGGATACCGCTCCCGGTTGCCAGTTTTATTGCTTCAGTGACCTGGACGCACCCGATTATCCCGGTCGTAACACCGATGATCGGAGTCTCCCGTACCGGTGGAGGATTCGGGACAATACAGCGGAGACAGGGAGATATTTTGGGAATGATAGTGCAGACCTGTCCATAGAATCCTTCGACTGCGCCATGGATAAACGGTATCCCGCATTTCCATGCTGCATCTGCAAGCAGGAACCGTGCCGGATAATTATCGAGCCCGTCAATGACCACATCAATGCCGCGGATAAGGTCCCGCACCGGAGTGGTACCGATTGCTGCTGTAACCGGTTCAACATCGATGGATGAATTCATGGCGTGGAGGGCTTTTGCTGCGGTGTCCGCCTTTGGTCTGCCAATATCAGCTTCCCGGTACAACAACTGGCGGTTCAGGTTTGTCTCTTCGATTCGATCGGGGTCGATGATACGGATGCTGCCAAAACCTGCCATGGCAGCAAAGAGGGCAGCTGTGTTGCCCAGTCCTCCGGCTCCGGCAATAAGAAGACGGGTCTTTCCGATCTTCTCCTGCCCGTCCTCCCCGACAACGGCAATTTGCCGCTTATACCGTTCCTTTTGCTCATTGCTCAGCGCAGCCATGTTCAATTGCATTCCTACCTGATATTACGCAAGACCAAGGTCTTTGCGCTTTTCCTGTGTCGGGGTCCCCTCCCGATCCCAGCCCCGCAGTGTGTAATATTCATCGAGCATCTCATCCCGTCTCCATACCTGACCTTTGGGTGCACCTTCCTTGAGCGGTTCGTTCAGGAGACGGGCCGGCAGCGTGTCGTCTTTGCGGCCGAACCCACGTTTGATATTGTAGAGTTTCTGAAGGTTCCAGATCCGTTCACCGATCTTTAATAATCCAGCAGTATCAATTTTCATCCCCGTGGTTGCCGTAAGGAGATCCGCATAATCCTCAGCACCCAGTGCAAAGGAAGTGAACAGGCACATGCCCGATGCATCAATGGCAGCGGTCAGGTCCTGGAACGTCTTGACCCATTGCGGTTTTCCCTTTGTCACGTACGGGTCAAGTTTTTCCGGTGCCCCAAGCACTTCGGGGGAGATCATGTACCCGTACACATGGTCGCCGCCACGGACCGATGTGGCCGTCGCGAGCCCGTATCCCTGGATTCCCCGGGGATCGTAGGCAGGCAGTTCCTGCTTCTTGGAACTCATCGAAAATTCAGGATGCCCGTATTTCGTGGCAAACCGGAAAGAACCCTCAGCAAGTTCATTGCCAATGTCTTCACGTTTTGCAATCTGCTCCACCAGTTTCAGCATTCCCTTGGCATCACCGAATCGGATCGGGTGCTTGACATACCCTTTCTCCGCCATCTCCATCAGGCAGGCAATCGTGGCCGGGGCAGAGATCGCGTCGAGCCCGTATTCGTTGCAGATGTTGTTTGCCCGGGCGACCGCCTTGAGATCATCTATACCACAGTCCGGTCCGAACGCCCAGTCGGGTTCATATTCCGGGCCTTCCCCCGTCTCGCCGTCGAATTCATGGACGCGCCCGCACTGCACGATGCAGGCATAGCAGCCCTTGGGTTTCTTGAGGATAGTTTTTGCGATTGTTTCACCGGAGACGTTCTCAGCGTTTGCGAAGTGGGCGGTCTGGAAGTTCCGGGTCGGCAGGACGTAGTTCTCATTGATGATGTTGATGAGTACCGCCGTACCGTAATTGTGAAGTGCTTTTTCGATACCGTTATCCTCGATCTTTTTGCGCACCCGCTCCTTCACTAAATCGAGCTGTGCTTCATCCGCTGCCTTGATGGGCAGGTCTCCCCGTGCAGCAATCGCTTTTAAGTTCTTCGAACCCATGACAGCGCCTACACCCCCACGCCCTGCAGCCCGTGTCTTCTCGTTGATGATACAGGCAAACAAAACGAGTTTTTCTCCTGCCGGTCCTATGCAGGACACACGGACGCTCTTATCATTCAGTTCTTCCATGATCGCGTCGGTTGTCTGCCCGGTTGTTTTCCCCCATAAATGAGCGGCATTTCGGAGTTCGGCTTTCCCGTTATCCAAAAAGAGGTACACGGGTTTTTTCGCTTTACCACTCAAGACAACCGCATCGAATCCCGCCTTCTTCATCTTCCAGCCAAAGACCCCGCCGCTGTTCGCACTCATCGCAGCTCCAGTGAGTGGTGAGATGGTCGAGACCTCGTACCGGCTCCCTAGAGGGATACCGGTGCCGGTCAACGGACCTGACGCGTACACGAGAACATTCTTTTCGCTCATTGGATCGATCTTCGGATCAACCATATCGGTCAGGAGTCGGATGCCAAACCCCCGCCCGCCAATAAACTGCTTCTTGAGATCCGGTGGCGTAGGCTTGATCGTGACCTTCCCTAATGAGAGATCGGCGTAAACTATATTTCCTGCATATCCGTCCATAATAATTACCAAACGCTTACTTCACGGTCATGGTACATAAAGGAAAGGTTATTTTAAAAAAATTGAAATATTAACTTGCATGGATAGTAAACGAATTTTTATATCATATTCTGCCACATCGGGTTGTACGTCTCTGCGCTTTTCCACCATACCCTTTTTTCCCTGAGTCAGAGCGATACATTGATAAGACTAATCAATACTGCTACCTCAACCAGATGTCCGATAACCGTGACAAATGCAGCCCGTCATGCAATGCCAAAAATAATGATTGTATCATCGAAAGTTTGAAAATGTTGGATACAGCGGTGAACGAGAGCGAGGTGGACTTCTGGTGACAGGCATCGAGACGGTGTGATATTCCATGGGCAAGATTGAGGCAAAAGTTCCCTTCGGTCCTGATAGACCGGGCAGGGAGCCGAGTCCTGGTTTTTCTGTGATGCTGTTTTTGTAACGGTCCCAACTTTCTTTACCTTTCGTTTGACCAGATACCGGCACTTCTTTGGGTCTGATGGATTTTTACCCGCTGTCAGTTCAATCTTCAGGACAATGTTGGGAAACTGGCCATAAGGTCCGGCCACCAGCCGTCTCAGGAATCCCGAGACCGTGTTGCACTGGTGGCGTGTCAGGCTGAACCGGTCGCAAAGTTCGTTGACCGTGATCCATCGTTCCTCAGTGCCATTCTCCTTCATATACTGCTCGAGAAGTTCAGGTATGCCGGGATATTTTTTCATAGGTTCACTTCCCGCGACTATCATCAGGATTCCTTAAAACATGAGGACCACGGTCAGGATATTTCAGTTCGGAGGATGACATCCCTGAGGTTCCTCACCTCGTTTATAAATTGCGATTGCTGCCCCATGAGCTGAGTAACTCCCGGTTCATTGCGTACTACTTCAGGATTGGCAGGGAGGTAAATCACCTGCGTGAAGAGCCTCTCTTTCCCGCACATTTCCTGTACTTTACCAATATCTCCTTTCGTCCCAGACCGGTTCACGACAAGAATCCTGTTTTTTATTCCCATCTGCTGTGCAAGAAGCACTGATTCCCGCGCCACCGACAATGCATTATAGGATGGATCGGTAACTATCAACGCGGTTTCAAACCCGTCAGCGACCGCCCGTCCGAAGTGCTCCAGGCCCGCCGGAGTGTCCAGCAGGATAACCTGCTCCGGCAGGCGCGGCACGTGGCGCAGGATCGCGGCAAGGAGGGTATACTCCGGGCAGAGACACCCGGCACCCGCCATCCGCACGCCGCCCATGACAAGGAGCCGCAGGTTATCTGCAACAGGAATGGAGAAGCGGTCAATGACATCGCTCACATCCGGGTTAAGGGTAAGCAGGCCGCCCGGGGAAATACCCGGGCCGGCGCCAGTCTTTTCCCGGAGATAATCCACACTTTTTGAAACCGGAACAATCTGCTCCACGTTCTTTGGCGGGACACCGAGTGTCACTGCGAGGTTCTGCTGAGGATCACCGTCAACAGCAAGGACCTGTAATCCTTGTCGGGAAAAAAGATGGGCGAGGAGGGCGGTGATCGTGGTCTTGCCCACTCCTCCTTTACCTGCCATGACAACCCGTATTCCACCGGGTCTAAGTCTTCCCGAAGATCCTGGTACCCGTGTTCTCTCTGTGGCGGTTATACCGGAGAGCACCTTCAAATCCCCAGCTCGGTCCGCTTGCGTTCGATGTGGTCTGATATGAGTACAGATGCCTTGACCGGGTCCGGTTCTACGGCGAAGCTCGCGTTCACTGCTCCTTTCAGTCCTTCTGTAAGCAGCGATACGACCGGGGGGCTGCCGGAGATATGCGGCATCACGCCGAGCACCGTGTAGACACCGGATGCAACGAAATATGCCCCGATGGAGACCGCCTTCTGGGAGTACCATTCCGGTGCTGCACCGGCGATCGGCAGTTTGTGGATTGGCACGTTGAGTGCATTGCCCAGCTCTGCGGCAAGCACGAGGATACGGGAGTTATCAACGCAGGAGCCCATGTGGAGCACCGGTGGGATTTTCAGGGACTCGCATACCGCACGGAGGTCATCGCCAGCGAGGGATGCAGCTTCAGGGCGGAGAAGCCCCGCTTTTCCTGATGCAATTGCAGCACAGCCCGTCTCGACACAGAGAATATTTCTTCTGATCAGTTCTTTTGCCAGCCTAATGTGCCCGAAATCATGCTTCACGTGCGGATTGTTGCACCCGACAATCCCTACGGCTCCCCGGATCTTGCCGGCTGCAATTAGATCAATCAGCGGTTTGAACGAGCCACCGAGTGCGTTCTTGATCGCCTCATTGGAGAATCCCGACATGACTGGTACGGGTTCGCCCGGGATCAGGACTCGCTGGGGATTCCGGTTCTTATAGTTCTCCACTGCCATCCGCACAATCGCCTTTGCGGTGAGATAGGCGTCCTCTGCATGGAAGTCAAAGAAGTACGAGCCCGGGATGGTGGCCTTTGAACTTGTAGAGATGATCAGGGTATGGTAACAGCTCGCAGTCCGGGGAAGCGAGGGGAAGATGCACTGGTAGTCTACTACCATCGCTTCAAGGGCGCCGGTAGCGATGATTAGTTCCTGGTTGAGATGGTTGCCGGTCATCGGGATGCCTTTTCTCATCAGCAGTTCGCTGCCCGTGCAGCACATCCCGACGAAGTTGATCCCTTTCGCACCATATTTTTTGGCAAGTGCTTTCATCTCCGGATCAGCTACTGCTTTCACAATCACCTCAGAGAGCATTGGGTTGTGCCCGTGCACCGAGATGTTCACGTGGTCTTCTTTCATGACCGCGAGATTCATCGTCGATCTGGTAATTGTGGGCGTGCCGAACAGGATATCTGAGACCTCGGTGCCGATCATCGACCCGCCCCATCCATCGGAGAGCCCGGTGCGGAGCCCCTGGAGCAGGATGTTGACGTAATCTGCGCCGACACCCATCTGGACGCGGTGCATGGAATCCACCACTTCGTGGTCAATGCCCCGGGGACTGATGCCCAGTTTTTTCCAGATCTCCTGAGTCGCTTTCGGGGCACGGTTGAGGAACTGGAGCGTATTCTTCTTCATGCCGTACTCGTCAAGCATGGCGCTGCCCAGTTCGGCAGCGAGCTGCCCGGGGTTCTTCCCGTCCGTTTTGATACCATACTCCTTGGAGATTCTCGTAAGTTTTTCTTTATCGGTGACAGTGTAGTCTGTGGTCTTACCTGTTCCAAGTAAATACAGCGTCTCGACAATGTCACGGCCATGGTCCGAATGAGCTGCCGCACCGGTCGCTATCATGTCGAGCAGGTTCCGGGAAACCATCAGGTCGGCGTCGGCACCGCATACTCCCCGGATGCGGTTGGGCGGGATGATCCGGCAGGGCCCCATAGCACAGCGGGAACAGGATATACCCGCTTCGCAGTACTTACACGAGGGTTGTTGCATCTCGTACCGGTCCCAGACTGTCTCGATGCCTTCCCGCATCGTCAGCTCAAGGACCGGCTTGGCATTCTCGTCAATTGTACGCGCGTTCTTCTTCTGCTCGATTAATGCCGGGTTCAGGAGCGACATCCTTGCCCGGTCAAGCTCACAGACATTGCACTTCTCCCGGATCAGTTGGGGTTTTGGTTCATCAGTCATTTCTCAATCACCTGTTTTTCAACGGTACCTTCGTAGCTACCAGTAATACATTTGCATGTCTCAATCTCTATTCCCGTTAGTCATCCTCAACTTCTTTAGTCCGATAATAGTATGTTCATGTTCATAAAAGTTATTCAAAATAAACTGAAATATTATGTTTTCAGAGAATTGCCGGACTCCCCGAAAACATTCCCCCCATCGTGAACGGTTCCGCCGATCGTGGGCCGGCATATCACATCCTCTGTGGCATAGTCCTCTTGTGCAAATACATCGTTCCAACGGTAAAGATTGCCGTGAATACTGCCAGCGCCGCGATATCAATAATCACCGGGAAATAATGCGTGTCGGTGAACGCGTATCGTACTAAATCCGTGAAGTAAGTGAGCGGCGAGAACACCGCAAGCGCCAGTCCCCATGCCGGCATCTGGTCCAGCGGGATAAAAATACCGGAGATGAAGACCAGCGGGAATTTGATCAGAGAGGAGAGCATCATGATGTTCGACGGCACGTTCGTCGGCGGCACCGCAAGCAGCATCCCGATTGCCGAGAAGCAGCATGCAGCGATAAGGATGGCGACGAGCAACGTGATGCCGTGGAGGAGCGAAAGCCCAAGCATCATCCCGATGATGACAGTAATTATCGTGATACCGATACCGAAGAGGGTTGAAGCGATCATGTCGCCAAAGACAATTGCCTCGACTGTGACCGGGCACGAAGCGAGACGTTCAAGGGTTTTTGCCTGGCCCTCCCAGGGGAAAATGGCAGGAGATACGGCCGTAGCCGTGAAAAAGAGCGTCATCCCGACCAGCCCTGAAATGAGAAATGAAAGGGGAAGTTGCTTGGTACCCATCAGGAAGGCAAGAAACATAAAGAGGGGCATGAAAACACCGAAGATGAGGACCGGGCCTTTGATGTAATAGATACGGATATCTTTCTTGGCAATCGCCCATGCCCGCAGCAACTGTTCGGAAAATCCGGCCGGGTTCATGGTTGTGCCTCCTGGGTCAGCCTGAGAAATGCATCATCAAGTGAGGGGGCCAGCGTGTTCAGGGTAACAATAGCCGCACTATTCTGCTGGCTGAAGGTCACGAGGGAACGGATGGTGGCATCTTTATCCTGTGTAGTGATTTGCCATTTGTCCCCGGTCCGGTTAGCGCTGGTTACACTGTTAAGTCCGGACAGAGCATCACCGGATATTTCACGGTCAAAACTCACTTCGATCTTGTGCACGCGGTCAATTGCTGTCTTGAGTTTTTCCGGTGCATCGATGGCGACAATCTTCCCTGCCCTGATGATGCCGACCCGGTGGCAAAGACGGTTTGCCTCCTCCATGTTGTGCGTCGTGAGAAAGATGGTGGTTCCCTGTCTATTCAGATCACGGAGCAGGGCGAGGATCATCTGGGTGCTCTGAACATCAAGACCGCTCGTGGGTTCATCGAGAAAAAGGAGTTCCGGTTCATGAATAAGCGCCATCGCAAGGATGAGCCGTTGCTTCATGCCTTTGGAGTAAGCCTGCACCTTCTGGTCTTTGCGCTCAAGCAGTCCCACCATGCCAAGCAGATCGGATGAACGCTGCTCTGCCCGGGAACGCGGGAGCCCGTACAGCTCGCCCATCAGCATCAGGTTCTGCCATGCGGTGAGGTCCATATACGCATTCGAAGTCTCCGGCACTACCCCGAATCCCTGTTTTGCCAGCACCGGCTCGGACCGGATGTCATGACCGAGGATAGTGGCGGTCCCGGTATCGGGTGGAATAACCCCGGTCAGCATTCGGGTAGTGGTAGTCTTGCCTGCACCGTTGGGGCCAAGGAAGCCGAAGATCTCACCCCCCTGAACCTCGAACGATACGTGGTCAACGGCAGTGCTCTTGCCAAATATTTTTGTCAAATCTGAAGCGTGGATTACCGAGGTCATAGGGTTCTCAACTATTCATACATCTTCACGTATTCCGAGGAGGACCATCTGCTGGTTGCACCGGATTCCCCGGTTCTCATCCTTTTTCACCGAGACAAGATGCTGGGGTTTGACAGAATTCTCTGTAATCCCCGAGGTGATGACTCCCTCGCCCTGGAGAACGACAAACACTACCGCATACGGTTCCGGGTGAGGCGGGATCACCTGCCCTGCCTCAAGGCAGACAAGGACAATGTTCGAACCTGCGGTTTTCATCAGGTCTTTTTTGACCGGGCCTGTAGCGGAAAATTCCGCTGCTTTGAGAAGATCTATCATTTTTTCACCTTATGTCTGCTTCTTTTTCTGATATTCATACCTTCAACTGGATTATTGCCGTACTTCCTGCGAACCGCCGCGATGAGCGTTTCAATCTCATCGAACTTCGGGTCACCCATTCCGTTCTTTTCGATACCCTCTTCGGTCGCGATGATATGGATGCGGGGGGTAATGCAAAGACTTTTGAGTTTTTTGCAGCACACCGATCTCCGCACCCGTCAAGCACCACCACCCTCCAGCCATTAATCATCGCTTCCATATCATGGGTGGACTGCTTTTGCGTGCAGGAGCCCTTCGAAAAGATCCGGTTCCTTCTGCGCAAGGATTCCCCCGACTTGTGCCGTCAGTTTCCCGGTATTGGAAACACCCGAGCATGTGATGAGGATCAATGGACCGTCGTCAGTAATTTTTCCCACCTTATGGCAATTTTTATAGAGCCTGGCAATAATCCATCCATTATTTTCTTTTCACTGCTTTTACTTTTACACTTTTCACGGATTCAGCGATTTCAGAATAATCATTTTTCGATGGGGAAAGAGAATCAAAACCTGCTTTCAACAATGGATCGATCCCTGCAAGATCGGAGAGGACTTGTGTTTCCTCAAGTACCGCCACATCGGAAAAATGTGCCTTCCGGATTAAATCAAGATATGCATCTTTCAGGCTCGCACCGGCGATGCAACTGGCATATGCATCCACCGAAGAACGCACTGATTCAGGGAGCTCACGTGTCAGGACAATATCTGAGACCATGAGCAAACCGCCCGGCTTCAACACCCGGTATGCCTCGCGGAAGACTCTCGCCTTGTCAGGAGAGAGATTGATCACACAATTTGAGATGATGAGATCAACGGAGTTATCAGCAACCGGCAGGGCTTCAATCTCACCGAGCCGGAACTCGACATTGGTTGCACCCGCCTTTTTTGCATTATCCCGTGCTTTCATCAGCATCTCGTGCGTCATGTCAACCCCGATAACCCGTCCCGTCTTTCCGACTTTCCGGGCAGCAAGGAAACAATCGAAACCGGCCCCGGATCCCAGATCAAGGACTGTGTCTCCTTCATGAATCGCCGCATGGGCAAGCGGATTCCCGCATCCGAGGCCAAGATTCGAGCCATCCGGCACAGCACCCATCTCTTCGGCAGAGTACCCGACTTTCCCGCTAATTTGTTCTGCTGTCGTTGCTCCGCCACAACATGAGGAGTTTGGGCCGCAGCAGCATCCGCTACTCCCTTCAACAACCTTTGCGTAGCTTTTCCGTACCTGTTTCCGTATTTCGTGTTCGTCAGTCATGATTCAACCTGATATTCTTGCCTAATAATTATCTCCATCATTTTTCCGAAACCGTTGTTTATGCTACCGTTTGCTCTTTCGTTGCACCAGGGAACCACCCTTTCGTTCTCAGACATATCTTGACCAGCAGGAGCATTGTTGGTACTTCAATCAGCACTCCTACCACGGTTGCAAGGGCAGCACCTGAAGAGAGCCCGAAGAGGATGGTTGCAGTTGCGATTGCCACCTCAAAATGGTTCGACGCTCCGATCATTGCCGATGGCGCTGCATCCTCATAAGTGAGGTGAATTCTCTTCGCAAGAACATATCCTATGGTGAAGATGAACATCGTCTGGATGAAGAGCGGGATCGCGATCCAGAGGATAGTGAGCGGTTGTGTGAGGATAACCTCGCCCTTGAAGCTGAAGAGGAGGATGAGCGTGATCAGAAGTGCCGTGATGGTGACTGGCGTGAGGTAGTGGACGAACTTCTGGTTAAACCATTCCTCCCCTTTCGCCCTGATGATCAGCTTCCGCGAGATATAACCAGCCACCAGAGGGAGAGCAACATAGATCGTAATCGAGAGTGCAAGTGCCTCCCACGGAACGGGAAGCTGGCCCACGCCGAGCAGGAAGCCGCCCAGAAGACCGTAGAGGAAGAGCATGGAAAGTGAGTTGATTGCCACCATGACAAGGGTATGCCCGTCATTACCCTTCGCAAGGTATCCCCAGACAAGCACCATGGCGGTACAGGGGGCAATTCCGAGGAGGATGCACCCCGCAAGATAGCTCCGCCAGAGGGGAACCTCGAGCATCTTGACACCCCCTTCAAGGACAACCGTCCCGACCCCATACGTGGCGCCTACAGGAAGATCGAGCCCGAACGGCATCTTCACAAGGTCGACCGCATCCGGGCCGACGAATGCGAGAAAAAGGGTCCCAAGGAAAAAAAGGGCAATTGCATACATGGTAAAGGGCTTGATCGCCCAGTTGACAAAGAGAGTGAGGCTGACGGGTTTGATGTTTTTGCCTGCCTTCAGGACCTCGGCAAAATCGATCTTTACCATGATGGGGTACATCATGAAAAAGAGGCAGACCGCAATCGGGATCGAGACAACCGGTGCTTCCCCGATGTATATCGAGAGACTGTCAAGGTACTTCGCCGCTTCCGGGGCAAACCGTCCGAGAAGGATGCCAAGACCGATGCACAGGAATACCCACACGGTCAGATATTTCTCGAAGAATCCCAGTCCTTTTGGTTCTTTTGTTACACACGATTCACCTGGCATAGTTATTCCTCCCGTGATAAGCTCCTGCCTCTGCAGGGAGAGAGTTGTGTAATTGCTTCCATTGCTGTTCACCTGTTAACCTCGTCAAAGAATTTTTTCAAGGATTACAGCAGCGTCCCGGACGAGTAACGGGCATTTCGTCCTGAACAATTTCGCTCTCGCGGCCGCTTCATATTCATCCTGATTGCGCAGATTGTATCCGAGCAGTTCTGTGCAGTTGACTGAACCGTTCTTTTGAGTGAATTCCCTGATGAAATCCCGGGTAAGTGCCCGCGTCTTGTCAGTTGCTGCATCATCACCCTGCTCAGCCTTTCCGTACTTGAGTCCGATCACCATGATCGCGCCTGACACCGCCCCACAGATATTCCCGGTCCGGGAGATCCCCGCACCGAACCCGCATGCGATCTTCCCTGCCGTCCTTTCTTCAAGCCCCAGTTCATCAGCAAATGAAGAGAACACTGCTGAAGAGCAGGTAAACCCCTGGTTGAAACTGGCCAGCGCCACATCGGATTTTGTCATGAAAACACCTTCGTTATTGCCATTTTTTCATCACTTTGAAATATACCTGGCACCCTGTTCATACCCCGTGTATTTTCTGTTCGATAATTTTCTTCATCTCGTCCGCACACTGCATCACCCATGAGATGATCGGAGTGTTTTACTTCTTCGACAATGGCCTTAACGTCACTTTCGTCGATATCCGCCCGTGAGTCTTGTCAATCCCTAGATCTGTGACAATCAGGTATCGGTCAACCGGGACTTTGCTTGCGTCAATAATCTTTTTTCCACAGCCAATCGGGCAGCCATCGATTTTGCAGCACGGATCATTGGCTGGTTGCTGCTCCCGATACCTGCGATACAGGAGAAGGATCCGAATCCCTCCTGCGCAAGCTGGATGGCTGCCTGAAAAGACAGCACACCAACATTTGATGCACCCGACAACAGAATATGAGGCGATTAGCCGGATCTGTGTCTTTGGTCATAGGTAATCCAGGATTCCATTTTTCTTCTACTGTGGTTAGTTCACTTTTTGGAAGGGCTGTTCACACCCACCGCAAGGTATGCAGCTTTCTTGATCAACTCTGCCGGAATATCCTCGTACCGTTCATTGTCGATCTCTATCGCCCGGCAGCAGGTACTCTCCCCCGCAAGCGTACCGCAGGATGGGCAGTCGGTCGAAACAACCCCGGCTGCAAGCAGGTCTTCGATTAACATCCCGTTCATCCGAATCTCGTTTGACTCCGCTATGCGTGTTTTGTCGAACAGCGTCTCGGTCAGGTTGATCTTCACTCCCGCAGGAGCAAACTCACGCCGTAGTCCTTCGACAGTAGCTTTAAGCGCTTCACCGGTATTTCCGCACCGCTCACAGGTCGCATCGCCGACAGCGAAGTGCTTCCATTCGATTTCAAGACGTTTGTATCGTGATGTAGTCATTTCTGGTGCCTCCCAATATCCAAAATGGCACGGACCACTTTCTCGATCTCATCGTACTGAACATCGCCCATTCCCTTCTTCTCCACGCCGAGTTCGGTGGCGATGATATGGTGATCCGGCGCGATGCGGGATGAGGAGAGTTTCTTTTTCGCGCAGCAATCCCCGCATCCATCGACCACGATCAGTTCGTCCGCATCCCCGATCTCCAATTGCAGAGATGCGGTAGACTGCCTGGCATGCATCCAGATATACTGCCCCGTTTTACGCTGGAGCAGGACCTGGGCCGCCTGCGTGGTGAGGCGCCCGGTGTTCGAGACGCCGGAACAGGTGACAAGCGCAAAGGTCATTCCTTTTCTCCTGCAACCCTCTCTGCGGTATCCTTCCGGTAATAAAGCTGACAGTGGCAGTGCCCGTCCTCTGCGATTTCATCCTTGTGGTAGATGCAGGGGCAGATGATTGCCCGATCTTTCTCTTTGTCACCGGACCGGAGCCGGCACGGGCAGTATTGTTCACCGAATTCCTTCTTGTTGCGTGACAGCCCCCGGATAACGGTATTGAGTACCTTTTTATCCGGGTTCAGTACCCAGCCGTTCTTTTTTGCGTACTCTTCAGCCCACGCACGGATCTCTTCTTCGTCAGACGTTTCCGTTCGCTCCGTATACACTATCTGAAATCAGCAGGTCCCGCCACACCCGCAGCCGCACCCGCTGTCGTTTCCACCGCTCTTTTTTCCCGTTTTTGCAGTATTCTTCTTCCTGCCTTCACCCTTCCAGCAGGCAGCGACAATCTTCTCGACATCGTCTTCTGTGTAGGATTTCGATGGTCCTTTGGTGATGCCGAGTTCGGTCATGACCAGGTGCTGTCCCACCGGGATCCCTTGTGCCTCTGCAATCTTTTTCGCGCAGACCATCGGGCACCCGTCAAGGATAAGAACTTCATCGACATCCTTTGCACTCTTTATCAGTCCTTCAGAACCAATTGCGAGCAGCGAGGCACAGGCAATGCTCCCATAGCCCTCTTCCGTCAGCTGAATTGCTGCAAGGTTGGTCAGTTGTCCGGTGTTTGCCTGCCCGGCACAGGGAAAGATGATCCGTTTCGGTTCGTTTTGTCCACATGAGCATGTTGGTGTTTCTGCCATTCTTCTCACTCCTTCAGCATTGTTATGATCTCTTCCACACAGGGAACCCGGCCTTCAGTCCGCAGTTCGCCATTGATGAAGAGTGCAGGTGTCAGCATGACACCCGCCTCCACAATCGCATCCAGGTCCTCGACCTTGATCACTTCTGCCGTAATCTTCAGGTCTTTTACCGCTTCCTGCACATTGGCAAAGAGCCGTTTGCACTTGGCGCAGCCGGTCCCGAGTATCTCGATTTTTGTCATGGTATCTCCGGAGGTTATTCAAATTTTTTTGTATTAGTTTTTCGTGAGGGCTTTTTTATATTCTTCCATAAGGACCCTTGCATATTCCTCTTCAACACCTTTAGGAACGTAATTGTAGATCCGGCTCTTCTTCAGAAGAGCAGATCGGATCTCCGGTTCATTCCCGAGATTCTGCGCTTTTACTTCAGCAATGCTCTCATCGAGCATCGTAATGCCCGTCATGATCCCGTTAATCTTTACCTGCCGGATGCGTCGCAGCGCATCAGCGGCACAGCAGGGTTTATCATCACTCATGCTTTTTTCACCTCAGAAAAAATTCCCGAAGAGGAACCCGGCAATGGTCGAAAATACGACGACCAGCCCGGCATAGGTTAGTGTCTTTTTCACACCAATAATACGGTAGATGACGAGCAGGCTGGGCAGGCTGATGCTCGGGCCGGTGAGGAGCAGGGAGAGGGCAGGCCCTTTTGCCATGGATCCTGAAAGGTAACCCAGGGTCGTTCCTATGACGGGCACCTCAAGCAGGGTTGGCATGTAGAGGATTGCTCCCACTAAGGCTGCAAGGAAATTTGCCAAGAGAGAGTTGTCACCGAAAAATGGTTTGAACGTCTCCGGGGGAAGGAAAAATGCCAGGACACCGAGTGCGAACGTGCCGATGACCAGGACGGGGAAGATCTTCTTGGTCAGGTCCCAGATCTCGTATCCCCAGTCGGTCACCTCATCACGGGTGAAGTAGTAAATCAGGAGGAAGGCGACTGCCATGGAGAGGAAGTACACGATCAGGAGCCGGAGGAAGACATCCAGTGCGGACGTACCGATCAGGAGGATCGCGACCAGGAAAACAAAGAAGGCGGGAATGACCCATTTTGGCCGAGTATCCGCACAGGCCAACGCTGCTTTCCGGGCTGCCCCGAACGTCTTTGTGGTCTCCACATCATGCTGCGGAAACAGTTTCATCATGATCAGACCGATAACGATGGAGAGCACGATCGCCGCAACTGCCCGGGCGATGCCGAGATCGAAACCGAGTACCTTCGCAGTATAGACAATGGCAAGGATATTGATCGCCGGTCCCGCGTACAGGAAAGTAATCGCCGGCCCAAGCCCGCTCCCTTTCTTGAGGATGCCGGCAAACATCGGCAGGATCGTGCAGCTGCATACTGCAAGCACGGTGCCAGAGACCGATGCAATACCGTAGGATGTGGTCTTTTTCGTTTCCGGGCTGAAGTATTTCAGGATCGCGTCTTTCTTGATGAATGATGCGATCGCACCGGCGATAAAGAATGCCGGGACCAGGCAGGTGACGACATGCTGCGTGAGATACGCGAGAAGGGTATCCCATCCCAGCAGGAGTGAGCCGATTATTGGATCTGTCATTTGGTTATTCAACCTCTCATTGGATTATGCATCTGTTGCAGGGTGGTCCTGCTGCACGTGCAGCAAATGTTTCAAATTTTCTTGAAACATTGTTGTTATGGAAAACATATATAGTTTGTTATTTCATATAAATTTGAATCTGCCATGGCACAGAAACGGACACCTCCCATGAAGGAAAAATGCTGCGAATTTTCCAAAGATCTCCCGGATACAATACAAAAAGAACTCGATAAAAAAGGAGGGATGGAAGGACTTCTTGCCCGGATACCGGATGCATCTGTACTTCATGCGAGCAGCCGGCTCCACCAGGCGCTTGCGGATCCTATCCGGCTCACCGTTATGTACTCCCTTCTTTCCCAGCCGCTCTGTGTCTGTGTCATCAAAGCTGTCGTCAATATTGCGGACTCCAAACTTTCCTACCACCTTACTATCCTTAAAGAACAGGATTTCATTGTGGGTGAACAACAGGGAAACTGGATTATTTACTCCATCACCGATAACGGGCGCCAGGCGCTGAAGTGCACAGAACGCTTGGGGAAGTAAAACCTGGCAAATGAAGCATGAAACCAGTAAAAGGTACTAACATCCGTCTGCCATGGACAACGTTAAGGCGTTTAATTTTCATGAAGATCTAAAAAAGTGTTTACGTTTTTCATCTGGTTTTCCAACAGATGTTCTCCTGTCCAAGTGTTGATGAGTCATTTTTACTTCAAGGGTATAGCAGTTTCACCCGCTTTTTTCACCGTTGCTTCAATATCATGGATGGAAACTATCGAGGGATCGTAACTGACCGGTGGCATATTCTGAAAGCGACGAGATATTTATAAAAAAGTCCTTTAATGGGATAGATGGTATCATTGGGAAAACACGCCCGATTCGGGCTCCGATTCTTGCCGTGATTCTCACTTATTTTGCAATACTATAACCGGCGTCCGCATAAATCGTGGTTCCGTTGATGTAATCAGCGGCATATAGTTCATCATCGAATACATTTTCCAAATCGAACAACATTAAAGTGTATGAGACCTCGTTTTTCGGCAAACCCGTTCATTTTGCCGGTGTTCGAATGATTTTTTGTGTTTCACATCAATAGTATAAGCAGGAGTTCTTCCGTGGTTTTCGCATTATTCACCGACATTTTGATCATTTTTACTATTGCGCTTTTTGTCGGGCTGATTTTCAGCCACCTGAAAGTACCTCCACTTGTCGCTTATATCCTGACTGGTGTCATTGTCGGGCCGTATGGATTCAGTATCATCCAGGGACAGGAAGAGGTGAAAAATCTCGCTGAAATTGGCATCATCCTCCTGCTCTTCACGATAGGGCTTGAGTTCTCATTCAAGGATCTCTGGAAAATCCGGCTTATTGCAATCGTTGGCGGTGCAATCCAGGTCGGACTATCTTTTGCGTTCTTTTGTGGTCTTGCCCTGCTGCTGGATCTTCCCGCCGGTGAAGCTATTCTTTTGGGTTTTCTTTTCTCGCTGTCCAGTACAGCTATCGTGTTGAAAATCCTGCATGAAAAAGGGGAGATGGATTCCCCGCATGGCAGTATTGCGCTGGGCATCCTGATCTTCCAGGACCTCATGGCAGTTCCCATGATCATGGCCATTCCCTTCCTCGCGAGCCTGTCCCTGTTCGATCCTTCACCCCTGCTTTCGGCAGAATCTCTGGTGACGCTGGTCCTCCAGGATCTCATGATTGTGCTTGTGCTTGTAGTATCAGCAAAATGGATTATCCCCCGCGTCATGCATGAGATTGCAAGGACCCGCAACCAGGAATTTTTCCTGCTTTTTGTCATCCTGGTCTGTTTTGGCGTGGCATGGGTGGTCTCTTTTTCAGGTATTTCCATTGCAATCGGTGCCCTTTTTGCAGGGCTCCTCATATCAGGATCAGAATTCAGCCACCAGGCATCCAGCATTGTGCTTCCGTTCCGGGATATCTTCACAAGCTTCTTTTTCATCTCTGTCGGTATGCTGGTGGATTTCCGGTTTTTGCTCGCAAATTTCTGGATCACTGTATTCCTGATCGTTCTTGCGATTGTGGTTAAAGCCCTGCTCGCAACTGCAGCTCCCCTCATACTCGGATATCCCCTGCGGACATCGCTGATGACTGGACTTGCGCTTGCACAGGTAGGTGAATTTTCGTTTATTATCGCCCAAAGTGGATTTATTACGGGCATCCTGCCATTTGAAACCTACCAGACCTTCCTTGTTGTTGCCCTAATCACGATGGCCATGACTCCGTTTATTATTGGGATTGGCCCGCCAGTTGCCGGGTGGCTCTGCGAAATCCCCGCCTTTTCCCTGATTGCACGGGGTACATGCAGTACTGAGGATACCTCATCACGTAATGTGAAGAAGGATCACCTGGTTATCATAGGGTATGGGGTCACGGGCAGGAATCTGGTCCGCACTGCCCGCAGGTCCGGAATCGTCTATACCATCATCGAGCTCAATCCTGACCTTGTCATGGAAGTACGGAAGCAGGGCGAGTCGGTTATATTTGGCGATGCAACGACTGAAGGAGTGCTGAGTCATGCAGGAATTCTGACGGCACGTATCGCCGTAGTTGCCATCAATGATCCGGTTGCGGTTCGTAAGATTGTCAACACATGCCGGAGCCTCAGTCCTGATCTTATCATTATTGTACGGACCCGTTACGTCAGTGAAGTTGAGGCACTCTATGCGACCGGGGCGGATGAGGTTATTGCCGAAGAGTTCGAAACATCCGTAGAGATCTTTAGCGTCGTGCTGAACAAGTATTTCGTCCCGCGGGACCGGATCGAGTCGTTCATTACTGATGTCCGGGCTGACGGGTATCAGATGCTGCGCAGCAGCTCTAATATCCCGGGAACGCTGACAGATCTCGTGCGGCATATCCCTGAGGTCAGTATAACGACACTCACTGTTGAGTCCGGGTCCCCGCTCGCAGGCATTACTCTCGGCGAAATCAATTTGAGAAAACGACACAATCTTCTCGTCCTGGCCATCCGTCGGGGTGAAGAGATAATCACCAATATTGGTGGCGAAATCCGGATTGAAGCAGGAGATAGTGCGATTATTTATGCAAAACCTGAAGATGTTACGAAGGGTACATACCTGTTTACCCGGCAAAAAAATAAAAAATAACTCCACTTTTTCCTTTCATTTATTATAAACGGTGTGTGATATTCTTTAAAAGTTCCCATGTTTTTCCAGGATTATTTATTGTTGTCCGATCGGCCGTTATCTTCGCAAATTTTACCAAAAAAGGTCTAGTCGCTCCCTGGCCTATTCTTGCCTTTTTAAGAGCTCCCGCTTTTTTTTAACGACTCATTGCACATAAACAAGTGAAACAAGTGATGCTTGCCATGCTGTGGAGTGACTTGTTAAGCGCTCTTCACATACGCCAGCGACGGTATTCCGGTGAAGCATCCTGCATATCGTTCCAGAGCCAGACCATCCTGTCAAGGAACCACAACTTTCCCAGGTAAACCATTACGGTGCCAGACAGGGTCGGCCATAGATCAAAGAGGAGGACACCCCAGAAAACAAATAACATGCCGATAGCTGACACTACAGAAAGAATATTCGGGACGATACGGTGGTACAACGGGATGGGAACTGCGTCACGGTTCAGCCAGACCCGTTCGCCCAGTACTGCTTTTGAAGTCCAGTGATCGAGCGATTGGGGAGCCGGAAAGATGCGTGGATTGAACCATGTCCACAGAAGTGCAAGGGCAACCGGGATGACAGACCCCCACCCCAGCCAGAGCCGGCTCCAGAACGCGATGATAAGTACCGGGAGTGCCGTGTTGCGTAAAATCACGCTCCGGGGATTGGCGTGGCGCAGCCAGGTTGCATCGTCCAGCGCAAAAGCCCGGGCAATCTTCCCCTCGAGAGTCATCATGTACCTGTTGCAACGGCAACCATAATTATGATCATGGTCACTGCCAGCCTGCGGCACTCACGTGAGGAAAAATTCTTAAATCATGCTTCCCGGGAATACTCTGTCGAATGTACCAATCTCAGCAAGAGTAATTGTGTATTCTGTACAAATATTGTTCAACTCTCGCGAAGGATAATCTCCGTCAGCATCAACTATCCCTGTTATTCCGCATCCAGATGTCGAGCTGACGGAACGGTATCTCGATCTTCTCTTCTTTGAACCTTCTGGCGATCCGGCGGTTCACCCAGTCTTTGACATCCCATTCGTAATCATAATAATATGTCCACAGGAGGAGGCGCCCGTTGAGACTGGATTCCCCAAACTCGAGAAAATATACGGAGGGTGCGGGATCGGTCATGACCCATGAAGTCTTCTCCGCGGCCTCACGGGCTATGTCTAGGAGGATTTCTGTTACTTTCTCCATATCGGAACCATAGGCAACCGAGAACGGGATCCGGATTTTCAGGCTACGATTGGGCATTGCGTAATTGATGACCACACCTTGTGTGATGGTCGAGTTCGGGATAGTAACAATCTGGTTATCCATTGTTTTTATCCGGGTACTCCGGGGGCCGAGGCTTACCACGTCCCCGAAAAACGAATCGATCCTGACACGGTCGCCGATCCTGAACGGTTTGTCAATGGCGATAATTGCACTGCCTAAGAAATTGCCCAGGAGATCCTGCGCAGCAAGGGCAAGGGCAATCCCGGCGATACCTGCGCCCGCGAGAAAGGGGGTGATATCAACCTGGAAAACTGCAAGGAGGAGGAGGAATACAACAAACCAGATCAGGTATCGAATTATCATCAGAAGGATCGGAATAAGCCGGTTAAGATCTGTCTCTGTCTTTTCTGCTATCACGACACCGTACGTCCGGATGAGATTCTGTAAAAAGACCGAGGCGATCCACGCCCCGAGCAGGATGAACACAGCATTGATCACCTGGCCAGTACTGATCCCCCCCAGGGATTCGGGAATAATATCAAAACGGGTCAGGGCGATATAAGCTGAGAGCGCAATGACTGCGATCACAAGGGGGGTTCCCACTGCCATCAGGATTATATCATCCAGCCGGGTCTCTGTTGTATCGGCTTTCTTCTTCAGCCACCGGATAATGCCATAGGTAATACATCCCAATACCAGACCGGCTGCAAGCGTTATGGCTGCGTATAAAATACCGTGATCCATTCAGGCCTCCCGCATAAAGGACAGGTTTTCCGCACTACTTCTTGTTACAATCTTCCCTATATCACAGCTTTTTGTACCAGACATTCGCACACTCCATGGATCCGCAGATGTTGATGTTGTTTCTGACAATGCTCACTCCGTGACCGGCACCAGCTTCCCTTTCAGTTTTTCTCCAATATCAAGCTGCATTGTCTCGATGACATTGTTCACAACGCCCCGTGTATGGCGGACAATCAGCTCATCGTTCTGAAAGAACTCCCGGTCTGTAACACTATTGAAATGCGACCCGTGTGTCCTGAAGGCAATGCCGAACGGCGCAAGCACGTATCCCAGTTGCTGGAAGTTCAGCCAGATGTCCATTGCGGTCTTAATCGCACCGTCCTCGTGGCCTTGGACAAGGATTCCCGCAACCTTTCCCTCGGTCAGCCCGGGTTTGTTGATGTGGAAGAGATTCTCCATGCACGTGGTCCGGTCAAGAAAGACCTTGAGCCTCGCGGACATACCATTCCAGTTGATCGGGGAAACAATAATAACCGCCTTTGATGCCGCAAGCATTGCGTGGAACGCTGGCATATCGTCTTTCTTGTTCCGACACGGATAGGCACAGGATTCTGCCCGGACTGCATAACAGCACCAGCAGTAATCGATTACATACTCACTCAGGTTGAACCTGCGGTAACTCACGCCCCGTTCACGGAGTACCGCTTCGGCAAGATCGGCCATATAGCCAGTGTTTCCGGCCCTGTGGCTACTGCCATTGATCAGCATAATATCGAATTTTTCACCATTATAGGTGAGTTGCTGACGGTCTTTTTCGGGTATGAATTCATAGGAGGGGCTGTGGCACACGGGACAGCCTTTTGGCGGTTTTTCTCCGGTAAAAACAAAACCGCAGACAGCACATCTCCACGGAATCTTCTGATCCGGATTTGCCTTTAGGGATATTTCTAAGGGTGTTTTATGCATAGGAAATCGTCTCCCTGTGTTGAATAGAATAAAAATTATATTTTCTTTGGAGATCGAAATAGTTAATTCTTGGGTCACTGGTCAGGAAACGGTAAAACAGTAAAAACGACCATCAGTAACCAACGGCGAATAAAAAAAGGATCTGGATAATCTAACGGTTCGCTGTAACACGATTCCGGATCTGTATTCAGGCAGGGCGTTGTCCTCTTTAAAATCGGTAGTTTTCGCTTTTTAACCGGTGTAGTGCCGAGGTTTTTTCGCCCGGCAGGACCAGCTCGACAATTGACCCGGGATGGATTATTCTGTGCAGGCTCCAAATTCCCGCACCCGTGTCAATGGGGTTTACAACCATCAGCACGTAACCTTTCCAGTTTTCTGTAAATGAGATTTTTTAAATTTCTTATTTTTTATTTTCCTTCTGTATCTCTTGGGTGTCCTTAGTATGCCTGCGGGAGATCTTTTTTTTCAGGTATTTGAGCTTCCGCAGTATCTTTGCAATCATCGGCATTCCCTTTTAACGGTGATTTCCCTTCGTTGTTGGGTTAATTTTTCAAATTTTCATAAAATACCAAACCTGCAAATGGTTTGTCCGCAGCAATATCGTATCCTGCATTATTGCCTGCCATCCCGGGTTCTTCTCAGTACAAGAACCGGTTTTTGGGAATTTCTCGCCACCCGTGCTGTTGTGCTGCCCAAAAGATTCTCGAGAAAACTCCTCTTTCCGGTTGATTTCATGAGGATAATTGATACGTCCTGCTTTTCGGCAAATGAGGTAATCTCTTCTGCAGCACTTCCGATTGAAACGTGTACCAGAGCAGAAATAGAAATCTGGGAAAAGCGTTCCTGAAATCTCTTAAGCTTTGCCTCTGCCGCATCAACAGAAGATCTGACTTCTTCCAGGGAATCCCCGGTTGTCACTGCATGGAACAGTGTTACCTTGCGGATCCATGGCAATTCATTATAACACAGGTCTGAAATTTCCGGATCAGAAAAATCTGTACATACCAGAGCATGGGAAAAAAGGTCTTGGCAGGGGAGATCCTGTTCTTCCTTTGCCTGCTTGTTCTGAACAAGAAGCAGATCTGTCTTGCCATAGCGAAGAACATCAGAAGCGACACTGCCAAGAAGCAAAGTATCGATGATCCCCCTCCCCCGCCTTCCCATGAGAGTAAGCGCAACACCTTCCCGGGTGGAGACCCGGTTGATTGCCCCGAAGATCTCGCCTCCCTGGATCTCCTCGATAAATGTCCTGACAATCACACCCGGTTTTTCAACATCTGTTTTGATCTCTTCGAGACACGACTGTTTATGCTCAAGGTCAGGATCAACAACGTCATCAGTTTTCAAAGGATTTCTTTTGTAGACTACATGGAGTATTTCAACCTGTCGTAGTCCCGGTATGTACCTGAGGCAACGAAGTGCATAGCGGGAATTGATCGACAGATCTACGGGAACTAGCACATTTTTAAACATAGTAGATCACAACTTTTAATTTTTTCCTGATACGTCATGGATCGGGTCATGAAAGATGGTTCCGCTGTGGAGAAGACCGGGAGTAAGCAACATTACCATTGAATCCGATAGATGATGATGATCGGCCATCATTTTCCCTCATCAATACAGGTTCCTTTCTCATCGTAGCCTCCGTACTCCCCGCGATAGAACCAGTTGCGATACACAATTGGCGTAATGAGTGTTGTGAGCAGGCTCATCAGCACCAGCGTGACATATACCCCCTGTCCGATGATATCAGCTTCCAGCCCGATAAGGGCAACTATCATCGCAACCTCACCACGGGGTGCCATGCCAAAGCCGACAATAAGCGAGTCCTTCGTGCATAAGCCGCCCATCCGTGCCGGTATCCCGCATCCGATGACCTTAGTAATAATGGCAACAAGTGTCAGTACGATCAAAAAGAGCAGGATTTCGGGGGTTACTGCGTGTAAATCAGCAATAATCCCCAGCGAGACGAAGAAGATTGCGGCAAAGATGATCTGGAGGTACTCAGCTCCTTCTTTGAGACTGTGACTCTGGTGAAGCTTTACATCCTTGAATGAAACGCCCGCAATGAATGCGCCGACAATCGCCGAGAGCCCGACAACCTCAGCGAACATGGCGTACATGAAGGCGAGCATCATTGCAAAGATGAAGATGAACTCAGGGTATTTCTGCACAAAGGGTGTTGTATCCAGTTTCTCAAGGTACTTACTGACAACAAGCAGGCCAAACGCCGCAGCGATGACAATAAATGCAACTGCCTTTATGGTGACGATTGCCACGCTGAGATACGAGAATGAACCGCTGACGACATCCTTACTGATCGCAAGGACAAGCAGGGCCAGCACATCATCGATGACTGCGGCACCGATGATCGCTTTTGCCGCTTCTGTCTGGAGTTTGCCCAGCTCTTTGAGAACATTTGCCGTGATCGCGATGCTTGTAGCCGTACAGGCAGTGCCGACAAAGATCGCACTTGCCGAATCGAAACCGAAGAGGACAGAAAGTCCCCATCCGCCGAACCATGGCACGATAACACCAATCAAAGCAATGGCAAAGTTTCGAGGCTGGACAATATCTTTCATATTGAACTCGAACCCGATCACAAATAAAAGGATGACGGCCCCGAGATGGGCGATGCTGCGGACAAAATCAGTATAGGTGATCAGCCCAAGCACACTCGGCCCGACCAGGAGTCCTACAAGGATTAGTCCGATAACTGCGGACTGGTTGATACGCGATGCAATCAGATAGCCCCCGAGTGCTACGAACAGCAGCAGGCTCATCTGGAATTCCGGGGAGGTGAAGAGGCTATCCATCGCAATAACTGGGAAATAACAATTAAAACCCTTTTCGGTTTACAGGAACCAGATTGATATTTTGTTTTTATTAGCATCAGGGAATAGGAAAACAATGTCGAGATTCAATTTCCCTATTCCCTCAGATAGCAATCTGGACGTTTTTCAATCCCTGTTTCTCTTTTCCGCCATGCAAAGTTAAAATAACACAAAGGGTTTAAAGGATGAGTTCCCAGTAAGGATTTACTGAGTAATGCATATTATTCGATCAATTATCTTTATTGGTGATCATTAGTTTTTTCGCATTACTCAACCCCTGCCCTCTCACGGGCAGAGCATAACCCCAAGTTGAGGTGTACGATGAATCCGAAATACCTGAGTACTATATCCGAGCTTGACAACCTTGTCGGGCTCTCATCCAAGGAACGTGAGGAAATGGAGACTGTGAGTGATAAATTCCCCTTCCGATCCAACGACTATTACCTGTCGCTGATTGACTGGAAAAACCGGCACGATCCCCTTCGCAGGATTGTTATCCCCGATCCTTCTGAACTCAATGGAGGAGGATGTCTTGACCCTTCGTGCGAGAAAGATTTTACAAAAAAACCCGGCCTGCAGCACAAATATGCACAGACAGGCCTCCTGCTCCTGACCGATGTCTGCGGGGGTATCTGCCGTTTCTGCTTCCGGAAACGATTGTTCATGGATACCGAACGCGAAACCGTGAAGGATGTTTGCGAGGGGATTAACTACATCCGTGAGCATAAAGAGATTACCAATGTCCTGTTGACCGGCGGAGATCCCCTGACACTCGAGACCCGCCAGCTCGAGTCGATCCTGCGCCAGCTCCGTGAGATTGAACATGTCAATATTATCCGTATCGGCAGCAAAATGCTGGCATACAATCCTTACCGGATCCTCAATGACAAAGATCTTTGTTATGTCCTGTCACGCTACAGCACGCCGGAAAAACGCATCTACCTGATGGCACATTTCAACCACCCCCGGGAACTGACTGACATGTCAATCAGGGCAGCACACGAACTCCAGAAAGCCGGGGTCATGGTAGTCAGCCAGACCCCAATTCTCAATGGCGTTAACAGTGAGCCGGAAATATTCACTGAGCTCTTCCGCAAACTTTCATTTGCGGGAATCTCACCCTATTACGTCTTCCAGTGCCGCCCTTCTCTGGGAAACCGCATCTTCCAGGTACCTGTTGAACAGTCTTACGAAATTATCCAGAAATCCTGGCAGGCGTGTTCAGGACTTGCGAAACGGGCACGGTTCGTCATGTCGCATGCTACCGGCAAGATTGAGGTCGTCGGAAAGACTGCAGGGCAGGTCTTCATGCGGTACCACCAGTCGGCCGACCCTGCCAACCTCGGGAAATTCATGGTGTTCCGCAGCAATCCGTTGGCTCGGTGGTTCGATGATTACCATCACCATACAGCCCAATTAAGTGATTTAATGCCCGTGATTGCACCAAAAATGCATTGGTTATTCTAAAAGGGGATCGGACATTTTGAGTGAAAAATCCCGTTCCCCGAAAGGATTACGAGGACAAAAGAAACCGGTTGGCACCCTGCATACGGTGAAAGATGTGGGGGCACAGGTAAAAAACAGGGCAAAGGATATAATATCTGTCCTGAAAGGATTATACGAGGGGGGAGAAAAACCGGATAATCACTCGATCATACGGAAGACCCTTGATACAGAGAAGACTCCCGAGTTCTGGAAGGACTGGCGGTGGCAGATCCGGCATGCAGTCCGGGATCTTGCCACCGTTGAACAGGTCCTTGGCATCCGTTTCAATAGGGAGGAGCGGGAACAGCTCCAGAAAACGATCGATAAATTTCCTCTTAACATCACTCCCTATTATCTCTCCCTTATTGATGTGAATGATTATCAGAATGATCCAATTTTCAAGCAGGCATTCCCATCACCCAAGGAGCTCATCATCGAACACTACGAGCTCTCCGATCCGCTGGCAGAGGAAAAGGACAGCCCGTGTTCCTGTATCACGCACCGGTATCCTGACCGGGTGCTTTTCCTTGTCAGCAACACCTGTGCGATGTACTGCCGGCACTGCACACGGAAACGCAAAGTCGGTGATGTTGATTCGATTCCTGACCGGGACGAGATCCTCACGGGTATTGAATACATCCGGAACACGCCACAGATTCGCGACGTGCTCCTCTCCGGGGGCGACCCTTTCATGCTCAGTGATGATTATCTTGACTGGATCCTCAATGAGCTCCGTGCCATCCCGCATGTAGAAGTAATACGGATCGGAACCCGTGTGCCAGTAACGCTGCCGTTCAGGATCACGGATGAACTTGTCACTATGCTGAAAAAGCACCACCCGCTCTGGGTGAATATGCAGTTCAACCACCCTAAGGAGATGACAGATTCTGCCCGGATTGCGGTCGCCAGACTCGCTGATGCCGGTATCCCGCTGGGCAACCAGTCCGTTCTCCTCGCCGGGATTAATGACTGCCCCCGTATTATGAAAGAGCTGGTTCACCAGCTCGTGAAAAACCGTATCCGCCCGTACTACCTGTACCAGTGCGACCTGTCAGAAGGCATCAGCCATTTCCGAACCCCGGTCTCCAAAGGCATCGAAATCATGGAGAACCTTGTCGGTCATACCAGCGGTTTTGCCGTCCCGCGCTATGTGATCGATGCACCGGGTGGTGGTGGTAAGATTCCCATATTCCCTAACTACCTGTTGACCTGGTCTGTGCATAAGGTCGTCCTGCGCAATTATGAGGGTATGATCTGCACATATCAGGAACCGGCCAATTATGACCGTATCTTCTGTAACGGCAATTGTGACATATGCAAGCTGCAGCTGAATATCGACCGGGCTGACGAGTCAAAAGTCGTCGGTGTGGCAAAACTGCTTGCAGATTTTGATGATACGACGACGCTTATTCCGGCAAATACCGACCGGATAGAACGGAGGAATGGCGATGCAGAGTGATGAAGTCCTGCATCGTGGGCACAGCATCATCCAGCATGGCCGGATCAATAACCGGGTCTACGTAATGAAACTGGCTCCGGCCGATACTCCTGACATCATCCGGTATGCAGAGGATCTCACCCATAAGGAAGGCTATACTAAAATTTTTGTCAAGGTAGCGGAATCCTCTGTAGAAATTTTTGCCAATGCCGGGTATATCACGGAAGCCACTGTCCCATTCTTCTTCCATGGCAAAGAGTCTGTGGTGTTCATGGCGAAATATACCGATCCAAGCCGGAAAGAAGTCCCTCATGCATCGATAATTGCAAATGTTCTGTCAACCTCATTCGAGTATGCAGGGCAGAGGTCCTTGGTTAATCTGCCGAAGGGATTTTCCCTGAGGCGTGCTCATACAGGAGATGCTGAGGAGATTGCAGCACTCTATCGTTTGATCTTCAAAACCTACCCGTTTCCCATCCATGACCCTGACTATATACGGGAGTCCATGCAGGGGCAGGTCCGGTACTATATTATCAGGAAATCCCACCTGCTAGCGGCCGTTGCATCCTCCGACATTGATGATGAAAATCTGAATGCTGAGGTGACCGATTTTGCAACCAATCCGCTCTTTCGGGGAAGGGGTTTTGCCGGACTTCTCCTCCATACAATGGAAACCGATATGAAAAATGAGGGAATCCTGCTTGCGTATACGATTGCCAGGGCAATTTCTATGCCGGTCAATACTGTATTTGCCGGGGCGGGATACCAGTACGGAGGACTGCTCCCCAACAATACCAACATCTGTGGATCGCTGGAGAGCATGAATGTCTGGTATAAAAGATTGTAAGCAGGTGGATGTCCGGATACGGAAAACGGGGGGCATCTGATGTTCCCTGAGCTTATTTTCTGGTTTCTTGTGTGGGTTGCGATTTTTCTTCTTATTGTAATAATCGGGAACGATCTTTTCACTTCCCTGATCGAGCACCAGGCTAGTTACCTTCGCCTAATAATTGATTACGCACCTCTACCCTCCAATAAAAGCATTCCATCCGATCCTGAACCGGTGTCACGCTATCTGGCCTGGGCACTCGGTAAGAATACCGATCCTGTCGGGTGCGCACATATCCGGCATACGGGAAGGATCAGGTACGGAAAAACAGGACGATGGATGAACGTCCGGGGTGGGGCTTTTCTCTCTCTTGGAACTCCCGGTTTCGTGTGGCATGCAAAAATTGCTTATCTACCGGGTATCTGGATCGACGCTTTCGATTATTACGTACATCGTGAAGCGGGAATGAATCTTAATCTCTTCTCAGTCTTCCCGCTTGACAATGCATACGGTGATAAGATTAAAACCTCCTCGCTCTTTTGGTATCTGGCCAGTGCGCCTCTTTTCCCTATGGCTCTCTTGCCGGGTGCCTCGCTGGAATGGAAGAACGTAAGTGAATTAACGGCTCGTGCATCCCTTATGGACAACGATCTCTGCGCGGAAGCTCTTGTCCATTTCGACGGTATTGGGCGAATCCAGAGCATTGAGGCATACCACAGGAATCCTCCGAAGTCTAGCAATCCGGTCCCAGGTCATTTTATTCAAAATTTCTCTAATTATTCTGATGTTCAGGGATACAAAATACCCCTGCATCTCTCTTCAGACCTGATACTTCCTGACGGGGAAGATGCCAGTATCGATATTACCATTACTAGTGTCGAGTTTGAAATTTCGGGAAAGAAATGCTGGGGCGGAATCTGATGGTCGCTGATTCTCCTATCCCACTCCCCTGTCGTATCATTGCATTGATGCAAGAGAGAAACCGTCTCTTCTCGTATCCTTTGGATAGTATAGCAGGTGAAATTAAGACAGTCGGGTTCCGGTGCACCCGCTGCGGAACGTGCTGCACCCGTGCAATGAACGGGCACATCTTTCTGCTGGATCATGATGTGACCGAAGTGAAAAAAATTGATCCTGGTGCGTTCGAACCTGCTCCGGCTCCTGAATTCTGCGACCAGAACGGTATGTTGTATGTCTCGGGGTATGCACTTCGCATGAGAAATGATAATCTTGGATCATGCTGGTTTCTTGAAAACGGGAAGTGCCGGATCTATGATCAAAGGTTTTCCGGATGTCGTATCTACCCCCATATGCTCCGTCGCAGCGCTGATGCGGCAGGACTGGTGACATGGCGACTGTTCGCAAAGATGAACGAACACGGGCGATTCAATCAGGAAATACCAGAAGATGTTTGCCTTGCCCTCGCCCGAGAAGTCAAGGAATATGAAAATGCCTTCCTCATTCACCAGATATCCTTCATTGAAACCGTCCATGAATATTTTGTAATCAATAATCTGGGGCATGACCAGAAAATGTATGACCTTCAGATGCGGTATCTTTCCCAAGGCGAACTTGTCCGCATCATGGTGTATCATGATGGAGAGTTACAGGAACACCGCATGATAAACAAGAATTTGCCGTTCATGTGAGATAGCTTCGTGACCATCGGGAAAAACGGAATAAAAAACTGCAAATGCAGGAAAAACCTGCACTATTGTTACAAAAGGAACGAAATGATTACAAGAAATACGATGAGAATCGCCATGAACCATGCCACACGGATAATTACCTGTCGTGACTGGGCCTGCGCAAAGAGATCCCTGGGACCGATGTTGAGAAACATGACTCCGATAATACTGCCTGCAATGAGACCAACAACGTTCTGAAGAGTAAGAACAACAGCTTTCAGAGCCCCCTCCGGGAAAAGAACCACGGCTATCCCGGTCACAACAGCCGGGGGAAGGAGTGCTGCAGCAATACCAACACCGGCTATCCCTTCCGGAATTCCCTCCGACAAGGCTATCATGGTAGCAATTCCAAGAAGGACCGCCATCACAATGAATACTGCATTGGAGTCCGTCCGGGACAGTATCTCCGGCGTGAGGGGCAGATCGATGACGAAGGAAAGGGCAAATGAGGCAAGTGCAGCGATGATGACCAGCATTAACACCATCAGCCCCACTATTTGGATGCAGCGCAGGGTTGTTTTAACATCTCCAATCGCAACATAGACTGCCAATGCATAGATCGGGCCAAGCAGGGGAGATATCAGCATCGCACCGATAATGATGCCGATATTATTCAGAAATAATCCAATCAGTGCCACTAATCCGGCAATGGCAGCGAGAATAAATTTTTCTTTATCGAAGACGGTATACGATTCCGTTGTTGCGATAATCTTCTCGATGGGTGTTTTATCCACCTTCTTCCCGGAATGTCCGTATCGTTCCTTGAGTTTTTCCACAAAGGGCGAGATGACGAAATCTGGTGAGGAGACTTCAATAATCGTGATCCGGGCATCCTCTTCAGCTAATTTCTCGTAATCGGGAATAATACCCGTCCAGACGGGCCGGAAATCTGCCGTCTCCTTAATAGAACCATTGGTCTGGCTGATAAGCTGATCCAGCATCTCATCGGGAACATAGAGGGTAAACCGGGTTGATTTTTCCCTTTCATCAACAGAGAAAAGAGTGTCCTTAAATTTTGACTGAATTGTATCAGATTTGTCTTTTGGAACTTCGATTACTACTTTTTTCATGGAATCAATCCCGTCTTCACGAACCTATGAAAAAGAACCTAATAAACCTATTGACACAATTACTGTGTTTACTCTGAAAAATTTCCACAGAATTAATTATCGGGATCTGTGTATAAGGATAGCATGAGTTTTAGCGAGAAAGGTTTTTACACTTTAATTTTGGGGGGTAATGAACGAACAGACCCTATAAGTCCTGCTCTTTTCTCCTACATCACAACCCGTGTGATAACCCCGTGAATTTTCTCCGGTGGCAGCTCGTAGAAGTGGACAAAGGCCGGAGTCACTTTCTTTAACAGCCCGTACAGCTTCCAGAAGAATTTGTCGCTGATAACATTCTCCATTCCGTAAAAGATGGTTTTTTCCTCGATGCCTTCCTTTCGTAAGAGACCGATGATATCAATGATTTCCATATAGCCGGCTGTTACCATATATGTATGAAGGCCCGGTGCAATATCGCGGTCATATCCGGTATAGACCCCGAACGGAAAATCGGTTATCCGGACAGAGATGAGAATATTGTTTTCGTACAGGATCTCGTTTTTGAACATCACCTGGGGAATGTAAGGGGATATGCGGTCATTGTCGGCGGTAAAAAAGAGCGCTGAGCCATGAACCTTGGGAAGTTCGGAGTACTTTTTCTGGTAGACCGGCAGGAATTCCTCTAATCGTACAGGTTTGAGCATGCGATGGAGTTTCTCCTGTCCGCGTATGTATGTAACAATGATAACTAATGGTACCGCTGCAATGATGAACGACCAGTACGCACCATGGGGGATCTTGAGAAAGGCCGAGAATAAGAAGATTAAATCCACGATAATCAATACACTGGAAATAACGGCCTTGAAGAGATCCAACTTCAGAATGAAGATCATCGTCATCATAATTGCTGAAATGGTCATGGTGCCGGCAACAGCAAGGCCATAGGCGGATGCAAGGTTCTCGGAGGTTTTGAATTCCAGCATAACAATGATCACGGCTGCGAGAAGCATCCAGTTCACGGCATCAATGTAGATCTGAGACCTCAATTCCGGCGAGGTAAATTCTATTTTCATCTTGGGAATGATCTGTGTCATCATTCCCTGGTACATGATCGAGAACATTCCTGAGATCATGGCCTGGGATGCAATGACGGTTGCACCAATACTGAGGAGGAGAAACGGGACATAGAGCAGAGCTGCCTGTCCCTGTACCATACTGAACAGAACACTGTGTGCTTCAGGATTATTGAGAACATAGGCCCCCTGCCCGAGGTAGCTGAGGACCAGTGCCGGGAATATACAGTACCATCCCTTAACTATGGGTTCTTTCCCGAGATGCCCCATATCGGCATAAAGTGCTTCTCCCCCGGTAACGCAGAGAAGGACAGCTGAAAGGACAAAAAATGAACCAACCCCGTTTTGCATCAGAAAACCGACAGCATAGGAAGGACTGAGGGCAAGAAGAACCTGCGGTGCAGATGCAATCGAAATAATTCCGGTGACCGCAAGCGAAAGAAACCAGATGAGCATGATCGGTCCGAATGCCCAGGCAACGCGCTCAGTCCCGTTTTTCTGGAAGACAAAGAGCGCGAGTGCAATGCCGATACCACTCAAAAGAATCCACCCTCCCCAGATCCCGTCAAATCCCGGGATCAGCCGGATACCTTCAACCGCAGAGAGGATACTGATGGCAGGAGTAATCACTCCATCGCCGATGAAAAGGGCGACCCCGATGACCGTGAGCACGGACACAAATGAAATCATATGGGGATTTTTCAGATTGGAGGTGAGAAGACCTTTGAGCACGATTGTTCCTCCTTCGCCCTTACTACCGAGATACATGGCAAGCCATGCATATTGCACCGTAATGACAATGAACAGGGACCAGACAATGAGGGAGAGGAGACCGATAATATTTTGGACGGTCGGAAGGATAAAAAGCAGGATAGCGCCGATCGTGTAAATCGGGCTGGTACCGATATCCCCGAAAACAACCCCAAGAGATTTGATGATTTTGGAAGTGGCAGGAGAGAGAAAGACCATTACCCGGTATTTTATAAGGGAAACATGAAAATCGTTATGCTTTCTTTGTTTTATAAAAAATATCCAAATATGGGCTTTGTTGAAACCCTCTAAAAAGAGGGGGTCAAGGGGATGCTCCCCTTGGGTTGCCTCCCCCACTGGGGGAGAGAGGGGGTCACCCTCCAAACAGTTGATAAGAAGAAACGAATCCCTGGAAAATAGGATTTCAACAGAGCCCAAATATGCTTAAAAATTTCCCGTCTCTCTAAAAAATTATCCGAGGTGTTTTTGAAAAAATGCGGTCTGGTCACGCACACTCTGCTCAAACCCGTTGCCTGTATAGATATCAAAGTGGTTGAGGAGGTAGTGTTTCACCTCTGCAAAATCCCCAAGGATTTTAGCAGTTTCTTCACTAGCACTGATAGGGATGAGGGTGTCGTAGTCGCATATCTGGAGCAGGACGGGGCATCGCACGTTGTGTGCATACGTGATCGGCCGGTATTTATCGCCCCGTATAATGATACGGGCACAAGCCTCATTTACGTAGGTATCGGGAATGAGCGTTAAAAACGAATCATAGACATCCGGCGTATTCATGAGAGCGATCGTTCCTTGTTTTCCGACAATGGGGATCTTGTGAGGCGAAAGGCCGAGCCAGGAACGTACCAGATCGCGCTGGCCGTGCATGATCATTCGACGTGAAGTGCTTAATCCCATCCTTTTGAACGACTCTAACGCAGCGGCCTGGCCATCGAGACCAGGACACTGGGCGGATACACAGGAGATCGTGGGATCGTGAACGGCAGTTACAATCACATGTCCCCCGCTCAGGGAAGTCCCCCAGAGGGCGATTCGGGCCGGGTCAACATCTTTTAATCCCCGAGCGAATGCAATGGCGGCAGACCAGTCCTCCAACTAGGAGGGAATCCAGATCAGCTGCCGTGGTGTACCCTCGCTCTCCCCAAAGTACCGGTAATCGAATACCAGTACGGCAAAACCAGCATTCTGGAACCGGATTGCATAGGGTTCCAGTCCTGTGTCCTTGGTACCGCCAAGCCCATTGCCCATGATGATGCAGGGAAACGGAGCTGGCTGATGCAGCGGCAGGTACAGCCATGCACTGAGAGCCATCTCGTTGACAAAAAATCGCACTTCTTTTCTCGGTCGTAGTGCTGGTGAAACTTCTTTTTCGGAGGATCGTGGCGCTTTTTTCAGGGGTTGTGAAGGGACTTCAAAGACTGGGAGGAGCGCAACCAGCAGGAGTTCGACTGCAAACAAACCGATAAAAAGTCCGATTCCCCAGAGGATCTCCCCTAGTACCATCAACTCCTCCTCTCTGTTCCTGGTATGGAATTCTTCAGGTCAGGAGGCGTTGGGGAAAAACACATACCGTTCGCCCCGCTTTGGGAATTTTGCGATGAGAAAAATTCTGCATACTGTTGGTTGCGAAAAAATAACGATAAGCAGGAATTATATGATATGTAGCACATAACGGAGAATAATAAAAACGATAAGGATTATTCCTGTCAATACACCGCCACCGGTAAGGATGTAGAAAAAATCAATCCCCTTACCTTCTTCTCCTTCTTTTTCTTTACCGGATACTGGAGAACTTCCCTTTGCCATACTATTTTTCACCGTATATATGCGTTATGAAATCCTTTATACAAAGCATTTCTCCCCGGTTGATGGAAAAACACACCTCGATCAGACGGTTCCGGATATTTGATTCATACAGATAATCTGTAACCTCATTGGCTTTAGTCCACATTCCCTGGAAAATATTCAGGTGCAATAAGTCGCTGAATCTGCTGAACTGAGAAACGAAAAATGGTGCTTCGCATTCGTAACTAAAAAATAGTTGGATTTACCAGGTCTATCTTTGTTCAGGAGTTTTTTTCGTTTTTGATACTTCGTGCTCGGAAAAAAATTCCCGTATTTCATTTACCTGTTCAGCAATCGTGATGATCATCGCTTCATCTCCCTTCTTAATCACCGGATTTTCTCCAGAAAGAATGAATTCATTCCCTCTATATATCCCGATAAAAGCACTTTTCGATGGTAACGACACTTCTTTGACATATCGGTCTATTTGTCTGGTAGTGGCCAGAACGCTGATAAACCGTACATCCCCACGGACAAGACTACTTAATTCGATGGTATCCACACCTCGAAGGTCATCGGATATTATTGAGGATGCAATCTGGGATGGATTAATCAGGTCATTGAATCCCAGCCTTTTCGCCACAACGAGAAATTGGTTGTCGTGAATGCGCAGGATAATTTTCTGTATGTTATAATCCCGTGCAATGAGGCCGATGAGAATGTTATCCTGATCATGGTCTGTGCAGGCAACGATTGCATCCGCTTTCTCAATTTCTGCTTTTTCGAGGATATCGGGTCGGGTTCCTTCTGCATTGATGATGGTACAGTCAAGGGATTCAGCCAGGTCTTTTGCATATTTCATTTCACTCTCTATTACAATCACCTCACTACCACGGTGTGCCAGTTTCCGGGCGAGGTGTTTTCCGAGGTCACTTGCTCCAATAATAATTACCCGCATTCTTCACATCCCGTCCCGTACCTATGATTGAGGATATCAGATAGAAGTCTTAGGGCACGGCAATTATTATCAGGTTTGTGTAAGGGCAGCATTCACTCAACACCTTTTATTATGATACGAATATCTGAATTGCTCCATCAATAAAAATGTTCTCTGTTTCCGGGTGAAATGATCATCCTTAAAATACAATTTTGGCAAAAAGATGATTCTGTAATCGATGCGAGTAAATATCTATACTCATCCCCTTAATCCTGCAATATATGCGGGGGCTTTTCCAGGGGAATTTCCGATTTAACCGCAGATCGTTTCCACCATGTTATCGGATTAAGAAGGATAAGGAACGGGATGACTTCTAATCGTCCGAGCAGCATATCGACCGAGAGTACTCCTTTCAGGACGAGGGGGAGAGTCGGAGACGTCAATCCTGTTGATAATCCAACAGTCCCGAGGGCGCTCGTCACTTCAAACAGAGAGTTGCTCATTCCATAGCCATATACCAGGAAAATAAAGCATGAACCAGCAAGGACAATCCCGTAGAGAAAAACGTAGGATATATGCTGGTATACCTCATCCTGTTCCATTACCCGTTCCCCCACCTTCAACGGAATAACTACTTCTTTCGGTAAAAAAATCCGCAAAAAAATAATCCTGATCATTTGCACGATGAGAATCAGCCGGAAGATTTTCAGTCCCCCTGATGTCGATCCCAGGCTCCCCCCAATCCCCATGAGTACAAGCAATACAGCGCGAGATGTTTCCGGCAGCTCCCCAATATTGATGGTTGAATAGCCGGTGGTAGTGAGGGCGGAAATTACCTGGAATACCGCAATAGGGATTGCATCAGTAATATCTACGGTGTATGAAAGAGCGAAGGCCATCAGCGCCATGCCCGTTATTGCAATGAGGATGAAATACCGTAACTGAACATCACGGAAAAATTTTTTTGGATCCGTAAACAGCCCGGGAAAGGTACTAAAATCAGTCCCCCCCATAACCATAACCACACACATCATAACGGGTATCAGTATACCGGAAAAATCCGCGATGCTCCCGGTTTTTGTGGAAAATCCACCGGTGGAGACGGTACTAAGTGCATGACAGAGAGCATCAAAGGGTATCATCCCACCTGCCCAGAACAGTCCAAATGCGAGAAGCGTGATGGCGATGTATACCCGAACTAACATTATTGCTGCGACAATGACACCAGACGAAACCATCTCGGAACGGTTTTGAGTTTCGTAGATCAGGAAGGTACTGGTTCCCGGTTTTAAGAAAATGAGGAGCACCACAATAATAATTCCAATACCCCCGATCCACTGGAGCCATGAGCGGAAAAAAAGGAAAACGGGATCTGATACGGCTGGCATTACTGTGAGACCGGTCGTTGTTATACTGGAAATACATTCAAAGAGTGCATCGGTGTAGGTCACACCTGTGATAAGCTGTACCGGAACGGCACTAATGGCTGATGAAAGGGGGAAGAAGATGGCCGTAAGCACAATCGCTTCTTTTAACAGTAATTCAGTCCCGGGCAGGAGTTTGTAGAGAATAAACCCGGCACACAGCATAATGCCTGCAATAATAGTAAAAATAACGGCAGCATGGGTTTCATGGACGAGTCCTGCGAAGGCAGCGGGAGGCAGAAGGATAATCCCCAGTGCCATGAGGAAATATCCGAAATATTTTCCGATTCTCCCCGGTTCGATAGGAGAGACCAGTTCATACATTGAATCAATGTAACAATGTTAAAGCTGATAAAATAGTGTCAGATCGTTTTTATGTCGCAAATAAACACAATTCATTAAAAATGATGCAATAACAAGAGAACAGGAGAATCTGCGAAGAAATCAGGATCCCGGTTTATTCACGACTTCTCTTCGATCCACTTCAGCATCAGATCAAGGGCCAGCCTGATGTTCCCTATCTGGCAGTGGTTCTGGGCCTGCTCTTTCCGTGTGAAGATCCGGGCTGTCAGCGATCGCGTATTCTTCAGTGCATTGACCTGTTTGTAATGCATCTTAAGCGGGATGAAATGGTCCTCGGCACCGGTCAGGATCAGGACATCCTGTTTTACTAGTTCCGGGTGCTGGTTTTGCTCGTTAAACCGGAGAAGCACATCTGATGCCTCAAAAGGTGAAGGGATCTTCGTGATGTACATCAGGTTGTTGATCCCCCAGCGCTCCTGGTAACTGGCTTTCATTTTCAGACCGGCCAGGTAGTCCATGAGGCGCGGAAACCGCAGCAGGAATCTGGCTAGTACCTGTATTGGCAGCGGTGGTATCTGCAGGTAATCAAACGCGATGCTCGATGCAATCACCCGTTTAATCCGTGGTTCAAACGCAGCGGCACGGAAGCACATCCAACCGCCCATCGAGATCCCAAGCAGGGTGACATCGTCCAGCCTGAAATGGTCAAGGACCGCTTTGACCGGCTTTTCCCATTCATGGATCAACGGTAAGCCGTACTTTTTCAGGGCCGCACCCTGGCCTGGCCCTTCGAACATAATTATATCGTATCCCCGTGCTGCAAAAAACGTGGCACAAGAATACCATTCCTCGATGAAGGAATCGAACCCGCCGTGGATGACGATTGTCCCTTTTAGCGAGGCCTGGGCAGATGCGACACGGATGGCGGGGAGATGAGCCCCACCGTACGGGACCTTGTGTCGCTCGATCGGTTCGCCGGTAAAGGCTTTGTTGTAGAATAAGTCGGCAAACCGGTCATAGAGCCCCTCTTTGTCCGGGTCGGACGGGAGCACAAAAAACTCTGCGGCACGGTAATAGAATGCGGCATTGATCCACCGTTCTTCTGATACTGCTTTTTTTGCAAGACCGGTCATGACTCCTTTCCAGTCATCAAATGTCTGGATCTGGCTGCCAGCCCATTTCACATCCTCGAGCCTTGCATACCCGAGTGAATACCACCGGTTGAGCTGGAAATTGATAATCTTCACCTTATGGAGGGCATGGTAGCCCACCGGGAAATCAAATGTCATCATCGCTATTCACTCCTCTTGGAATGCCTGGCACGTGCGAGATTATCAGTGTTGTTCCGTACATGTCCGAAACCTCATCATGTATGGCATCGCACAATCCCCTGAGCATATGAGGAACATGACCCTCTCGGTTACCTTGAACCAGGAATTTGTCCATTTCATCGCGGCAACGGCAGGGTTCTACGAGAAGATCGAGGTCCTTGAGATCCTCAAAGGAGAACCGTGCGAAAGGGTACACGCTCGGGATCGCACGGATCCTGTTACCTGAGGGGTACTCTTTGAAGGATGTAAAATTTCCCGTCATTTTAAAATTCTTGATGTCTTCGAAACCAAAGACCGCGAGCACATCTGCCTTGTCACGGTCTCCATACCGCAGCAGTTTGCGCACATGCTGGGATGGATCGATATCGAGGTCATCTGGGAGCGTCCCCTTGTCTTTACGCAGGAGACCATCACCTTCAGCTGCACAGGTCCGGAGCCAGGCCTTGAGCGGATTGTGCAGTTCTTAAAAACTCCTGGGCACGATAACGTCAGTTGCGTACGAGGTTGCCGACTACCGTGGTTACCGGATCCTCACCCAGCTTTCATAAAAAAGAGCGGCTGGTCCTGAACACTGCCATCAGTTCCGGCTATTATGAGTACCCGAGAAAGATCAGTGCAACGGAGCTTGCAGAAAAGCTCAGCTACAGCAAGTCCACAACAATCGAGTACCTTCGGAAAGCGGAAAATAAAATCATCATAACGGTCTGTACAGGAGAGCTCTGATCTGGTAAACGCAGAGATGGTTGCCTGTATAAAATGGAGCGAAAGAGGTCATTTTGATAATCAGTCATGAAACCCGGTAGCAGAATGGAACGGGTGAAAAGATATCGGAACATTGAATTTTGTCATTGTATTCTCAAATTACAAGAGTGGTTATTATTCATTGAGAATATCTGTTTTTCCCGGTATATCTGGAAAATAATTGTCTTGTTTATCTGCTTCCGTGATACCCGCAGATAGTGTGGTGAACCGACGATGTTATCGCTTTTATTCTGAGACCGAAGAATTCCCTTGTGGTTTTTTGTTATTGGGCATCACCGGATTGCCCTTGAACTGGTACATCAGGGAGATGACTGCTGGCATGATCAGGATCGCACCTGCAAGAGAAAATCCTACGGTGATAACTGTGGTGATACCGAAATTTGAGATGATATTAAATTCCGAAAGAATGAGAGCAGCAAAGCCGAATACCGTGGTCAGGCCCGAGACGGTGATCGCGGTACCAATTTTCTGCACGCTTGTCTGGATTGCCGAATAGAGGTCTATTCCCCGTGCCAGTTCTTCATCAACCCGTTCCATTATCAGGACTGTATATTCGGATGCCACCCCGATGGTCATGGAACCGAGGACTGCAGTGAGGGGGGTATAGTCAAGGCCCAGAAGGTACATGATCGCACCGTTCCATCCTACGATGGCAACGATGGGAATGAGGGGGGAGACGGCGTGGAATTTCCTGTACACAAGGAGGAGAAAACCGAGGATGAACGCAAATCCGAGAACGGTCATGAGTGTCTTGGAATCACTGATGTCATCCATGAGAGAACTGAACATCTCCAGACTCCCGGTGACACGAGCGGTAATCCCGACTGGTGGAGAAATCCATTCTACATCCTTTTGTATGACCTGTATCTGTGACCGGGCTTGCGACATCTCCATATCGACAGTTGAGAACTCAAGCACCGTCTCCATGTTACCGTTGAGATACCGGTTTTTCGTCTCGGCCGGGATGCGGCTGAGGGTTTGTTGTATCCCGGAATTTGTCGGGGGGAGTATGCCATTGTTATACTGGGTAAGAAGGGTAGCGATACTGGTGACACCGGTGATTTTATCATTCCGCGTAACTTCATACTCCCCGAAATCCTGAATCCATGCAAGGGTCAGAGGATCTACGACGTTTTCCCCTGATACCACGATAGGAATGGTGCTCGTTGCGCCCATGGTCCGGGTGACCTTGTTCATGTCCACGAGAGCAGGCATATCCGATGGTACAAATGTCTTCTCATCCGCACTGATGGGGACCTCATTATCAAGCTGGAATCCGACTACAGCCACAAGAAAGACGACCAGAAGGATGGGAACCGGGTTTTTTGCAATTCTATAAGCAAGTTTTCCCAGCGCTGCATCATATTTCTCGATAAATGAACTGTGCGAACCTGCGGGAGGGACCGGTACGGTGTTACGACCCTTCGGCTCAATCTCCCAAGAACCGGTATCGGTTGATTTTCCCTTGGGTTTCTTGGGATGGTAGTTAATAATGACCGCAAAGACCGGTACAATGATCAGGGCTGCCAGGTAGCACGACATCACACCGACAGTACAGGTGATACCAAAATCACCTACCATGGGAATTGGTCCGAGGATCATGGCAATGAATCCCATTGAGGTGGCAAGCATGGCAATCAATACTGCCGGGCCGGTCTTTGTTATGGTGGTGGTGATTGCTTCGGTCAGCGAAGACTTGCGGGCCTCTTCGTCCAGTCGTGAATGGATCTGGATGGCATAATCGATACCTATCCCGATAAGGACCGGGAACGCCCCAATCACCACCATACTGATTGGTGTTCCGGAGAGTCCCATGAAACCGAACGTAAGAACAAGACCAGATGCCACGACCATGACGGACAGAAGCGGGTAGCGCACGTGGCTGAAGAGGGCTATTACCGCTACGACCATCAGGATCATGGCAGCCATGATGAGGATCCCCATGGACGAACCCATCGCATTTTCCATCTCCTGGGAAAAAGCGGCCTCGCCGGATATGGTGACTGATATTCCGGGTGGGGGATCCGAGAGTTTCACCAGCGCCCGAATGGAATTGAGCACTTGTTCCTGACTGCTGGCTGAGAGCCCGGGCGTGAGGGTGATAACGCTGATGGTCATCATTTTTGAAGGGATGTAGCGATCGACTACATCGGATGGTGAACGGCTGATAATCTGCTCCACTTCTGCAGTCGAGCCCGGAAGCGTCCCACCGTTTCCTTGTTTCAGCAGATCAACAATACCCGATACACGTTCCACAGATTGCTCATTCGAGATATCGGCCTGAAGCTTATCGATATACTTCAGGGTCTCTACATCTTTGATATCATTCGTCTCGAAAATGAGCATGAGTGCGTTTGATCCGTATGTATCAGTATAATGGGAGAGCAAGGCCCCACGGGGGGTATTTTTATCAAGGTAAGTATCAGTTCCCGTTTCCATTGTTACCTGAGTAACTCCGAAAAGCATGATAAGGAAAAAAATAACGGCGACTCCTGCTATGACAAGAGGCCGGGAAGTAATTTCTGTTGCCAGCCATTCAAAAGGATTTTTCATCAGGCAACATCCCAACGAGCAGAACTCATGTGTGAAGCACCCGGAGGGATGATACATCCTGTCAGAAATAACAGAAAAGTGCTTTTATCCGAATGCGGTACTGGTCGGTGGATCGATAAGAATGGAAGGCTACGATTCATGGATTTTCCTGATTACCAAAGTATTCAATCCGGATACTATAACATAATTATGGTATCACAGGTGAATACGTGCGGTACGGATGCTCTTCCCTTAAATAGTTTTAATTATTTTCCGCACGATAATTCTGCAAAATGTCGTATTTCCTCGAGATTATTATCATTCTCTTTCTGATCGTGCTCAATGGAATCTTTGCCATGGCAGAATTTGCCATCGTTTCTGTCAAAAAAGCCCGCCTCCAGCAGCGGGCAGAGGAAGGAGACACACGGGCAGCGGCTGCACTTGAAATCGTGAATGAACCCACACAATTCCTTTCGACCGTACAGATTGGTATCACACTTGTGGGTATCTTTGCCGGTGCATTCGGAGGAGCCACGATCGCAAGAGAACTCGCAGCTTATCTTAAAGAATTCCCTGAAATTGCGCCATATAGTGATCTTATCAGCATCACAATCGTGGTTCTTGTAATCACCTACCTGACCTTAATTTTCGGAGAGCTTGTCCCAAAACGCCTCGCGCTCAATAACGCCGAAAATATCGCATCCGTTGTTGCAAAACCGATGCAGCTCCTTTCTTTCATAACAGCACCCCTGGTGATAATTCTCAGCCATTCGACCGAAGCTATGCTCCGGGTCTTGCAGTTCCGTAAAATTACCGAACCACCGGTAACCGAAGAGGAGATTAAAATTATGCTTGCGGAAGGTACTGAAGCCGGTATATTCGAGAAGGCCGAGCTGAGGATGGTAGAAGGTGTATTTGATCTTGGTGACCGCCGTGTTGAATCCCTGATGACCCACCGCTCTGATATCGTCGCTCTCGACCAGAATGATCCTGCTGATGAGAACCTCCGGAAAATGATTCAAAGTGGTCGATCAAATTTTCCGGTTTATGAAGGGAATCTGGACAATATAATCGGCATGGTATCCGTGAAGAATATTCTGGGGAGGATGATGGATGATGGCACCCCCAATCTCAAAGCTTCTGTCATAAAACCGCTCTTTATCTCCCAAACCCTCCCTGTCCTGAAACTCCTCGAATCATTCAAGGCAACAGGTCTGCATATTGCGCTTGTCACTGACGAATACGGAGGTATCCAGGGTGTCATTACCCTTCATGATATTCTTGAAGCGATTGTCGGTGATGTCCGTACTCTTGGAGAACCGGTAGACACTCCTGTTGTCGTAAGGGAGGACGGATCATGGCTGATCAATGGGGATATACCCGTTGAAGACATCAAAAAAATCCTGTCTGTTGATTCTTTTCCGGGAGAGGATAAGAGCCATTACCGCACTATTGCCGGGCTGATCCTTTTCATCCTTGAGCGGATTCCAAAAACCGGTGATTATATTGAAGTCGCCGGATTGCGTTATGAAGTTGTGGATATGGATGGAAACCGTATCGACAAGGTGCTGGTCACGCGGGTTCCTGCAAAACAGGCCGATTAACAAACCAGTCCTCAAGTAATAGTTATGGAATTCATAAATTCACAATTAGTAATGGTTTGAGATTAGAGTTATCCGGTTGTTCATGTTAATGAGGAATACTTGTACGTAGTATCCGGCATACCTCTGCACGGGCAGATATGATCATTCCGGTTTTTTCTCTGGATTGCCACCCAACAGAGATAACACTGTTTTCCCCGTACGATAAAAAACCGGATTTCTATTCCGATAAAATTTCAAAGGTGAAACACTATATGTAATGTTATAGAGCAAATACGAGGTAGAGAACATGAAGAAAGGTTATGCAGCAAATCTTGAAGAAGAAACGACGAAGAACGCCGATTTCCGCAGGGTATTATATACAGGAAAATACAGCCAGCTCGTATTGATGTGCCTCAAACCGAAAGAAGAAATCGGTGAGGAAACCCACGATGATGTTGACCAGTTCTTCCGTTTCGAAGAAGGGGAAGGAGTCGTCGTAATTGATGGTGTGAAGAATCCCGTGAAGGATGGCAGTGGGGTGATAGTTCCCTCTGGTGCAAAACATAACGTAATCAACACATCGAAAGTGAAAAACCTCAAGTTATACACGATCTATTCACCGCCAGAACACCAGGACAAGGTTATAAGGAAGACACGGCAGGAAGCACTTGCCCAAAAAGAGCATTACAACGGAAAGCCAACTGAGTAGCAATTTCTGGTATTCACTGATTTTCTCTTTTTTATCGTAAAATACGCTGTCTTCGATATTTCGCTGTATACATTGATGGTGATAGTCATTCTCTTCTATAATATTCACACGATAGTATTAATATGATAAAAGGAGAGGATTGAACCATGGCATCAATTGTTTATACCCTGTTGTCATTTGTTATCGCGTTGATCATATCAACGGTCATAATTTATGTCATTACAAAGCTACTTGGTGAAACGGAAGATGTAAAAACAGCATTCATCGCTGCCCTTATTGGAACAGTAGTTTACACGATCATATATTACATTATAGGCCAGGGTTGGATAGCTGCAATCATCGCAGGAATTGTGTGGCTGCTGGCATTGCAGAAACTGTATACAATCGGCTGGCTCAAATCCCTGTTAATTGCTGTCGTTGTCTGGATAGTGACATCGATTGTCGGGTGGTTCCTGCCTACGCTCACCGGTCCGCTGTGATAAAAGCGATATGTTACCGGGAATTTTTTTTTATTGTCATTCTGTGAATTTTTAACTTCGAGGAAAAGAGAGGAAAACAGGCGACCTTTTTTTAGGCCGTCTGATGCCATTATCATGGCTCCGGGATAAGCAATCGCAAAAGAACAGGGAAACGGGCAAACAGAAAACTCTCCGTAAAAATATAGTGTGAGGTTTTCGTACCGTCCGCTACCCGGTCTGTTTCTTCAGTTATCAGATGGGGGATTGATATCTTCTGATGATCTTGTTCAAGCGCAAAATCAATTTTTCAGGTAACCTCAGGGAAGATTATTCTTCTCCTTGATAATGTTTTGTAAGCCATACACACTCAGGACATAGGATACTAGTAAAAAGAAATAAAAAATTGTGTTATGTGCGATCAAAGCGGATTAAAGAATATACCAAAAGGTAGTGAATGACCCGGGATGCGGATTAGTGAAAAAATTGACCGGTTATTTTCCCAGAACTTTTTTCAATATACCGGATACCCCGCTCGTGCTTTCCTGGGCTCCCGTCAGTTGTTGTGCCATAGCGGCCGCATCAGGTGATGCCTGCAGTGCCAGTTTTGACTGGTCGCCAAGGAGGCCGGTGAGACTTTTTGTATCCATTTTTTGCGAAACAAACATCTTGCCGACATAGCCCATGACCATGGGAGTCGCAATTTCCATAACCTTGCCGACTGCCGCGGGAGGTAGTCCCGTTTTTTGTGAGATGGCATTCTGGATCGTGCCCATCTGGCTCCCGAACAGTGAATTCACCATGCCTGATCCACCAGCCGCTGCCGGGTTACTCAGAAGGCCCCCCAGGTTGTCCATGGGGTTGCTGCTGCCTGCCTGTGACAGCATCTTTGTCAGCATCTCAGCTCCTCCGGGTTTGGATGCAGTGTTTGCCATGGAACCCATAATCATAGGGAGGCCCATACTCAGGGCAGACTGAACTGCCTTCCCGTCTCCGCCGACTGTTTTACCGATCATGGAGAGGTTGTCCCCTGTCGCTACCTGTTTCATAAGATCTGCAACAATGTCCATAATGCATAACAATATTTCAAGGTACCCTTAAAGTTTTGGGCTTGTTTCATCAATTGCAACGAAAAATTTCAGCAGGTGAAGGGAATCTGCCGGGGGGGTCACAGTTCCTTAATGTTTAATACTACTTCTATTAATTTCAATCTTGTATTCAGAGAAAATTATATATATTACATTCTCTAATTGCCACGTGATCATTATGGCAACACTTGGAGATTCAACAAATGCAGCCACACAGTCCGTGAGCTCTATTGGCGATGCTTTGATGCAGATGGTGTATTCTGTTATTGCGTACATTCCCAATATTATCGCCGCGGTCATCATCCTGATTATCGGGTGGATAGTCGGGCGACTTTTGGGAAAAGTCATCTCGGGAATCCTGGATAAAATCGGTGTTGACGATGCGCTCCTCAAAACTTCTGTGGGAAAGGCGATCGAACAGTCCGGTACCAGCGTTGTGACCTTCTTTGACCTCATTGTCCGATGGTTCATCTACCTTATTGCAATTGTTGCAGCCGCCAATGTTCTTCGGCTGGAGTTCCTCACCACCCTCTTCCAGAACATTGTGGTCTATCTGCCCCACATTGCGATGTTCCTTATAATCCTCATCGCAGGATTTATTCTGGTGGATTACTTCGCAGATCTCCTTGCGGGATGGGGAAAGACCCAGGATATTGAGTTTCTTGGTGTAATCATCCTGGTCCTGCGGGTCTTCTTCTACTTCATCATTCTCATGCTCGCACTATCCCAGCTGCTCATCGACCTCACCATCATCTACACCTTCATAACGCCAATCGCCTGGGGAGTGGGGATCGGACTCGGTGCCGGTATTGCCATCTTCATTGGATTTGGCCTGAAGGATCGGGCTCCCGGGATTATGGACGACCTGATGAAAAAGCTCTCAAAGTAATCATTTCCCCTTTTTTTGATATTGCAGGGATTCCAGGTTCGACCAACAACATTACTGTAGGCCGGGTTCTATCAGGAATCTGGTGAATGGTATGGCAACAGGAAAATTCGAAGTATACTCGGATAAATCCGGGCAGTCCCGTTTCAGTCTGAAAAGCTGCTAACAGCGAGATTATTGCCGTGGGCGAGGGTTACAGTTCCACGGTGTCCTGCATGAACGGTATCGAGAGCGTGAAAAAGAATGCTCCGACTGCACCTGTAGGGGAAGTCAGGAATTAAGGATCGATTTTTATATATGCGGGAATTGACTGCAATTTTGATTATCATTTCCCTTTCCCTGATTTCCAGCCTGATTTTGATGAGCATTTAAACTGGTCAACAGGTGTTTTTTTCCAATGTTGCCTCAGATTTCCTTTTCTCTTTGATCACAATTCCTCTGGTGAAGCACGCGAGAAGACCATCCCCGATGATCATGACGCCATGAAACAGCTCTCTTTTTGTGAAAACTACCACAAATTGCCACCAGAAGTGGACAATGGTCCGCCGGTTGTACTGCGGCGCTCTGCGCCCTGATCTTACCTGACTGAATTATTTCCCTTTTTATATGAAGTTCTTCACGGGAACTCGGTTAAAGTAAAAGACTTCGTCAATATCAGAACCTTTATCCGTTATCCCTCTGATCTACAGTGTTAACCAGATTTAGTATATCCGGTGCATCCATGCTTGATGAACCCCTGCGGATTTTAATTGCCGCTGTCATATGCTGGCTCAACTTCATGACAGTTGACCTGATTTTTAAACTGCCACTTAGCGGGGGTGTTTCCGGGGCGACCGCAATAGCTCAGGAAATTGAGAAAGGCGGCGGGAAGCTGAACGGGGGATACATGATGGGAAATATTGTCTCTTCTCCTGATGCATCGGCAGGAACCCTTCTTGCCAGCTGTGGCGTATATTGTGCAGGTCTGCCCGGTGGCCTTTTTGCCGCACTGCTCGTCTACATCGGTAACCGGATTTGCTACGACCCCGGCTATGCCGGAACAACGGGTTGTATCACTGCTACACTCATTGTATACGGGGCTGTCCAGTCAGGGTGGTTTGCCGCCTCTGATTTCATTGCGGGCATGGTAATCGCGATCCTGACTATCCAGGGATTATCATCTGTGTATGCAAGCAGGCTTATCGCCCGGCTCTGGAAGATCAGGTGCCGGTTATTGCGGGGGTGCACATGATCGCGATATATGTGTGTGCCGTAATAGCCGTATACGCAGCACTTCGGGTTATTACCGAGAGGAACACGATGCGAAAGCTCCCGTTTTTAAATGTGGTATCGTTTGCTGTTACCGGGATTATTGCACTCCTGATACCGCACCCACTGACGATTGCGGCAGCAGCAGCATTTTTTGTTGGAACCACATTTGAGTCCAACGCTATCGCAAGCACATGGTCCGGAGGGATGAAAGGCAATGGATGAGATCGTTATGGGTGCATGCGTTTTGCTTGTCCTGATCGGTACATTTTCTGCCATATTCTGGCGCGATCCGTTCGACAAACTTATTTCACTCTCTGTGATGATCGCCGGGATCTTCCCCTTCATTGTCGACCGCGGATATCTTGATGTCGCTGTAGCACTTGCGCTCATTACCCCGCTTTCTACCCTTTTCATACTGATGGTCTGTCCAGGGAGAGAGCCGTCATGATGTATGGTTTTGAACCGGAATTTATCGTCGGGCTGTTCATACTTGTTGCCGGAACCATTGCGGTTGCATTCCCCCGGCCGAAAATCTACATCATACGGTTGATCAACCTCGAAATTCCCGGTTTTGGCCTATTGCTCATCATGCTCTCCTTGAATGAAGCGCTTGCTCTCTTCACGTTCGGTGCAATTTCCGTGCTGTCAACGTTCATCTTTGTACGGGTGATCCAGAAACGGGAGGTGGCATCATGATTATCAGAAAGATCTCGCATTTCCTGTGCAATTACGAAAACATTATGCCCCTCTTTGCCGGTGCCTGCACGCTTCTTTTTATCGCGGGGTTCCTATTCCTGCCGATCCAGTACACCGACAACCAGCTGTATCCAAAGACCATCGACCGCAACAGCTCCCTTGACCCGTATGACCGAGGGGGGCCGCCGTTTACCCAGGTAACAATTGCCGCACAGTACATGGAGAACTCTCCCGCTGCAGGGCTCGTGACCTCATATCTCACACCCTTCTCGCTCTACCTGTCCAGGACCACCCCCCATATGGGGACAACGATTGTTGCCCACCCGGGGGGGATTATTGATGAAATTCTGTACAACACGAGAGGACTTGATACAGTTGTTGAGGCGACGATCCTGTTCATTGCGTTTGCTATAGCTTCGTATATTTACCGGAAGGTATAGTCATGTGGGGGAATTACAGCTACGGACTTTTAGTCATCATGATCGCTGCTGTTATCGCGTTCTTTGCGCTTGCACGGGAACACGATGACCTCCACAAGCTTCTCCTTATTGACCTTGTCGAAATCATCTCCCTGGGAATCATCGCGCTCCTGGGAACCGATCTTGCAGAAGCCCTGATCCTTCCGGGACTGACGGTCGGAATTGCCGAACTCCTTGCACTTTCCCAGATCTATTGCACAAAGGAACGGATACGGGCAGCACCGGTCAAAGGACTCAATATTGAGGTCATCACAAAGGCTGATGCCCCCCTGATCCTTTCGGTCTTCCTTGTGGTCTACGGTATGGTACTGTCGGGGTTCACGGGAGGCGCAGTGGCAGGTCTCGGTCTCGTTTTCCTCTTCATTTCACGGAGTTACCGCGAGGAGTTGAACCTGCTGGAGATGGCAAGCGGTATCTCATGGGCTCTGTGGATCTTCGCATTTTTTGTCTTCATGTTCCTTCCCGAGTACTGGTTCATCGCCCTTATGGGTGCTGCTATCGGCATCCTCCTGAAAGTGACCGTGAAGATGTCTTTAGTGGGTACCATGTGGGGTGAAAACCATGGCTAGCATCGGGGGTATACCCTCCTATATACTTGAGTTTGGCGATGAACTGGTATATTTCACCCCGTATACGATCACGCTCTTTCTCCTGGCCCTGACTTTTACGGTGCTGGTCATCATCAGCCGTCCGGAAAGGCAGGTGGATATAGCATTCGGGGGTGATGCGTACCGGGCCAAGGAAATCAGTCTTTCGGAAATGCGGTTCCGGCGTTTCATGGCGATTGCCTGCGGTCTAGCATCAATGGGGGCAATGGTGACGGGGGATATCTTTAATTTCACGCTCTTTACCGCAATGGTCGGAATCACCAATGTCGGTATTGTTGCTGCAGTTAAAAGCCCTCATGTGCAGGACGCTGCTTACCAGTACGGGCTGGTAGCCCTGTCGGCAACGGTCCCCCTCTTTGCCGGTGCAGCGGTGTATGCTGCAGCTACCGGGTCCCTCTCGATGATCGAGCTGATGAAGGGTACATTGCCTGCGGTCCCGCTGATTGCGAAAGCAATGCTCGTGATTGGAGTGGTTGGTGAAGGAATGGCCCCGTTCTACGCGGCAAAAGCAGAGATGTTCCGTGCCCCGGGGGCTCCCTACGTGATCATGTGTTCTCTCTCCTCGCTCCTGATCTTTTTACGGGTTGTCGAGGTTGTATTGCTGGGGTGATGAGGATGAAGAAAACGATGGCTGCACGGATTTTCTGTTTGGGTGCGGGAGTCTGCATGTTCGTATCGGCCTTATACCTGGCAGGAATTATACCGCTCACTCTCTGTGCTGCCGTGCTTGTACCGGCATTCCCGGCAACGGTCTTAGCGCTCTTTTTCTGGTGGATGGCAGGACAATCCGGAGGTGACATCCCGTTTATCGGGTACTGATATGATCGCAGAACTTGTCCTTGCTACGATCTTTGGCCTGTTGCTCCTCGGGATCCACCGGAAACTGATTGCCCGGATCCAGCGGAGGCCCGGGCCACCGGTCTGGCAGGAGATCCTGCACATGCTCAAGTTCTCCTTCAAGACCACATGGGTTCCCCTAACCGCAAGCCGGACCCTCTTTGTCGGTGTTGTACTGATTGCCATTGGTATCTGGACTGCAGCCTTCTATGTGCTGGTCAGTGGGGGGAGCCTGCTGGTCATCCTGGGGATCTATATGCTCCATAAGATCGTAGAGCATGGTTTTGGGCTCTCGTCAGGTTCACCCTATGGCAAGTACGGCGGCGTCCGTTCGGTTATTTCTGCTGCATCAGAGATCCCCCTCTTTGTCAGTGTTGCGGTGATTGCAGTCTATACACACTCGCTGGATCTCTCCTCAATTATGCAGTACCAGCAGGTTTATGGTCCGCTGCTTTTTACGGCATTTCCTGCAGCCTGCGCAATGTTCCTGGTCATTCTCTCCAAGATGCCCTTTGGCCCTTTCTCCATCGTTGAGGCTAAGGAGCTGGTAAGCGGGTACAAGACTGAACACTTCGGTATATGGCGTGCTGGTCTCGAGGTCTGCAACGGCCTGAAAAGCTTTGTACTGCTTGCGGTCTTCCTCACGGTATTTATCGGGCAGCTGACCCTGCCCTGGCTCCTGACTGGCATGATAATCCTCGTTGTGCTCCTCGCATTTTCCTGTGCAGTCACCCCGATGATGTCTCCCTTCGATTCAGTGACTATCCAGATGGTGGTAACCGGGCTGATGCTGGTCTATGCTATGGCTGTCCTGGTGGTGATGCACCCATGATCCGCGAAGCAATTCTCTTCGGCGGCGTTTTGTATATCCTCATAACCGTTGCCCAGATTATCGACCGGCCGGCAATCTGGTCTGAAGGAATTGTGGTTGCCATTATGCTTACCATTGCAACGGCATATTACCTGATCCATGATGAACACCGGCTCCATATGTCGGAGATAGTTGCGCTCTGGGCGGCAGTACTGCTGTTCATGGTCTACGCTCTGCTGAAACATGGGGGGATTCTGTGACCACGTATCTTTATGAGAAAGATCTTGTGCCCCAGAAATACCGGATTCTGGTCGCTAACCGGCATGACGCCCTGGTGCGGAAGATTGCCGCGGAACTGGATATCCCGGTCCAGGAATTGCGAAGATACCTGATCGAGCACCTTGACATGATCCTGCTCGAAAACCTCCCGGCCAGATATGAAATGGCTGATGCGAATGCTGATCAGGATGATCCGGTTGCACGGGTACTGGGACGGGAAAAATATACCCTGTATCTCCCAATCCTTCCCGATGCCGCAATGGATGCCATTTTCCATGCAGTAAACGACCGTGTACGTGCAGGTACTGCTATGGAAGACGCCATCGCGTATGGCAGGGTACAGATACGGGAGGTATTGCGAAGATGAACCTTCTCCAGCGGATAAAAAACAAGGTCAGGGCTCGTTCGATCCATGTGGCATATGTTGATGTCGGATCGTGCAATGGTTGCGATATCGAGGTGCTTGCCTGCCTTGCACCTCGGTATGACATCGAACAGTACGGTATCTATGTCCATAACAACCCGCGTGAGGCAGATGTCCTCCTTGTCATTGGCGCCTATACTCCTGGGTGGGAGGAAAAACTTGGCATGGTCTGGGAGAAGATTCCCGATCCCAAGGTGGCAGTCGCCATTGGCAACTGCCCGATCTCCGGGTGCCTGTTCAACCGCAGGGAATCCTTTGTTGATGCACCGGTAAAAAAGCATATCCCCATAGCGGCCGAAGTGCCGGGATGTCCACCCCGGCCCACCGAGATACTCGAGGCGATCCTTTCTGTGCGGGATTCAGTCTTTGCAAACTGGGAGGAAAGTCATCCATGAAGCGGACGGTGGATGTTAATATCCCCCTGGGGCCTATTCATCCGTGCTTTAAGGAACCAGTCCGACTCAAATGCGAGGCAAAAGGAGAACGCATTGTCGGTGCTGAAGTGGAGCTTGGGTACATGAAAAAGGGGATCGAACGGATCATGAAAGGGCGCCCCTGGCAGGAAGTCATGTTCCTTGCAGAACGTGTCTGCGGGATCTGCTCGGTCATCCATAACATGGTCTTTATCGAGGCAATGGAACAGATCAGTGGCATTTTAGTCCCACCCCGCGCCGCGTATCTCCGCGTGATCGCAAACGAACTCGACCGGATGCAGAGCCATCTTCTTGCCAACTTCTCGTACTGCTATACTATCGAGCACGAGACACTGGGAATGTACCTGCTCGACCTGCGGGAGCAGGTGATGGATTTAATTGAACAATTGACCGGAGCCCGTGTCACGTGTGCCTATATTATTCCCGGGGGTGTACGATGTGACATCCCCCTCCCGGAAGCAGAATTGTTAAAAGCCTCGCTCGACCGGATCGAGCGGGATATGCGCAGGTATACCGGGATGTTTGCCGATGGACCGATGATCGCCCTGCGTAGCCGGGGTGTCGGGATCCTGACACCGGAAGCGGCGCAACGGGCACATGTTGTCGGCCCAACTGCACGGGCAAGCGGGATCCCTGTCGATTGCCGGCTTAATCATCCCACCTACCGGCAACTTGGGTTTGTGCCGGTACACCGGGCGGATTGCGATAACTTTGCGCGGGTGATGGTCCGGTTCGATGAGGTCTTCCAGAGCATCGATCTCATCCGGAAATGCTTACAGGATCTCCCCAAAGGAGTCATACGGGGCGGGGGTGTCTGTAAAGCAGGAGAAACGAGATACAGTGGCGAAGCGCCCCGCGGTGAGCTGACGTACTTTATCAAAAGTGATGAGTTCGGCCGGATCGTTGAGATCCAGATACAAACCCCGTCCATCATGAACATCGAGGCCTGCTGCCACGAGATGATCATAGGGGTGGATTCAATAGCTGATGTCACGTCAACATTTATTTCTGCAGATCCCTGCATCGCGTGTACGGAGCGGTAACATGGGGCTTTCACTGATCTGGTACCTGAGAGAGTTCGCCCGCAGAGAGTGGATTAAAAAATTCCTGTTTGCAAAGACCGCCCCATTAGTAACTCCCTCACACTTCCGTGGATTTCCCGAACCGACCGGAAAGACCTGTCAGCATGCCTTGTTCTGCATGATGGTCTGTCCGGCACCAGGCGCAATTGAAGTATTGCATGACGGGGACAGATGGATGCCACGGATCCACAAAGGGCATTGTATCCGCTGCGGACTCTGCGTGGAAGCGTGCCCGAACGGGGTGCTGAAAAGCGGGAGGATCCTCGAGACTATGGGACGTGAAGGGACTTCGCTGCTCTTCTCGTTCCGCATTGCTATCGACCTTGAACTCTGTACGGGCTGCGGTAACTGCTGCACAGCCTGCCCGGTCAACAAGGGGATCGATGCCCAGATGGGAGCTGGCGGGCATTCTTCAAATGATGATGTGATCATGCGGGTGCAAAAGGGGGATATTGTGGTGATCCACGAGGATAAATGCACGGGCTGCAAGACCTGCGAAGTCAGTTGCCCGACAGGTGCAATACGGATTGCCCGGATCCTCGAAGGATACCAGCAGCCTGTACACGAGGGATTGCAGTGAAATGTATCCTTAACACCGGGCGTTCCGTGCCCCAGGGTGTTTCTGTCGAACATAAGGGATCAGAGGAATACCGTACCGTGGCATCGGTATGCTTCCTTAATTCCGTGGACATGATGGTACTCGGAATCGAAACCGAGGCACGGGTCCGGATCGCATCCCCTTCTGGGCACGTCGTTCTCACAGCCCGTTCTGCCGATGGATTAAAACAGGGAGAGATCTTTGTTACGATTGGTCCCTATGCCAACCATATCATCTCATCAGAAACCCATGGCACCGGCATGCCTGACTTTAAAAGCCAGTGTGTTAACGTGGAAGTGACCGAAGAACCGGTACGGAGTGTCGGGGAACTTATGGAAGAGATCGGGGGATTGCGATATGATCGTCAATGATGTGGTCTGCCCGTTCTGTGGTTGTCTCTGCGATGATCTCGAACTTGAGGTAAAAGGAGACCGGGTAGTGCGTGTGCAGAACGGCTGCTCCCTCGCTGAGGCAACGTTTATGAATGATACCCGGCTGCCAGCCCCTATCCGGCGTACCACAACCGGCTGGAAGGAAATACCGTACGACGAGGCAATTAAAGAGACCGCAGATATTCTCAAAGATGCTGACCGGCCACTCCTGTATGGATGGAGCAGTACTCATGGGGAAGCCCAGAGTGTGGGTGTGCATATCGCCGAGCTGATGGGGGCTGTCATTGATAATACGAGTACTGTCTGCCACGGACCCTCTATCCTTGCAATCCAGGAAGTCGGCCATCCCGGCTGTACACTCGGGCAGGTAAAAAATCGGGCAGATGTGGTCATATACTGGGGATGCAACCCTGTCGAGGCACACCCCCGCCATATGAGCAGGTATACTACCTATGCCACGGGTTTTTTTGTGCCGGATGCCCAGCGGGACCGCACGGTGATCGTTGTTGATACCCGCAGGAATAATTCCAGCGATATTGCAGATGAATTCGTACAAATCGAACCCGGGGGCGATTATGCAGTTCTTTCAGCCCTGAGGGCAATAGTGAGGGGGAAAGATTCGGTTATCCCCAAAAAAGTTGCCGGTATTGAAAAGGAACAGCTGATCCGGGTCGCAGAGATTTGCACAAAAGCAAAGTTCGGGGCGATCTTTTTCGGTCTCGGGCTGACCATGAGCCGGGGTAAATACAAGAATGTCAGGAACGCCATTGAACTCACCGATGAGCTCAACCGGCATACAAAATTTGTCATCTCCCCCATGAGGGGACATGGGAATGTCTATGGTTCCAATGAAGTATTCACGTGGATGACCGGGTATCCCTTCGCTGTCGATTTTGCCCGGGGCATTGCCTTCTACAACCCGGGCGAGACGACTGCAGTCGATATCCTGCGGAGGGGTGAATGCGATGCCGCGCTTATCGTGGCAAGTGACCCGGGAGCAAACTTCCCCCGAATCGCGGCTGCCCATCTCGCAAAAATCCCGACCGTGGTGATTGACCCGCACGTCAATGCTACAACCTCCCTCTCCCGCATCCATATTCCCTGCACCGCAGCGGGCATTGACGCCGCAGGTACAGCATACCGGATGGACGGGGTGCCCATACGGTTAAAAAAAGTGATCGAACGCGGGTATCCCGATGACGCCGAAATCTTAAAAAAGATCTATGATCGTTTAAACGGGAGTAAGGGACCATGACTGAGCTGTTGGTGAGAAATGCCTGCGTCATTGATCCAATCAGGGGTATCAACGGTGAAATCATGGACATCGCGATCCGGGACGGCCGGATCGTGGAATCAGTTTCTGATCGGGCTGAGATGATTGATGCCCGCCGGTGCCTCACGCTTCCCGGAGGTATTGACTCCCATACCCATGTCTGTGGTACCAAGGTGAACTTCGGGAGGTATATGAGTCCAGAGGACATGAGGGCGGGAAGGACCAGGCGGCGCGGGAGGATGCATGTAACGAGCGGCTATTACGTCCCGACTACGTTTGGGAACAGCTACCGGTACAGCGCCATGGGTTACACGACCCTTCTCGAAGGTGCGATGGCACCTCTTGAAGCCCGGCATACCCACGAAGAGTTTACAGCGACTCCCCACCAGGATATGCTGGCAAACACCCTTTTTGACGGCAACTGGGCAGTCATGGATGCCGTGCGGGAGAAGAATATACAGAAGACAGCTGCTATTGTTGGCTGGACACTGAATGCGGTCAAGGGGTATGCGATCAAACTCACCAACCCCGGTGGCACCGAGGCATGGGGATGGGGGGAGGACCTGACCAGCATCCATGAACCTGTCCGTCATTTTGAAGTAACTCCTGCCGAGATCATCAGCACCATGATCCGGGCAAACGAACTCCTCAGGCTTCCTCATTCGGTTCACCTGCATTGCAACAACCTGGGAAAACCCGGGAATTACCAGACTACCCTCGCAACGTTTGACCTCGTACCCGACTTGAATCCGGACCGCCAGACCCTGTATGCAACTCATGTGCAGTTCCATGCATACGGTGGCGGGACATGGCGCAACATCTGTTCAAAAGCAGAAGAAATTACCCGTTCAATCAATAACAAACCCCAGATTGTCATGGACATGGGCCAGATCATGTTCTGCCGCACTATGACCATGACCGCTGACGGACCAATGGAGTTCAATCTCCACTGCCTCCACCACAACAAGTGGAGCAACCATGATGTGGAACTGGAAACAGGATCGGGCATCATTCCGGTAACATACTCTAAGAAGAGTGCGGTTAATTGTATAATGTGGGCAATCGGTCTTGAGCTGGCACTTCTCACAAAGAGCCCGTGGCAATGCCTGCTCGAAACAGACAATCCCAACGGTGCTCCCTTCGTGAAGTATCCCGAGGTGATTGGGCTCCTGATGAGCAAGCGGTACCGTGACGAGGAATGCGCCACCCTCCATGCCGATACTGAGAAGCGGACATCGTTACATGCTCTTGAGCGGGAGATGGACTGGTTTGATATTGCCGTCATGACCCGGGCAGGGCAGGCAAAGGCACTGGGAATTATCAACCAGGGAAAAGGACATCTCGGAATCGGTGCGGAAGCTGACATTGCCATTTACCCAATCCGGACGGATTCACTCGATCCTGCCCGGGAATACCGCAAAGTAGTGGAAGGGTTCCAGAAAACCCGCTACACGATCAAACGGGGACGGGTAGTATCGCGGGACGGGGAGATTATTGTTGACGGTGCAAATGCTACTTTCTGGACGAATGCCAGAATTCCTGAAGATCTCAGGGTGGATAACGATCCAGAATTTATCCGGAGGTTCCAGGAGTTCTATACCGTGAGGATGAGTAATTACCCGGTGCAGGAAGTATACCTGCCCCGCGGACGGTGCGTTGAGACGGAGTCATTCACATGAAAGTCATCTTAGAGAGCAAGGTGCGTAAAAAGCCCACTATCCCCATAGAAGCAGAAGCGATCATTCCCCGCAATTTCCTGAAAGGCACCGATCTTGTGGTGTATGAGGGTAACAAGGAGCGCACGCTCTCCGAGCTCTTCTGGATCTTTGTTGAAGGGACAGCTGTCTCTCCCGAAAATATCGAAGTTGTACTCAAAGGCGATACTTCGCGGATAAAACGTGTCGGGGAATACATGGACACCGGTAGTATCCTGATAAGCGGGGACATCGGGATGCACTGCGGGAACTTTATGAGTGGCGGGACGATTGAGATCCTTGGAAATGCCGATGCCTGGCTCGGGCGCGAGATGCGGGGTGGGACCATTCTCTGCCGGGGTAATGCCGGCCATTACTGTGCAACCGGATATCGCGGGGAGAAGAAGGGGATGCTGGGGGGCAAGGTCGAGGTGTTTGGTAATACCGGAGATTTCTGTGCTGAATACCTTGCAGGTGGTGAGGTGCATGTCCATGGCAGTACCGGTGATTTCCCCGGTATCGAAATGAGGGGAGGACAGCTCACTATAGAAGGGGATGCCACCCGTCCCTGTGCGAATATGAAGGGGGGCACATGTGTGATCCTCGGCAAGGTGCACGAGATGCTCCCCACGTTTGAAAGGATTGACCGCATTGTGCTGCCTGAAACGAAGATCACCGCGGATGTGTACAAAGGGGATGTCGCAAACCGGGGAAAAGGCTCCCTGATGGTAAAATGCCCCGGCCCGGCATAATACGAATTAAGAACGCTTTTTTCCCAACCTTTGAGTCCTGACAAACCTTTATCCATTCTTTCTTATGAGTGTGCACCTATATCCGCACAATTGTGCAGGATTGGTGGTGAATGTCATGTTCGAATTCTTCACCCAGGCCCAATGGTCGCCCTATGTTGCCGGTGCCGGTATCGGTGTGCTGAGTTGCCTCGCGTTCCTGCTCTCGGATCGTCCGATCGGGTGCTCTACTGCGTTCGTCAAGGCACGGGGACTTATTGGAAAAGCAATTGACCCGGTTCGTGTTTCATCGAAGGAATATTACCTCGAGATAGTACCCCGGGTGGACTGGGATTGGAGGAATATTGTTGGGTTTTGGTGCCCGGTGGGCAGGTGGCTGCACGAGTGGGCATGGGATCAATGGTTCGATCCAACTCTCGCTTGCCAGTATCATCACGGCCTGTTGTTTTTTTGCCGGAGGGATCGCTACCGCGATGGTACTATTCCGGATCATCGGTGCGTGAGGGAGGAAAGAACGATGTTGTCGCGCTCCATAAAATTACAATGCCCAGATCGTGCTCGGGCTGCTCTTCAGTATTATGTTTGGATTCTTTCTCCAGAAGGGTGGTGCTACTGATTACCACGTGATAACCGGGCAGATGCTGCTCACTGATTTTACCGTATTGAAACTGATGCTGTCGGCAGTAATTGTCGGGATGATCGGGTTTCACCTGCTCAAACATTTCGGGTATGTGCAGTCGCATGCAGCGGAAGGATCTATCGGATCCAATGTCATTGGCGGGCTCATCTTCGGTGTCGGATTTGCTCTTCTTGGTTATTGCCCGGGAACGGTTGCCGGAGCAGTCGGTAAGGGTGCATTCGACGCTCTTTTTAGTGGGATGATTGGATTACTGATCGGGGCCGGCTTTTTTGCAGAAATTTACCCTCAGGTGAAGACATGTGTTCTGGCGTGGGGGAAACTTCCGGCAGTCACGGTCCCGGAGTTCCTGAACCTGAACCTGTGGATCGTTATCATTCTGATGGAAGCATTCATGATTGGTTTTTTAGTCCTCCTTGAATATTTTGGATTATGAGCGGTGTGGGTGGACCAACTATCCCTTTATTTCATGCGAGTATTTGTGCATCCTGTCATGTTCCTTGGGCTGGTAATAACCGTAAAGACAGGAAAAAACCTTTCCGGAACGGACACTATATTTAAATAATCCGCATCACATGGTCTAGATATACTATCCTTCTTGCGGAGGATATTTGAGGTTAATCCTATGACAACAGCTATGAAAATCCCGATCAATTATGCAGAGGCATCCGAGATCCTGAAAAAATACTTAAAACTCTCCGGATCCCCGGTAGCATTCAGGTTTGCGACAAAGAAAGAAGACATTCCGGCCGGAATACCGGAACTTGACAAGACCATACGGCACTGCGCCATGATCAACCTTGCAAGAAAAGAAGGACGGGTCTTTTTTTCAACTGCCAGTAAGCACGAATGTAATGGTGGTGCGTGGGCGCTGGGCATCCGGGAACTTACCGAGAGTTTGAAGACCGGGGACTTCTACTACAAGTTGGGAAAATTCGAAAGTTCTGCGGCCTGTAAACGGACTATCGACCGCGTCCCGCATCTCCAGGCGCTTGAAACGTATGCAACACTCTATGCACCTTTGGAAAAATCACCTTTTGACCCGCAGGTTATCCTCATTATTGCAACACCGTGGACGATGCTGAAACTTGCCCAGAGCGCACTGTTCCGGCTTGGCGGGCGGATCAACGCGGAATTTGCCGGCATCCAGTCGGTGTGCGCCGATACCTGTGCGCAGACATACCTGAACGGACAGGTTAACTTCTCGCTCGGCTGCGATGGTTCCCGGAAGTTTTCCGGTATAGAGGATAACGAGATGGTGATGGGGATACCCGCTGAACTGCTCCCCGAAATTACGGAATCGCTCAAGGTAGTAGCTGCTGCCCCGGGTTCAAAGCCCGGCTCGAAGTGAATTTCCTTAAAGATTCAGGGTAAATAGGGATTCAAGCCCGGCACACTCTTTTTTCCTTGTATCTATCTTCCGATTGTGAGATTTCCTCTCGGATTTTATCCAGCCAAATGGCTGGGAAATCTAAAAAAGACGGTGAGTATTGCTGACCCCGAAGCGATTTATCTGTTATCCAATAAGTTTATTGATCTGTATCCCGTATGTTTCATAATAAACCTGATATTAGACCGTATTTACTTATCCTTCTGTATTACTCTGGAATCTGGTATTAACACTTAAAATTCCGGGAACTTAAACAGGAAAAGCACCATGGATATCCGCACAAAGACCCTGGCTGCACTGGGAATTTCATTCGTACTACTGTATTGTATCCTCGCCGGTGTCTTATTTTTTCAATATCCTGAAGATCTGCGGCAGCTCGAGCATCAGCAGGTTCAAGACGATGTAAGGTCAGCTCTCAATGCCATCGAAAATGAACAGGACGATCTCAGCGCCACGCTTCATGACTGGGCTTACTGGAACGACACGTACCAGTTTGCCAGTGACCATAATAATGAGTATATTGCCCAGAACCTTGATGCGAGTACGTTATCTGGGCTTGGACTGAACCTTTTTGTTATTACTGATCTATCGGGAAATATCGTTTATAGCACAATGGCTGATACTGTAAACGGGCAGGCGGAGCCGCCGAAGCCGGATATCGGTGTTGCGCTGCCCCCATCACACAATTTTTTCAGTCACACAAATCTGACCAGCACAAATTCCGCAATTCTTCTTCTCGGGAAAAGTCCAATGATCATCGTATCGACACCGATACTCACCAATGACCGTAAAGGTCCGGCACAGGGTGTCCTGGTGATGGGAAGATATCTCGATCAACAGACTCTCAAAAAGATTGCAAAAGTAACGGGTCATCAGCTCTTGGTGTACCCCGCTGAAGAAGGAAGTGAGTATGGACACTTAGACATTCCTGCAGGTTCTGCTATTCTCAGCGTACCCCGGTCGGATACCATCATTACCGGATATACCGTTATCAGGGATATCAATGGCAGGACTATAATGGTTGTTCTTGATTTGCCCCGGGACCTGTACCGGCAGGGACTCTCGACTATTCAACGTGATCTGGTCCTGTTTACCGGAATAATTTTTATCACCGCACTTGTAGTGATATTTGTCATCGACAGGGCTGTGCTTGAAAGGCTGGCGGCTCTCACCAGGAAAGTGTCCCGGCTGCGGAATGAACCTAACCTTCTATTGAAGCCGGAACTTACCGGAAACGATGAAATAGCACTGCTGGAAAAGGAGATTATTTCTTCACACAGCGATCTTGTGTTCAGTGAACGGAACCTGCGTACTTTTATCGATGCAGTAACAGATCCCGCTGCGATGCTGAAGGTTGATGGATCCATTATCCTTGGCAATACAGCCCTCGCCTGTTCATTGGGGAAAGAGATCAGTGATCTGAACGGGACCTATCTCTCTACTTACCTGAAGCATGATGAACTTAAACTTTACACGGTATTTTTTAACCAGGCAGTTCTGGAGAAGAAGATCGTTCATTTTGAATTTGAATTCAATGGGAAGACCTACCTCGTATCATTTTATCCGTCTTTTGGGCAAACAGGAGAGACCGAGCAGGTTGCTGCCCTGACTTTGGACATCACTGATCGCAAACGGGTCGAAGATGCCCTCAGAAGTGTAACAAAAAAGATCAATCTCCTCAATACGGTCATCTTCAATGATATCCAGAACAAGGTTTTTGCGCAGCTGGGGTATATTGATCTGGCAAAGCGATCTGCCCATGATCCGGCCACCCTCGCATTCCTTGAAAAACAGAGATCAGCAGCACTAGAGATCCAGGACTCCCTGGACTTTACCCGGCAATACCAGACAATGGGAGTTGATCCCCCGAAATGGCAGAATGTCAATGAAGTAATCCTGTATGCATTCTCACATCTGGATATCGGGCAGGTTAAGAAGGATCTGGACCTTGACGGGCTTGAGATTTATGCGGATCCTCTGCTGGAGCGGGTATTTTTCAACCTGATTGAGAACTCCCTCAGGCATGGATATACTACCCGAACAATAAAGGCGTGGTACCGGGAAATTCAGGGCAGTCTGGTACTTACCATTGAGGATGATGGAATTGGGATAGATCCAATGTTCAAGGAAAAGATATTTACCAAGGGCAGCGGTGCGGGAGGGTCGGTTGGCCTGTTCCTCTCGCGGGAAATCCTTTCCATCACCAGAATCAGCATCGTTGAAACCAGCGGACCGGGAAAAGGTGCCAGATTTGAGATTACCGTACCCGCAGGTGCGTACCGGATCGTGCCACCAGGGACGTAAGATTTTTTGTTTCCGGGCAGGGCAACCGATAGGCAGGAGTAAAACGCAACTGACCGTTGTCCCGAATCCGCTAACGGGACCAGATCAGGATTTCCAGCATCATAATAAAAAGTGCCACTTCCTGATAGTGACAGCTTTGTCCGTAATAGTATCGAAGTTGATGGTGTGGACCGGGATTTAACGGACAATTTTTAGATTATTAGTAAAAACAATTCACCTCAAATTCCACTTTCTGAAAACAAATCTTTAAAAAAAGAGGTTTTAGAAAATTTTTGCACCGGCTGTCGGGCCGGGTTTGCATTCGAAGATCTCGGTGATCTTCATGATGACAAGCGAGCGGGCAGGGAGGGCCGGATTTTTCTTGTTGATCATTGCCTTCATCTCATCAAACTCCTTACCGCTTGTTTTGATTGCGGCCACGCCCTTGACCTGAAAACAGCCTTTAATTTCTGGTCCCCACACAAAGAACGCAATCTTGGGATTTACCCGCAGGTTGGAGAGCGTCTTGTTCATGAAATTGTCCACAAACCATACGGTATCGTCGCTCACAAGTTCGGCAATCCCGAGAGGGATTACATTTGGTGTGCCGTCCTTTGTTGCAGTGGCAACCGGGAATACCTTCATCTTCCCGAATGCTTCTTTCATCTCCGCTGTTAACTTCGCCATGGTACTTTCACCATTGTTCTTTCGATATTCCTTTTGTATATACTTTAGTGTTAAAATATCAGTGGGGTGTGGCCGACCCTTTTGTAATACAGCAGTCCAGCAATGAGCTAACTGCTCACACTCCCCAATCGTTTCTCTTATCTCCTGAAGCGCGTAATCAATGTGTGTGTTACGTGAACCGCCGGTAAAAAAGATCCTCTACTGGTGCGAGAACTGCAACGTTCCCCTGATAGCGAAGAGCTGTGCATGTGGCCGGGAGGGGAAAAAGATCGAGCTCCTCCAGCCTTATGACGTACGTCCTGCGCTTGCAGCGGACGCAGCCCTTATCAAAACACTCGTAGGTGAGCGGTTTGGTACAGTCCCCCTACCAAAAATTATTCTTCTCAATAAAACCGGTGGTGTCGATCGTGCCGATCTGGTGATCATACACGGGGAACGATTCGGCTGGCTCACTTTTGATCCGATTATGAGAAAATTCAGTTTCGATATCGCGCCGGAAGCACTCCCGTATATCCTGTCCTTTGTAAAGCTCGGGATAGTGGACCTCGACATCCAGACCGATGCCAGGAAAGAGCAGGGAAGGATTGGGGGTAAAAAGATACCGCTGAAAACCCCGGCACCGGAAGGAACGGTGATAGTGAAATATAAAAACCGGTTTGGGACAGGTGTGGTTAAAGACGGATCTGTCAAAGTCAAGGAGCTTTTAGCAGTTGTTCCGCGTACCCCGCCAAATCCCGGCTGGGATGTGGCAATCGGGAAGAACCGGTACCACTTAAAAAACCTGGAACGGAATGCGATCCGAACGATTAAACAGCATATTCATGACCGCCCGACCGCAAATGTTTCCTTCTCCGGGGGTAAGGACAGTACTGCGGTGCTCCATATCGCACGAAAAGCCGGGGTGACCAAAGCGTTCTTCATCGACACTGGTATTGAATTTCCTGAAACAATGGACTTTGTCCGGTCGCAGGGTGTGGAGATAGTCCAGAAGGCAGGAGACTTCTGGCAGGCAGTGGAAAAGGCAGGCCCGCCGGGAAAAGATAACCGCTGGTGTTGCAAACTGCTCAAGTTACACCCGCTTAAACTCTATCTTGCCGGGATTGGACCGTGTGTTACGATACAGGGAAACCGCTGGTATGAATCCTGGAACCGGGCTGACCTGGATGAGACGAGCCAGAACCCGGCAAATCCGCTCCAGCTCAACATTTCCCCGATAAGGAACTGGCGGGCACTTGAGGTATTCCTCTACCTGTGGTGGCAGAAAGCGGATATTAATCCGCTTTACGACAAAGGACTCGAACGCATAGGATGCTACCTGTGTCCCGCGATGCTTGAGAGTGAGTATGAGGAACTCCGGATTATTCAGCCCGAATTTGCCCGGCGCTGGGATACATTCCTTGATACCTGGGCTGATAAAAAAGGGCTGCCAGCCGCTTTTTGCACGTGGGGTCTCTGGCGCTGGCGTGCATTGCCCCCCAAGATGAGGGAATTGTGCAGATTGAATGGTATACCGGTGAATGATGATTACACCCTGCGGGCAGGAAATGTCCGTGTATCTTCGGTAACAGGTGATAAGATGGCAGGAAGAACCATAGAAAAAGAAAAGGAAAAAGGACCTGATGCGGGATTTCCCGTGAACGAAATACGGCAGGATTTCCCGATTCTCGGGGATATTATTTACTTAGACAACGCAGCAACAAGTTTTTCTCCGGAGCCTGTAGTTGAAGCGATGGTTGAATTCGAACACCGTTACCGTGCAAATGTCGGAAGAGGTGTACACCGGTTTACCCAGATCGCTTCACAACGGTACTGGCATGCCCATGATAAAGTGGCACAGTTCATCGGTGGTACTGACGGCATTACGGTTTTTACAAAAAATACCACTGAAGCGATAAATATGGTAGCTCAGGGGCTTTCCTGGAAATCCGGAGACCGCGTGATCGCTTCAATTCTTGAGCATCATTCAAACCTGCTGCCGTGGCGGAATCTTTCCCGGCAGGATGTCGGGCTCGATATTATTGGAATTAATAACGATTATGCACTCGATCTCGAGTCCCTGGAACGTTCGATCACCCCAAGTACCCGCCTTGTCACGGTTACGCACGCATCAAACGTCATCGGCGTGGTTACGCCTGTTAGGGAAATTTCAGAAATCTGTCATGACAAGGGTGTCCTGTTACTTGTTGATGGTGCGCAGTCAGTTCCCCATATTCCCGTTGATGTTGCCGAGCTTGGTTGTGACTTTTTCGCCTTTTCCGGCCATAAGATGCTCGGACCGACCGGTACTGGAGTCCTGTGGATGAAAGAGGCCGTACTCGAACCAGTGATATTCGGTGGGGGGATGGTCGAGATAGTGACCAGCACCAGTTTCAAAACTGCAGAAGGTTACCAGAAATACGAAGCAGGCACTCCCAATATCGCCGGAGGAATTGGTCTTGGAGTCGCGGCGGAGTATCTCCAAAAAATTGGCATGGAAAAGATCCGGCATCATGAAGAAGTGCTTACAAACCGTTTGATCGAAGGGCTGACACAGATCAACCGCGTTCATGTCTATGCCCCTAACCCGCCGGTACCCCGCATCGGTGTTGTCTCGTTCACACTCGATGGGTTCCATCCCCATGAAGTCGCTCAGCAGCTTGACGAGACTGCCGATATCCTGGTGAGATCCGGACATCACTGCTGCCAGCCACTCGTGGAACAACTTGGAGAACCTGATGGAACCGTGCGGGCAAGCCTTGCCCTGTATAATACCCGGAGTGAAATTGATATGCTCATCGCGACAATTGAGGAACTCACCCGATGAGAGCCTGCTGTATCGCTCCTGTCTCATGGATCTTTTTAGCGATTTATTTTCCCGCTCTGCCACGTTTTAATATTCTCCCCCCTCTAAACCTATTCTGTTACTTCCCTTACACTCTAAAATGATTAACCTTTGGAGAATCGTGATGAAAAATAAAAAAATCTATGACCTGTTCACCCGCTTGCGGGAGAAGCGCCCCCTTATCCATCATATAACGAACTATGTCACGGTCAATGACTGTGCCAACATCACGATCGCTGCCGGTGCAGCGCCAGTCATGGCTGAAGCTCCTGAGGAGGTGTGTGAGATGGTTTCATGCGCTGGCGCCCTTGTTCTCAATATCGGGACGCTCAACAGAGGACAAATCGATGCTATGATACTGGCAGGGGGCATGGCAAACGATAAAAAGATCCCGGTCATTCTTGACCCCGTCGGTGCGGGTGCTACCCGTTTCAGGACCGACAGCGCATTGCGTTTACTCGATGAACTGAAGATTATGATCCTCAAGGGTAATGCCGGTGAAATCGGGGTTCTTGCCGGCACAGAAGCACAGGTGCGGGGTGTGGATTCTTTCGGTATGACCGGAGATCCGGTAAGGATTGCCCGGGAGTTTGCGAAAAGAGCAGGTGTGGCAGTTGTAGTCAGCGGCGCAACGGACCTTGTGACAGATGGCAAACGGGTTCTTCTCGTTGAAAATGGCCACCCGATGATGGGTAGTATATCCGGTACCGGTTGCATGGCATCTTCAGTGATCGGAGCATTTGCGGCAGTGTCTGACGATCCCACAATCGCGTCGGCAGCAGCCCTTGCGGCTTTTGGTATTGCGGGTGAGAAAGCGGCTGCATGCACACGGGGTCCGTATTCGTTTAAGACCGCCTTATTTGATGAAATGGCCGCCCTGAATCCTAAGGATCTTTTATCAGGCGCAAAGATAAGGATACCATAACTGTGTAGCATGAATTTCGATCTGTATGTCATCACCGATGAAACAATATCCGGAGTTTTATCTCATGCTGAGATTGCACGGCGGGCAATTGACGGTGGGGCAGATGTTATCCAGTTAAGGGATAAAGCGTGCGGGTGCCGGGAGCTCTTGAGGATCGGCCGGGTTCTCCGCACGATTACGATGAAAACCGGGACATTATTCATAATCAATGATCGTCTTGATATTGCACTTGCCTGCCGGGCAGATGGTGTTCACCTCGGGCAGGATGATATTCATGCCGATGTTGCCCGGCAGATTGCACCGCCCGGGTTTATCATCGGGATCTCAGTAGGGTCTGTCGATGAAGCTTTAAAGGCAGAACAGGATGGAGCTGACTACATAGCCATAAGCCCGCTCTTTTCCACGGGATCAAAAAATAATGCAGGACCCGGTCTCGGACTTGATCTGTTACGGGAAATCCGAATGAATGTTACTATTCCCGTCATCGCCATCGGGGGAATAAGACCGGACAATGTGGGTGATGTTATCGCTGCAGGAGCGGATGGAGTAGCAGTGATCTCAGCGGTAGTCGGAAGCAGGGATACATCAGCAGCGGCACGCGAACTCAGAGCCCTTATCTCTCAAAGCAAGGAAGCTAAAAGCAAGGAAGCATTCAGGTAAGGAGCGGTGATGATTACAGTCTGTGCCGGGTCCCCTTTTTACAGGATAATTTCCAGAATTTCCTGTGATGTCAGAAGGACGAGGACTGGTGCAAGAATCCATCCTGCACAGATAATTGCCACTGCCATTTACTACATCCCTCCCTTTGACCAGCCAGGCAACCAGTACACTCCCATACAGCCCGAGTGTCCCTGGCCGTGCGATACGATAATCCGATTCACAACAAATCTGTCACGCTTAAAGAGGGGATCACCCGTCAATCTCCCGGATACCAAATGAAGGACTATCTAAAAGAATCCCACACCACTCACGATCCAGCCGAGGTTGTTACAAACACAGAAAAGGTACCACCCGATAATGACGATGTATATTCTTAAGCTGGATCCATTCACGGCAGTCTCGCAATATCTTGACACGAGGACTACCAGGACGAGAAGAAGTAATTTTATCAGGGCATGAACAAGGGGATTCTGAACGATGCCTGTCATAAACGGGTTGTATTCCGCTCCCCCGCCAGAGAGAATAATCTCTGTGGTCAGGACATCCAGGAAAAAGAGGGCTGAAAGAATGCTTACACTGACAACAATCCAGCACTCGGTAGCCGGATCCGACCCGTAATCATCCTGCCAATGTGTCTGTCCAGTCTTCATGATCCTGTAAATTCCTTGCAGGATTAGCTTTTGAATGGTAGTACTATTAATAAGTTTGTAAAATTAAGAAACCTAAAAATTTTGTTATTAATTAAAATTAACGATTATTCAGGGATTTTTCAGTCATTTGAGGGACAATACTGGAGATCTGAATACTTTAAGATCTGTACTCCCCTGCTAAACACGACCGCATTTGGCGGTATCCATGGAGTAACACCTGCGGTTCAATGTGGCTTCAGAGCTTCTTGCGGTCAAAAACAGGTCCTGGAAAGATAAGTTATGATTTTTTTATGAAGGGGAAGGCAATATTTTCGTCAATAGCCCGTTTTCTCCAGCCAATAAGATTGTAGGTGAATGTGTTGACTTTATCCGATGGTGATAGTATTATCGATTTGCTTCATAACCATAAATTCCGCATCAGGAGGATATCACGTTCGGTGACTGTGTCCGTGCTGAAGGCTTTGGTGTAAAGCCCCGGATTTAATGTATACCTGCGACAAGTAAACCAGCGCATGGAATACCTGATTCAGGCATACCGGTAATCGAGCAAATCCCTTGCTCATTGTCGTTCCCGGCAGCTCTATTATTCCTTCAAGACGGCTCTGAAACCCAGTGTTTTTCCTTGTCCTGCCCGCTGCGGATGACCAGAATAGGTTTTCTTGTTCTTCTCACCACCGTAAAGGTTGTGCTTCCAACCAGCATCTCCCTGAACCAGTCCGTTCCATATGCACTCATCACTATCAGGGATACATTGTCCTCCTTTGCAACCGAAAGGGTCATTTCAGTCGGATCTCCCACCCGTATGTGGTATTTCACGGCAATATCGGAACCGAAGAGATCCTTTTTCATTTCCTCAAGCCGGGTTTTGGATTCCTGACTGGCTGCCTCAATCTCTGGTTGTGATTCGGCCCGGTTGACAACATGCAGGAGAATGATTTCTTGAATCGACGGAATAGTCTTAATAAAAGATATTGCATCGCTTGCAGACGGGGAAAAATCAGTAGGTACTAATAATCTTGAAAATAGTTTCTGGTGGGATGTGTCACAGGTTGCATCAGTATCTTCCAGTACGGGTTTAAAGTGCATGACAAGGACATTTGTCTTTGCCTGCCGGAGGACTGTTGATGATACACTGCCCAGGAGGAGCTCCTGGATCGGATTAATGCCCCGGGCACCCATGACGATGAGCGATACATTGTGGGTTTCAGCTGCTTCCAAAATTGCGGTGGAAACATTACCTTGGGTTATCACATTCATTATAAGCTCGACACTTATGTGTACCTTCAAACCAAGATGCTCAAGAGCCTCTTTCTTCTCGGTCATGAGGATCTTTGCATTTTCGATATACGGTTCGAGTGTCCACCCCAGTTTCGAAGGGTGCGTTGCATCTACAACATGCAGGAGCACCACCTCCTGTATTCCGGGAATCTCGCTGATGCAATCAAGAATTTTCTGTGAATAAGCGGAAAAATCCAAAGCAACTAACACTTTTTCAAACATAGTTCCCACCTACTTTGTAGTATCTTTTGTATGTAATAAAAGATCACTTTAAAAAATGAAAAATTGGAACTTTAATCCGTATACTGCCATGAAGCATGAATAAATACAGACGTTCATATTCACGTTCTGTTGGCTCATCCGGATGTCGGATGGGGTAAATCAAGCGACAAAAAACCGGCTCGGTTTAAAGGCTTCTAATGGCCGATAGGCGAGGTGCGAATCAGCCGTATTTTGATAAATAGAGTAATTATTGAGCGTATTCTCCACAGGAACAGAAAAGAAGGAAATTTTGGGGTTTTCCGGTATTGACCGTGATTTCAAGAAGGGAAAAAGAGCCTGTATAGGGCTTATTTTACCTCAGGGTCAGAATCACTAGCTCCCGCTAGAAAACAGAAGGGATCTTCTGCCAGAAAATCCCCTTCTACGGCATGTGCCCTGACCCGGCACCCCCCGCCGCAGAGATCGCGATAGGTACAAACCCCGCAGCGCCCCCCGAACCTCGCTTGTTTTTCCCGGAACCGGGAGAGGACAGGATTCGTACCATCCGTCCAGAGTTCACTGAATGGCCGGTCCCTGACATTCCCTACAAGGAATTCCGGTGAGCGGGCGAACTGGCAGGGAAATACGTTACCCTGTGCATCGATATTTGCTACGCGGGTCCCGGCACTGCATCCCCCCTTTAATGATTCCAGTAGCTCGCGGGCATCAGCAAGATCTTCTGATCCATCCTTTTCCATGGAAGCGAGCAGGTGGATACAGTCCTGCGGGGCATCGACCGTGAGGAACTCCATGGTTGTGGGATCGGTCTCTTTGGCTTTCCGGTAGAGTATGCCGAGGGCTTCGATCACCTCGTCCCGGTCCAGTTGCAACCGGGTATAAGAATCACTTCCCCGACCTGTCGGCACAAGCCAGTACAGGCAGAAGCGGGAGGATCCGAGCGAGAGTGAGAGATCAACCAGTGATTCAAGTTCCCGGCAGTTCTCCTTTGTGAGTGTAACCCGAACTCCGCACCGGAGCGCGGATTCCTTGCAGGCTGCGAATGCTCCGATCGTCCGCTCAAACGCACCAGGAGAATTCCGGAACCGGTCATGCGTCTCAGCCTTCGCACCGTCCAGCGAGATCCCGGCATATTCGATCCCGCTGTCTTTGATCCTGCGGGCAATTTCGGGAGTGATCAGTGTTCCATTGGTACTAAGTGCCATTTTGAGACCACGGTTTTTTGCATACAGTGCCAGGTCCCATATATCAGCACGCATCAGGGGCTCTCCACCGGTGAACAGGATGAGCGGAATACCCATATCCGCGAGATCATCGATAACGCCCAGCACTTCAGTGGTCGTGAGTTCTCCTTCCGTTGTACGTCCCGGTCCTGACTTACTGTAGCAATGAGTGCAGCTCAGGTTGCAACGATGCGTGAGATTCCAGAAGACCACCGGCCGATACTTCTCGGAAAACGCGAGATAGTTACTGGGCACATCAGTCTGTGGTTTATGCCGGTGCCGCATTACGCTGCTGACCGTTCCCCGTCCGTGCATGCATTGCGTAATCCTGTTCATGGGCTCCCTCCGTTCTCCTGCATCCGCACATTCGGCACACGTTTGAACTCGCGGGTACTGAAGAGGATGGCATAATCCGGACACTGGATCGTTTCGGCAACAACCTTCACTTCGTCAAGCACCTGTTCTCTGCTGTACCCGTGGTGGACAGTATATAGTGTGTACTCCCATCTTCCCGGTACCGGTTTGCGTTCATAGCAATGTGTCACCTGGGGAAAAGCCGCCAGCAGTTTTCCCCTATCCCTGTCTCCGGCTTCTGCCGGTTTCCATGCCACGACAGCATTCGCGGTGATCCCAATCTTCCGCTGGTCAATACGGGCCCGGAATTTCCGGATAACCCCTGCTTCTTTCAGGTGCCGGATCCGGACCACTACATCATCGCCACTAATACTCAGTCTTTTTCCTATCTCTTCAAACGGGGCCGGGACAAACAGGAGTCCCCGTTCCAGTTCCGTTAGCAGCTGAACATCCAGCGGATCCATTATGCATTCTCTCCGGATTGTACAGGCAAAAAGGCGAACCGCACATCGATTTTGATCTTTTTTACTGTCGGCAAATCAAGGGCATCGGAGTCTGGAATCCCCGTCCTTTGCAGGATCTCATCCAGCACCTTTTGGATTCCTTTTTCATTCTTCGCAGCAATCGTGAACCAGAGGGAATAGTAATGGTCCCGCTGGAAATTGTGCGACACTTCCGGATAGCTGCTGATGATAGCCGCAACCTCGTGCACTTTCTCCGCGGGTGCATGGAGGGCAACCAGAGTCGCGGCATGCAGCCCGAGATGCCGGGATTCAAGAACCGGGGATATACCACGGATAATTCCCGATTTTTCCAGATTTTTCATGCGGCTGAGTATCTCTGCTTCGGTAATTCCCAGCCGCTCAGCAATTGCATTCCATGGCCGGGATACGAGTGGTAGATCATCCTGCAGGGCATTGAGTATGGCCAGATCCGTCTCGTCTAGCGGAGCATGATTCGTCATATCGCAGTCCCCCCGGGTTCGTAAGGGCACCACGGATCTTCTCCGCAGCACTCACCTTTGAGCGTATCCGGCGTTGCAAGGCCGTCGCACCAGAGCGGAGAGGCGGCATCTTCCAGCCGGTATGCCCGGGCCCTGCACCCGCCACAAATCGTTTTGAAATCACACCGCCCGCACTTCCCGGTTAGGTTATCTGGATCGCGAAGTGCGATAAAGAGCGGGGAATTGTTCCAGATCTCTGAGAATGGCGTCGTTCGCACATTGCCGGCACTCACCGGCAGGTACGGGCATGGTGTCACATCACCGTTGGCAAATATCCGGCAGTAGGTGATGCCGGCAAGGCAGCCGCGTCCCCATGCAGGATTGGTGATACCAAGCCCATCGGCGATCCTGCGGAACTGCGGCGCACAGGTCGGGCGGATATTGAGATCGCTGTCACGATACCGGATAAGGATCTGCCGGATCAGTTCCTCGTATTCTTCCGGGCTGCGGGGCTCGATATGCCGGGCCCTGCCCGTGGGGACCGGGAAGAAGAGCTGGTAATCACGGACACCAAGGGAAGTCCCGAGTTCTATCACATCTCCGATGTTGCTTATGGCAGACCGCATCACCGACATGTTGATCTGGACTCCGATTCCTGCATTGCGGCAGTACCCGATGGCCTGCACGGCTCGCTCCCATACACCGTCCAGACCACGGAACGAATCGTGTGTGGCTGCATCTTTTGAATCCAGGCTGATGGCGACAGCCCGGATTCCTGCATTCCGTAATTTTATCGCAGTATCATGGTCGATAAAGTACCCGCTGGTACCCATGACCATCCGGAGTCCCTGCTCCGTTCCATAGCGTGCGATTTCATAGATGTCTTTCCGGAGGAGCGGTTCGCCTCCGCTCAGTACGACAACCGGTTTGCCGGTGGCCCGTATCTGGTCGATGACGGAAAATGCCTCTTCTGTGGAGAGCACACCGTCTGCCTCCTCAACGCCTGCGTCCACGTAACAGTGGGAACACTTCAGGGGACACCTGAGCGTGATGTTCCACGAGATGATACGCGGCACGTTCCCTACACCGTTAAAAGTTTCAGCCCTTTTACCACCCTCTGGCCGTGTTCCTTGTCCTCCTTTGTGAGGTTCTCCACCATTGAAGACGTTTTTGTTACGATCTGGCGATATCGAAGCGATCAAGGTTCATCACTTTGGTCCAGGCTGCCACGAAGTCCTGGACAAACTTCTCCTGCCCATCCGCGCTTGCATAGACCTCGGCCAGGGTCCGGAGCTGGGCGTTCGAACCGAAGATGAGATCGACACGCGTGCCGGTCCACCGGACTTCGCCCGTTTTGCGATCGCGTCCCTCGAACACGTCGGCGTCTTTCGATACCGGCTTCCACTCCGTGCCCATGTCAAGCAGGTTCACGAAGAAGTCATTGCTGAGTGCCTCCGAGCGCTTCGTGAAGACGCCGTGCTTTGATCCGCCGACGTTGGTGTTCAGCACACGCATGCCACCCAGGAGCACCGTCATCTCGGGTGCGGTCAGGGTCAGCAATTGCGCCTTGTCGACCAGCAACTCCTCGGCCGATGCGGCATAGCGTGCCTTCTGGTAGTTGCGGAAGCCGTCAGCCCTGGGCTCGAGTACGGCAAAGGATGACACATCGGTCTGCTCCTGTGTGGTGTCCATGCGTCCCGGCGTGAAGGGGGCCTTAACCGTATGACCGGCATTCTTCGCAGCCTGTTCGATACCTGCACAGCCGGCAAGGACAATCAGGTCAGCCAGCGAGACCTTCTTGCCTCCTTTCTGCGCCTTGTTGAATTCGCCCTGGATGCCCTCCAGCGTATTAAGAACCTTCGCCAGCCGGGCTGGCTCGTTAACCTCCCAATCCTTCTGCGGGGAGAGGCGGATCCGTGCACCGTTGGCACCGCCGCGCTTATCGGAGCCGCGGAAGGTGGATGCCGATGCCCAGGCGATCGAGACCAGTTCGGACACGGACAGCCCCGAAGTCAGGATCTTCTTCTTGAGCGCGGTGATGTCCTTTGCATCGACCAGCTTGTGGTTGACGGCCGGGATGGGATCCTGCCAGATGAGCTCTTCTTTGGGAACCTCACTGCCGAGATAGCGTGTACGTGGGCCCATGTCGCGATGCGTCAGCTTGAACCATGCCCTGGCGAACGCGTCCGCGAGCTGGTCCGGGTGCTCGTAGAAGCGCCGTGAAATTTTTTCGTAGGCAGGGTCGAACCTTAAGGACAGGTCAGTGGTCAGCATGGTTGGAGCATGACGCTTCTTCGGGTCGTGGGCATCCGGAATCGTGCCGGCGCCTGCGTCGCCCTTCGGTTTCCACTGGTGCGCACCGGCCGGACTCTTCGTCAGTTCCCATTCATAACTGAAAAGGATCCGGAAGAAGTTATTGCTCCACTTCGTTGGCGTGTTGGTCCAGGTGACCTCCAGGCCGCTGCTGATCGTGTCACCGCCTTTGCCGGTGCCGAAGTTGCTCTTCCAGCCGAGGCCCTGCTCTTCGATGCCCGCCGCCTCGGGCTCAGGTCCCACATGGGACGCAGGGCCGGCGCCGTGGGTTTTGCCGAATGTGTGACCACCGGCGATGAGCGCAACCGTCTCTTCGTCGTTCATGGCCATGCGGGCGAACGTCTCGCGGATATCCTTTGCCGCCGCGACCGGGTCCGGGTTGCCGTTGGGGCCTTCCGGATTGACGTAGATCAGCCCCATCTGCACGGCAGCGAGGGGATTTTCAAGGTTCCGTTCGCCGGAGTAGCGTTTGTCTTCCAGCCACATGTTCTCAGAACCCCAGTACACGCTTTCTTCCGGCTCCCAGGCATCCTTACGACCTCCGGCAAAGCCGAAAGTCCGAAATCCCATCGACTCCAGGGCGACGTTGCCTGCAAGTATCATTAGGTCGGCCCATGAGATCTTCCTGCCATACTTCTGCTTGATTGGCCAGAGCAACCGCCGCGCCTTGTCGAGGTTCACGTTGTCGGGCCAGCTGTTGAGGGGCGGAAAGCGCTGCTGGGCGGAACCGGCACCACCGCGACCGTCACCGGTGCGGTACGTGCCGGCGCTGTGCCATGCCATGCGGATGAGCAAAGGCCCGTAGTGGCCGAAGTCCGCCGGCCACCAGTTCTGCGAGCTCGTCATCAGCGCCTGTAGATCCTTCTTCACGGCCGCCAGGTCGAGTTTTTTGAATTCCTCAGCATAGTTGAACTCCTCGCCCATCGGACTCGCCAGGGGAGAGTGCTGGTGAAGAACCTTCAGGTTCAACTGGTTTGGCCACCAGTCCTGGTTGGACCTGCCCCGGCCGGTTACTTGTTTGTTTGCCCCACCCGTTACCGGGCTCTTGCTGTCGTCATTCATAATGTCGTCTCCTGTTTTTCGATCAGGTGGACATCCTGAAGAACGACAGGGCAACGCTGCCTGGTCGTGAGGGATCTCTGGTTGTCCGCAACCGGAATCCCCTGGTCTGTTGTGAGGGTTTTTTTCGCCATGGTTAATCAAAACTAGAATTGCCACGGTCATATTTAATAAGATAGGGATTCGGGCAGAGCCGTGATTTTTTCAAGAATACTTCTGGCATGCAGCCATGAATGCACGATTAATGCTGATAAAAAGGAAGAGATTCGAATGTATTCCCGTTTTCAGGATCCATTGATTATTTTTCCACGGTCTGAATACTTTCAAGTTCAATGATATTGGAAACCGTAACACCCTCGCTATCGAAAAGTAACAGCGTTTAGGAATGCGAATTTCCAGAAACTGCGAAAACGACATTCCCCTGCCGCATCTCACCCACTGTAATCATGTCAAAAAGGATTGGATTTAAAAGCCGCCCTTCTTCCAGTTTATTCATTGAATTTATTTCATGCCCGTCATTATCCTTTACCCAGATATTCTGATCGTCAATGGAAAAGACAGTGGTTTCATTTATATTTTCAATGGACATATTGATCACCAAAATCTTTTTTTCCGGATAAGGGATGAGAACCCTGAATCTCTGATACTTTCTGTGCAGTATACAATGTTATATTCATGGTTGGAACCTGCACATTGGGAATATTTGTATCTGAAATACGGTGGTATGTTTCCTGAAATAGCGGAAGGTACAGTTCATCTTTTATTGTATTGTTTTTTTGCCAGGGGGTCCCACCATCTGTCAAGTAATTTTCAGTACTTTCCTTTTTCCAGGTTCCATATCCGGTTCCCGGTATGTGCTGAAGATGAGTAATTACCAGGAAGGTCCATGGTGTGATCTCTGGGATACCCTCTACTGGCGTTTCCTGTATGTCCCCCGCGATATATTTGAGCATAATCCGCGGATAGCCCCCTTCATTACGTATCTGACCCGCATGCCGGAAGAGAAACGGGCCCCGATAATCGCAAAAGCAGAAAATTAGCTCACCTCAACCGGGGCATGTTCAGATATGGTGCAGTCTCCCTCTGGCGAAAGGAAACCAAAGAAACCCGGTAATGGCATGAACTGTTTATTTTTCTGGGAGGGGCAGCACCGGTTTCATCCGAGTTCCCGCTTAGACAATACTATCAATCGGTCTTCACTGTACCTGCCCGACCCTTTCGAGATACCGATCCATGGAAAATTTTCGCGTGAGTCCCTGCGCATTCATATACCGTACCATGCCGAAGACCGGGCGTTCCCCCCACGGGCGATCATGTTTGCCAAAGCACCAGGCAACCCCGGCGTATCCGTTGGGATCCCGTCCGTCTATCTCATATTTATTATTGAGATGCAGGGCAGCTGAGTAAGCGTCCTGCGGTGTTCTACTCCATTCGAGGATCTTCTTGCCCCAGTACATCCGCATGTAGCCCTGCATCTTTCCTGTCTTCATCATTTCCCGCTGGGCAGCATTCCAGTACGGATCGTGTGTTGCAGCCCGCTCGAGTTCATTGAGCGAATACCCATACTCTCGCTGGTCAACCTGATGCAGTGCCAGCGTTTTCTGTGCCCAGGAAGGAAGTGATGCGAAGGAATCATAGTGATCATTATACCGGACAAAATTTACAGCAAGTTCCCGGCGCACGATCAGCTCTTCGAGAAAGGCTGGAGTATTGTTCCTGTCATGTTCCTGTGCGAGAAGAGCTAGTGTCACCGGTGATACCTGACCAAAATGGAGGTACGGGCTCATGTCCGAACCCCCATCCCCCCCGGGATCATTGCGGTTCTGGGTAAACCCTTCCAGTCGATGTTGCAGGAACTCCTCAAACCGCCGGTTCGCTTCCGCTGGTCCTCCCGTAAACAATTCCGAAGCAGGAACCGTGCTGTCAAGGGTGAGCCTGGATAGAAGTGCATCGGTTGTTTCAGCAACAAGCGAGGGGAGGTCAAGCGAGAGGGAAGAATGTTGCGGACTGATTGCATCACAAGGATGCAGAAACCGGTCCAGCTGGCGGGTGATTTTAGGGCGGAATGTAGCTGCCGAATACTCTTCTTTTGGGGATGCCAATTCAACTGGCACTACCACGTTTCCCTCGACCTGCACGAGCGGGCAGCGGCACTGTTCAGCAGCGGAACGGTACCATGATTGCTGCTGCCGGAGGTAGCCCCGGTCGACAATCACGACTGCCGCGTTCTTCCCCAATGCACAGGCGCCTTTTTCCGGGGGCTCATTCATGAGCACGAACCGGATTCCAAGGGACTCTAGTGAGTGTCCGACTTCAGCGAGGCCTTCCAGCATGAACCGGAAGTGACGGAGGTTGGATTCCGGGTAGGACTGCCAGAGCCCGAAATAGACGATCAGCGGGAGGTGGGCCTGATCTGCCCGTTCAATTGCATACCGGAGTGCCGGGTTCTCTTCCGTGCGATGCGAGGACTGCATCCAGTATAAGACATACTCCCCGGTTCGAACTCTGGCATCATTGAGAATCCGGACACGCTCGGGATCGATACGGGTAATCACCGGCACCACTCCTGCACGGTACATGTGTATCCCATTTTTCCGGTCATTGGTACTATATCGATGTAGTACAACACCACAGTTGGAACGGTTGGATAATTACTGAAGTTCAATGAAACACACCAGTACTATACCATAGATACTTTTGTTATACATGGTGCTTTGGGTAAATTTCATCATCAGGGATTCGGGGATCTTCGTGGAAATTCACGGTGACAAAGGACATCATAAATACCTATGGGCGAATATCTTCAGGAAATCGGCAGGAAGACCGGGTGATTTGTCTGGTTCTCGACCGGTACCGAAGAGCGCGACTTCCCCTCCCTATGAAAAGAGCTTGCCGATATCCAAAAGACCTGGGTCATCGTCGCTGTAGAGGATTGAAAACATCCATTCTCCTTGGTTATTGGTAAACGAGGGATTAGAGGGTTTGTGATGGATATATCTTGGTTTGCTTATATCCTTTTGATTTTTTCGAGAAACGCAAAGAAATACCGCAAAAAATGCAAGCTCTCTGGTGAGGGATGTGTTGCAACCGGGCATGCCCCCGCTCCCGAAAGGTCTGGCCTTATTCCCCGCCGCTCACGATCTTCCCGTCCTGCATAACGACGACCCGGTCGAAATATTTCTGGTGCCACTCCTCGTGCGAGACCATGACCACGGTCTGGTCCAGTTCTTTGTTCAGTTTCCTGATCAGCTCAAGGATCACGGTAGAGTTACGGGTGTCCAGGTTTGCGCACGGCTCATCGGCAAGGAGGATGGCGGGGTTGTTGATGAGTGCCCGGGCAATGGCAACCCGCTGCTGCTCTCCGCCGGACATCTCTCCGGGCAGAAAGCTGACCCGGTCCTTAAGCCCGACAAGGCCGAGGATGTCCCGGCAGGCCCGGGTGCATTCCTTCACGGTCATGCCCCGCACCTTGGACGGGAGATAGATGTTCTCCTCCGCAGTCAGTTCGGGGACGAGGGCATAGTCCTGGAAGACATACCCGAGCCGGTTTAAGCGGAAGAGCGTCCGCTGCCGCTCGTTTAAGGATGCGACTTCAACGCCATCGATAATGAGACTACCGGATGTCGGGCGGTCAAGGAGCCCGAGCAGGTGGAGCAGGGTCGACTTGCCACTGCCGCTCGCACCGGTAATACCCACGAATTCCCCTTTCCGGATACTGATGTCCACGCCGTCCAGTGCCCGGACCTCGACACTGCCTTTGCCGTAAATCTTTGCAAGGTTGCTGCCGATGATCATGTTACCCCCTTATTGCCGAGAGGAGATCCTCCCGGGTGGTCAGCCACGATGGCAGGAAGCCGGCAATCAGCGATACAATAAACAGGCTGGCAATTGCCCGGAAGAGCAGCATCGGTTCAAGAACCGGGGCCACCGGTCCTCCGGGAAACACCAGCGGCGAAGCGGTGAGGTACTGGAGCAGCACAAAGAGCAGGGCGCATCCCGCAAGGGTGCCGCTGGCAAAGATGAACAGCGCCTGGAAAATGTAGGACTTGATGATGATCGACCGGTCAATCCCGATTGCCTGCAGGATCCCTATCTGCTTTCTGCGGTACACGGTATTGATGAAGATGACAATGAAGATGACCACCACCGCGATGACAAGGCTGACGATCGTGCTGATGACGTTAATGATGTCAAAGCTGCCGACGATGGATTTTAAAAAATCAGCGGATTTGTCCTGCCAGGTCCAGATCTTTTCCTGGATCCCGTACTGCATCAGGGTGATGCGCATGGCCTCCTCTTTGCCGGTTGTCTGCGTCCTCACCAGGATCTGGTTTGCTGTATCCGTTGTACCCAGTACAGAATCCAGTTCCTTTCTCGTGATGAAGGCACTGGAGTCGACACTGAACTGTCCGGATGCAATGATTCCCTTGATGCGGTACTGCCGGGTTACCCCGTTCCTGAAGGTGACCTCAACCGTCTTTCCCACGTCCACACCCCCGAGCGTTGGCGTTCTGTCCACTGTCTGGTCTTTGTTGCCGGCAAGGGTGGTGCCTATCAGTATCTGCCCGGTATCGCCATCGTTCAGGTAATCCCCGCTGGCAATTCCGGTATGGATCTTCAGCACCTGTTTTTCATCATCGGGGTTGATCGCGATCAGGAGCGGTGTCGTGGATTTTCCCTTGCTGACAATGGTTGCTGCACCGGAATACCGTGGAGTACTTGCAACAACCCCGGGAACCCGGTTGATCTTCTGCTGGAGTTCCCCGACACGGGTGATGAGCAGCTGGTCCTCACGGGGCTCGATGACCAGGTTCCCGTAACTGTAATCAATATTCTGCTGGTTGAAGAGCACCACAATGCCGGCAATAATGGAAGGGAGGAAGATAAGGTTGACAAAGACCATCGCGATAATCATGATGGTTAACAGGAGGGTCCCCTTATTTCCCCGGGTAATAAGGCGCGATGCGAGGAAAAAAGCAACCTGCTCTTCCTCAAGCATCGCTGGTTCCCTTTTTACGGAGAATAAAATACCAGTACCCTGCCCCACCAGCTGCCACTAAAAGAAGGAGAACAGTAATGAGGAGCCAGGTTCCATTGCCGTCAAGGACGGTCATCGTGAGACGCTCGGTCTTCGTATGCATGCCGTAATCATCCTGGTATTCAACCGTGAGGTTGTAGGCATAATTCCCGAAATCCCCGGCCTGCAGGGAAAATACTGCAGGGGCATCGTTATTCGGCTCGATTTTTCCCACGTAGGCTTCCTTGCCGCCGCTCATGGGAAGATCGATGCTTGCCTTGACAGAATTTGCATTATCAGTGCCGGTATTTTCCAGGCGGATGATGAGATTCACCGGGTCTCCTTTTTTTATCTGCTCCGGATCCGTTGAAAGTGATGCAATGCCAATAGTTGCCTTCCCCTTAATTGGGATTCCCAGTGTTTCTGTCTGTGTAGTATAGGAGCCATCTGCATTGGCAAACCTGATTGTCAGGGTAACGGGGCTCAGGCCAAGAGGGGCATTTTTATCGGTGGCAAAATTCATATCAAGGATTACCTTCTCTCCCTTTGAAAGGCGGTTAAAGTGATAGTTGTTGGCAGTTTTGGGAGCAATGGTGCTCGTACTTGAATTCACAGAGATAACAATTTCATCTGCACCGGAAAGCCCGTTGTTTTCAAGGATGACACGCACCGGGAAATCATCGCCGGGATTCACACTATCCGGTATCGTTTTTGATACGGTTATTGCAGGTTTTTTCAGGATGGCAATCTGGGTATTGACATTAACCGGAATCGGTTGGCGGACACTCTCGCCTCCCGTCACGTCAATCCATATCTCCGGGAAATAAATGCCGTCCTGTGCCGGTGCCCGGATCAGGAACGTGATGGGGATGGACTGCCCCGGCCCTATTTCTCCCACCTGTTTATAGTTTCCGGAAACAACTTCCACATCTTTAGATTCCAGCTGGACACTCTCGATATTTACATTAATATCCGTGCTTTTTATTGTTTCAGAACCGGCAGACTGGATATTTTCCCTGATATTTGCTATCGTGGCGGTATTCTTGATAACCGCCGTGATGGTCCCGACATCGCCCGGTTGCAGGACCGAGGGCGAGATGGTGTAGTCGGCAACGATGACGGTTGGGTTTTCTGCCTGTACCGGGGCAATGGCCAGGAACAGGACGAGAAGGCAGGCAAGTGCGGGCAGGAACGGTTTCATGGTCTCAGGATTTCCGTATGGTTATCTTGAATCTGTGAACGGGATGGGTGATAAGGGTTGTTAACAGGGCATAACCTGGCATGAGGAGCTCCCATGGAGGTCTGACAAATCATTCATGGTCCCTTAAATTTTTTTACCTGAATGCCTGGGAATATAAAGGCCGGAGAACCGGTGTGAACGACGGACCGCTACCGCCGGATCTCTATTGCCACCTCATTCCGCCTCAAAAAACCGGGCATCCACGGGGTATCATACCGCATCAGAAACGGCTGGCCCTCAGTCTCAATCCCGCCCTTTTTCAGCCCGTCCTGCAACCTTGACGTTACCGCATCCACCTCTTGTGGGGAGGCATATCCCGAAAACCGGATAACGGCAATCTCCCGTTCCGGCAGCGTCACGATCCGTACCCGGCTGTCCAGCGGATCGGGGGTCTCCTCACGCGTTTTTCCTGCGGGCATCACAAACGACATGGACGTAGCATTGGAAACTACCGGAGAGGTCATCGGGATCTTTTGTGAGGTTATTACGGGAGCGGTCATCGGGATTTTATCTCGGGCTTTGTTGCTGCCGGAGATGTAGGCAAAGAGCAGGTTGAAACCGGCATCGTTTGGTGAGTTATCTGTTGTTGCGAGAACCAGCGAAGGGTACTGCCGGAACTCGATCTCGCCGGACGTTCCTTTGATACTATAGGGGATGGTTTCAGCAGAGGACTGGGTGAGGAGCAGGGCCAGCACCAGAATAATCGCCATGGCAGAAGCCACCAGAAGAACTTTACGCATACTGCCCAATGGGACGGTGCAGGTAATAAATGAGGGTTTCCTGCCAATAGTTGAAATAAAAAAAAGAATCCTGAAGGTGAATCAGGGTTTTTTGGATTACTACCGAACCTTACCCGTTTTTCAGCGCAACAATATCTTTCACGCCCACCAGTTTCCAGACCATCGATCGTTCCTCGTTGACGATTGCTTCCGGGGGATCGACAGGAGAATGACCGAAAGCACTCAGCACCCGCATCGAGAGCTTCCTGCTCCTGATCATTTCGACAAAGAGCTCCCGGACCTTCTTTTTCTGTGCGGGTGTCTGCACCTCTTCCAGGGAACCCTGCAGGCTCACAAAGGTAAAGGAGGAGAGATCGGGTGCATATTCCTCGATCTCGACAGAGATCCGGGGATTACTTCTGAAATACTCAATCTTCCTGCCATATTTTGTTGAGAGAAAATACAGGTACTTCCCGTCAAAAACGTACATAAATGGTGCTATGTAGGGGGCTCCACCCGCACAAAAAGCAATCCGTGATACATTCTGGCGCTTGATGAGGGAGTCATACTCCGCTTTTGGCATTTTGGGGATTTTTACCGGGTCCATGATGTCACCACTATTTACACTATCTGTTGTATCCTGAAGTAAAAACCTTCCTGATACGACCACGGGCTTGCGGGGGATAAGAGAATGTTATTATTAGATCAAAATTATTGGACATGATAGTGCCGGTGGCCAAAAAAACTATCCCTGCTCAATTCCGCTCCCTTTATGAATTTCCTTTTTAAAAATCTGTCGTCATTTCGACTGCTGCCCGAGAAACCCGATTACCTCGCTGATGTCCGGTATGGAGTGTACGGGATACACCTTCACAAATATAACCGTCTGGTTTTTGTCCACGATCACATTTGCCCGCTCGGAAAACCCGTTCTCTTCCCGGAAGAGCCCGTATTTCTGTGCAACAACTCCCTGTGGCCAGAAATCACACAGCAGCGGGGTGCGCATGATCGAAAGGCTTTCTGCCCATGCCCGCTTGCACGGTCTCGAGTCAACGCTGATACCTACCGGTATGCAGTCAAGCGATTTCAGCACCTCGTGATTATCTTCGAGTGATTTCATCTGTGCAGCGCAGAAATCCGTCCATGCCAGAGGATGGAAGGAGAGAAGCGTGTATTTCCCTGTCTGTTCGTAGAGACCAAATGTCTTGTCGTTCTGGTCTTTTAACGAGAAATTCTTTGCCGGATCACCGGGCTTGACTATGCGTGCCTGTTTCATGCATTTACCCAACAGAAATTCTTATGCCAGCAGAATCTTTCAATCTTTGGATACTGGCATGGCTCTTGTTTTAAGCGGATCAGAATGGTGTGCCGGATTTTATCCGTTTCTCTGCAACAGGCCAAAGAGTCGTTCCCATACCTCCCCCGGCACCTCCTCAAACACCAAACCTTTTGACCGGCACTCCAGATATATCAACGGGAAACCAATCGTTCCCCGTATAGTTCTGAGCCCTTATCAGGGTATGTCTTTTTACGAAGGTTAATCTGGCTTTAAAGAGAAGGCATTCCTACAGGCTTTGCCTGAACCGCCTTCCCGCTAAGGTTGAAAAAAAAGGTGTAATTACCAATGATGAAAATGTATGTATATACAAGCCTGTTTTTCAGTTCTCCGGAAAAATGACCTTCATATTGGTGTTCTGGAGGCGTTTCTGGAGTTTTATGTACCAAAATAGGGGGTAAGATTCAGCTCAATTTAAAGGCCTTTATTGACCATTAGGTGGGGTATAATTCAGTCGTATTTCGGCAAACAGGGCGATTATTGGGCATATTCTCCATACGAACCGAAAAGGAGCATAATTCAGAGATTTCCGGAATTGTCTGGTGTTGAAGGAGGGGAAACGGAGCCCGATTTGGGCTTATTTCACCTCAGGGGACGGACCCTGTAATTCCAGGTCCATCCAACGTGTGATGAATAGTGGTTTACATTCCTATCCCTGTAATAATCTCCACAGGTACATAAAGCTGTCATTTGGTCCACAATATGGATAGCACCAATTCAACACATTCTCTGCCATGGTCCAATGGATGAGCTGATAACCATTATTAAAGAACTTCATCCAACCGGTTAATAATGGAAACATTCACTGAGCTGGCAGATGTAAGGCCGGATTACATCCAATTCGGCAGAGCTGACTGGTTTTGGGAGCAGACGGTCAACACCTACTGTATCCAACTGGAGCCCGATCGGCTTAAAACCAAAGACAGCGGGATGATCTCCCTCGCGGAAGCATTGATTATTGAAGAGATCCGGCCGATCTTTTTTAACCAGCTGGCAGCAATCATTCGCAAACACCATGGGTAAACCGGGATGCTCCCTGCAGCAGGGATCTTTTATTAAATCCACATACCAGAAAATATACCATGTGCGATACTGAAATCATTGATCTCACCCCGGAAAATATTGCCGATTATGGTGTGTGCGGGTACAAGGATATCAGGAAGCATGCGGAACTCAGAAAAAAAATCAACTGGTTCAACGCGTATTATCCGAAAGGATTGCGGATAAAAGTCCTTTTTTCTCAGAGCGCCGGTTACCAGGGTATGATCGAATATATCCCGGGAAACTATGCTCACCGCCCTGTGGATGCGGACGGCTATATGTTCATTCATTGTATCTTTGTGGGATTTAAGAACAAATTCAAAGGAAAGGGATATGCATCGTCCCTGATCGACATATGTATTGCCGAAGCAAAACTGGCACAGATGCATGGCGTTGCCGTAGTAACAAGGAAAGGCCCGTTCATGGCGAAAAAAGATATTTTTTTAAAAAAAGGTTTTGCTGTAACGGACAAGGCAGCTCCCGATTTTGAACTGCTTGTCCTGAAATTCAACCAGGATGCATCTGATCCGAAATTCAAACCCTCTTTGGCAAAGAACCCGGAGAAATATGCAGACGGTTTAACCATCCTGCGCTCAGCCCAGTGCCCGTATTCCGAGAAGAACGTTATTGCCATCATGGAGACCGCAAAGAAAAAGTTTGGCATAACCCCCCGGCTTATCGATCTGGAAAACGCAGCTGCCGCTCAGGAATCCCCGTGTGCATTCGGGACATTCTGCATCGTGTATAATGGCGAGATAATCAGTCCTCATCCAATCAGCAACACAAGATTTGAGAATATCATGAAAAAGATAACCCTCTAAAACACAGTTTTTCATTTTTCACCCTTCCATTCCTACTATCATCCCCACTACCTACCGGGGGGTCACCGGGTCCACAACCCGTACCAGCACCAGCCCGGCCATAGCGACGAACAGTCCCGACCGATCTTCCCGTCACCAGAACCATTATATCTCTGTGTATTGTTCCAGGCTGCATGCCGCCAACCGTTTCACACAGATTTTTTTTGTTTTCGCACCTGCTTTTGCGAGAGGCTTGTCTTTTCAGGTAATCTGATCTTTAACTTCCGTTTCAGATTTTTAAGGGAAATATGAGAGTGCTGATTGTTGATAATCACCTTTTTTTTTATATTCAGGATTTTTTTTAAAAATTTTACTTTTCCCAGACAAAAAAAAGATGCATGTCTGGGTGCATGTATGTGGATGTCCCTGAATTAATTTAGTCCTCCTTCAGTTTTCCATAGGGTCCCTTCCACATATCAGCTGATTTGAAAAATGCAGCGTATCCATTTTTTCTTATGAAATCATTAGATTCCTTATATTTTCTGTATTTGTAACCTTTTTTTTCATAGAGTCTGGAAATAATCATGCAGGAATTAAAATCAGCACAATCAGCACATGTTTCAAATTTGCGTTCCCTGAAACAACACAGTTTGATTTTACATCTGGCATTGTCAATATTTCTCTTTCCATTTTCATATCCTAACTTACAGCCTTTACAGAAACCTTCAATAAATGCCCGGCATGTCCTGCAATACGCGCCACAACATCCGATATATTTTACTGAATCAGGAATGTGGTCAATCTTTGAACTTTCCATATCACATCTAACATTGTGACAGAATTATTAAAAATTAGGTTCCAGGCAGACAGAATTTTTTTAACGAAGATCAATATATTGAATCGCTTTTCTCTCATCGACAGGTACGGGGCTTCATCTTTTTTACCGGTTCTACCGCTTCCTCATCAGATTACTGGTCGTCTTTTTTTTGTGCCCATGTGTTCCCAAAACTATTTGCTTCTTTTTTTCCAATATTCCCCGTATGACTCCCGGCAAGATACCGTCTGGCTCAACTGCCCATTCCGGAAATCCCCGCCACAACGTTTTTTCCGCAGAACGGGCTGCACATCTGGATTCCCGATTGCGGCGATTCCTCTACCGACCTGACCAGCTTGCGGAACGGTACGTGAAACCCGGCAACCGGGTCCTTGATTTCGGCTGTGGGCCGGGGTTCTTTACCCGGGAGTTTGCAAAGAGGGTCGGTGATACCGGTATGGTGCTCGCCGTCGACGTGCAGGAGGAGATGCTCCGCATGCTGCGGGAGAAATTGGGGCCGGAGGGTTTGCTGCCGCGGATCAAAATACACCGGTGCGATCCGGATTCCCTCGCCCTCTCTCCAGAGCATGACGGGAAGATCAATGTTGCTTTCACGATCTTTGTCGTTCACGAAGTTCCTGATGCAGCAAAGCTATTTTGGGAAATCTCGACCCTGCTTGTGCCCGGAGGTCTGCTCTTCATCTCGGAACCCCCCATCATTGTTTCTGGTAAGGAATTCCGGCATACACTTTCGCTGGCTCAGGAAGCAGGGTTACAGCTTGTCGAGAGGCGGTTATTTTTCGTGAACCGTGCAGCTGTGCTGAGGAAAGAGGGGTAGGTACCCTGCTCTACTTTTTTTTGGTACTTTTCCTTGTAAAAAAATAACCTTCATAGTGGTGTTCTGGCGGCCTTTATGGGATTTTAAATCCTAAAATATGGGGCAAAAAAAGCTCGAATTAAAAGGCCTTACGAGCCATTAGGTGAGGTGTAAATTAGCCGTATTTTGCCAAACAGGACGATTAGAGGGCCTATACTCCACAGGAAAAGATAAGGGCGGTTTTACGGGGTTTTCTGGTATTGGTTGGGATGTCTGGAGGGATAAAGGAGCCCGAAATGGGCTTATTTTCCCTTAGGTCCCACACCCTCGAATTCCAGGTCTCTTCGATGAGGAATAAATGAGGAGGGGGTCGTCTCACCTTCACATCCCCGTAATTATCCCCACCACCTTCTGAGCTGTCACCCGGTCAACAACCGGGCCAGTACCAGCCTGGCCAAGGCACATCCGGAATATTTCCATCCGTTTCAAAGCTTCTTTGCATTAATCCGTGAGCTGCAAATCTCTAAATAGAGCTTTGATACATATCCCCATGCTCTGCCCAGATATGACCGTTCAAATACGCACGAATTACCTAAAAAATTTCCGTACTATCTCCTGATATCCGTTATATCTGAGAAGTTCCAGCAAAAAGGTGGTGACATATTATGGTCTCAAAAAGTAAAAAGAAGTCAAAAATATCGGTTCACGAGAGAATCGAGCCTGCCCGTGCGGATACGACCGTACCTTCAGATAATCCCGCAGAAAAATCCGTTGAACAACTCATTCAGGAACTTAAAGATCCTGATGAAATTGTCCGTTCTTCCGCAGCCGGGGCCCTTGGACACCGCAAATCGGAAAAGGCTCTTGAACCGCTTATTCGTGCCCTGAAAGACAACCATGTCTATGTCAGACATGGGGCTGCATGGGCACTAGGTGAAATAAAATCAGAAACGGCAGTAGACGCACTCAGGATGGCATTGAATGATGAGGATGACATAACGCGGGGGAAAGCAGCCGAGGCATTGGGAAAAATCCAGGGGAAATGACGAGAATAATTAACGGGTTCTCCCCTCAGCCATCTGTGATTGGGACGGTTGCCGACATCGTCTCTGTAACCGGCCTTCACACAATGGAGGTTGCGAAGATATTGCGGAAAATGACAGCTACACACGACCTCCAGGTAAAAAAAGAGGAACGGGGACTCTTTTATTATTTCAGGAAATAATAAGGTTTTCACCGCGGGGAGAAAATTCCCGCTATTTGTTATCCCCATCACTTTTTGAACGATAGTTTTCGATGTGCTGGCACAGATGAAAAAAATGTTGTGGGATTCTGACCGACAGGGAATCTGGATATATTCCAGGAAATTTTCCCATGAAAAATACCAGATCCGAACCGTTCCATATTTATTCAGGCAGTTTGTACAGTATTAGGTATACCTAAAGTGAACCTCATGGAACAACCGGTCACCTCTCTTGAAACAGGAAACACTGCGGTAATTCTATGGCTGGAGGGCGGGCACTGGTTCCAGAATAAGATGAGGGGCATCGGGATCCGGGAGCAAAAAACCATACGGCTCGTGGCAAAACACCCGTTCAACGGACCGATAGTTGTTGAGGTTGATGGGAGGGAGATCACTATCGGTCGCAGGATGGCAGATCATATCATCACTGGTGTTCCGGAATGAAAAAAATCGTGCTGATGGGAAACCCGAATGTCGGGAAGAGCGTTGTCTTTTCCCGTCTCACGGGCACGAATGTTATCGCTTCAAATTATCCGGGCACTACGGTCGATTTCTCAAAAGGGAAGATGTGCTTTGGGAAAGAAGGACATGAGATCATCGATGCTCCCGGAACCTATTCGCTCGAGCCCTCCAACAAGGCAGAGGAAGTCGCCGTTGAGATGTTCGGCCAGGCTGACCTGATCATCGATGTGGCTGATGCCACCAACCTTGAACGGAACCTGTACCTGACGCTACAACTCCTTGAACAGAAAAAACCCGTGATCCTGGCACTCAACATGTGGGACGAAGCACGTCACACCGGTATTATCATTGATCTCAAAAAACTCGAAAACGAACTTCATATCCCGGTTGTTCCCACGGTCGCATTAAGCGGGGAGGGTTTCTCTGATCTGGTCCGCCGCTTTGATGAAGCCCGTTCGCCAGCAGAGATTGAACCGATGAACGATCGCGAACGGTGGATGAAAATCGGGGAGATAATCGGAAATGTGCAGCAGGTCACCCACCGCCACCACACGCTTCGGGACTGGATTTCCGAGGCTTCGATTCGACCTCTGACCGGTGTTCCGATTGCACTGGTGGTGATATTTACTGCACTCTGGCTTGTCAGTTTTATCGGAGAAACCCTGATTACCTATATTTTCGACCCGCTCTTCACTCTCTACGCACCAATCGTCATGAGCATCAGCATATGGCTCGGGCCGGGACTTCTGCATGAACTGCTCATCGGACAACTCATTAACGGGGAAATCGATTATATCCAATCGATGGGGCTGCTCACCACCGGTTTATATGTTCCCTTCGCCATGGTGCTCCCCTATATCATTGCATTCTACTCGGTGCTTGCGGTCTTTGAAGATACGGGATACCTGCCACGGCTTGCCACTCTTTCCGACACGCTCTTCCACAGATTCGGGATGCACGGTTTTGGGATAATCCCGGTATTCCTGGGTCTCGGGTGCAACGTCCCCGGGGTGCTGGCGACAAGGAGCCTGGAAACAAAAAAGCAGCGGTTTATTGCTGCCACCCTCATTGCCATATCAGTTCCCTGCATGGCAAAGAATGCGATGGTGTTCGGCATCCTCGGATCGTTCGGTATGGTCTACGTTATTCTTGTATTTGGTACCCTTTTTTTAGTATTCGTCTCTTCCGGTATCATCCTGAACCGGTTGATAAAAGGGGACAGCCCCGAGATCTGCCTCGAGATCCCTCCGTACCGGAAGCCTGACCCTTTGACGGTGCTGAAAAAGACCTGGATGCGAATCCGCTGGTTCCTCAAAGAAGCCATCCCGTTCGTGTTTCTTGGAGTTCTTCTCATCAATGTCCTCTATGCAGTCGGTTTTGTAGAGTGGCTTGGCGGTATTTTTGCTCCTGTCATCCAGGGCTGGTTCGGCCTTCCTCAGGAAGCTACCACGGCACTCCTGGTCGGGTTCCTGCGCAAAGACCTTGCCGTGGGTATGCTTCTCCCCCTTGGTATGTCCCCTCTGCAGCTCGTGATCGCAACGACACTCCTCACGATTTATTTCCCCTGTGTCGGAACATTTGCGGTGATGTTCAGGGAGCTGGGGATACGGGATATGATCAAGGCAACCGCCTTCATGGCAGGCACAGCATTCGTGGTTGGCGGTGCGATGAGACTTATATTACTGGGTATATGAGGTGAACCTATATGCGGCACAAGACTATTGAGGAATATATCGAAACCATCTGTGTTCTCGAACAGCGGGACGGACGTGCACAGACCTGCATGATTGCATCGTGTATGGGGGTCAAACCACCCTCAATCACCGAGATGCTGCAGAAACTTGAACGGGAAGGGCTTATCCATTATGAATCCTACAACGGTGCAACCCTCACCAGTTCCGGAAAAAAAATGGCACGGGAGCTGATGCAGAAACACCGTGTTATCGCTGATCTCCTGGAGATCCTGGGAATTGACCGGGAACAGGCTGAGACTGACGCCTGCGAAATAGAGCATCATGTCAGCCTCGAAACGCTGAAACGACTGGAACAGTTTGTAAAATTTGCCAGTAATGATCCGAACACGACCGATTTCATCGACCGTTTCAGATCAACCTGCCAGTGAAAGGCGCCAAAAAATAAGAAAAAAATGCGGGGTGGATTGTAACCCCCTGTTCTGAAGCCGCCGGAGGGAACCGTGACAACAAGTTTGAATCCGAAGGACTTTTTCTCGCATTAGCGCAGGTCTTTTCAAAAAAGAGAATTAATACTGCGATTTTTTTTCATGGCCAATATTACTGAGGAACCCATGATTATAAAAAATTATCGTGTCCTCGCGCATAGAATTTTTCGTTTTTCTGGTATTTTTAAGACTCCTGCCCGCACTCACCGCAGAGAATTCGGAAAGGATTTGAGCCCGGACTCGGTCATCAAAAGAAATTGGCATCTACTGTAGCTGCTAATCCAGAAAGACGCAGACGCTCGGTCATGTTCACTCGTCCTCGTTCCGCTCGCTTGCGCTCACTGCACTCCG
>DADR01000033.1:13936-14140 GCA_002495055.1 Methanoregula sp. UBA247 | reverse complement strand
CGCCGCAGGTGCACGAAGCGTGCGGAGCGGGGCGGCGATCCTCCCTTGGCAGATCAGGGGAGATGAAGACGCTCGGTCATGTTCACTCGTCCTCGCTGATGCTCCGGCTCGCTTCACATCACCTCGCTGTTTTCCGGGGTTGCCCTGTTGGTAGGATTGACGCCCCTGGCTTGTCGCGATGCTCCGGCGCCAGCGGCTGCCCCG
>DADR01000033.1:11682-13751 GCA_002495055.1 Methanoregula sp. UBA247 | reverse complement strand
TGTCGCGTGAGCATCGGGCGGGCCCGGGAAGATCAGGGCATCTCAACAGGACAGTTACACGGCAGCGGGTCCGGGCGGGAAGAAGGCGAGCCGGATACGGGACCGCCGGGCGGGCCCGTCGCGTGAGCCTTCGGGGTGGGCCAACCTTTGCCAAAAAAGATAATGCCGGGCGTCGATAGTGTACTAACCCGGGCAGGGCTCTTGATTGGAGTCATGGTGTCCCTGTCCGGGCCACCTTTTTCCTGTACCAAAAAATGATTTTCGTCTTCATCCGGTGCACCCACCAGATCAGACTTTTCCCCATCCCAAAAAAGGTTGATCGTTTTTTCCGGTACTCCCAGAGTTCGCGCCTGCTGATCATGGGAGTTCCTCAGTACTCCGAAGGGACCATCAGCACACCATTGATAAGATACATCTTCCAGGTCCCGACCGGGAAATCGGTGTACTCGTATCTCTGCTCGTAGATTGCAGGTGTGTCGCAGTCTTCCCGGCAGGTCAGGATCGCTGTATTATCCTCATCAACAGTCAGGGTCCAGAGCTGGAACGCAATCCCCTTGATGCCCGGGTGATGACGGAACACTGCGCCAATATCGGAGATCAGCCACTGCGCCCCTGCACGCTCTGCCAGGTGCTCGATCCCATCCGTGTGCATCAGACCGGTGAACGGGTCGCGGATATACCGGGTTGTCCCGGTAAAATGGGAAAGGGATGATTTCAGATCCAATGCCGGGATCATCAGACCCGCCCCCTGCACGGCAGCGGATCGCAGACCCATGCGATCATCTCAAGCCGGTGCCGCTCTGCAATCAGGTTGTCGAGGCCCTCCCGCTCTGCCCGAAGTTTCCACGAATTGATAATCTCATCGTGTCTATAGCGGAGATCCTGCGCATCAGCCTGCAGCATGAAGGCCCGGCGTTCTATCTCGGGTATGGTGGTCTCGATGCGTTCGAGTTCTTCGAGAACCTTGATCGGCATGGCATCATAAATCGAGGTCATGCCACCACACCTCCCGCCGCATCTGTTCCGGTTGCGCTGGCAGGCGTCCAGGGCCGAAGCCCCGATCATGAAATCCGCTGCCTTCTCTGCCCTGCCGGCTGCATACATCACGAGATCGGCATCAGCCTTGATCGCCGTTGCCCAGTTCTGGAGGTAAGCCGCCTGATTCTGAACAACAGCTGATGAGTCGATGCCGGTAAGTGCTGCCAGGTAAGCACTCCCGATCTCGGCTACCAGTTCCTCGCGTCCGTAGGTGTCGGACCCGAAGCAGACCGGATCGGTTCTCTTGAACCGGTCGAGCCGGGGCCCGGTGGAGTGGATGCACTCGTGAAACATCGTCGCATAATAGTGCTCGGAGGTTCTGAACTGGCCGATCTCTGGGCAGGTGATGATATCCATCTGTGGGGAGTATGCGGCCCGGTTCCCTTCCGTGATCCGTATTGAGTGCCGGCCTGTATAATCCTGAATGACGGCATCACATCCGAGCAGGTGCGGATTCTCTTTCAGGTCCGGCAGTTTGTACCCTTTTTCTTTATAGTCAGTCTGTGCGACGTTGAAGACAACGAAGGCTTTCAGGAAACGGATTTGTTTCTTACTCTCTTTCTCCTCGCCGTTCTTGTCAGTCTTTGTGTCAGTCTTCACGGTCCGGCCTGCGTAGATAATCCCGGTGCCGTGTTCGCCCTTCTGGACCTGCAGCCCTGCGGCGAGATACTGGCGATAGGTTGCCCAAAAGGGGAGGGGGTAGGAGCTGAGCCCGAGGATCAACCGGTTCAGCCCGGTGTATGCCCTGCCGCTGAAGAGATTACGCGGGCCGTTCTCGGTCCATGGTTTCAGCCAGGGAATCTTTCCTTCCGAGAGCGCCTTTATGATCCGCTCGTTGATCTCTGCTTTTACGTCAGCGGCTTTCATGCTGGCACCCCAGCGGGCTGCATGGTCGAGACGTTCGCATATTTCCTCTCGCCCTTGAGCATCCCCTTTACCTGTGCGAGCGGGGAGACGTACTGCACATCGTTGATCGAGATCATCACCGCTTTACCGGACCGGGTGATCCATGCCTTCCCGACCGGGGCAGC
>DADR01000033.1:3000-11603 GCA_002495055.1 Methanoregula sp. UBA247 | reverse complement strand
TCATGGTGTTTTTCACCATACATCTATCGACGTGAGAGCATATAGTACATCGGCGTGCGCAGGGTGAAAGTAAAAGCGGTGCGTTGTCCGATTTGCGAAATAACGCAATTGCGTAGAATTTAAAATTTTTTTACGCAAGGCCCGCCCAGGCACACAGCGCGACAGGCCGCTGATGCGTCCCGTAACCGCGCCGTGTGACCATGACCCGCCCTCTCGGTTTTCTGTTGGTCCGCGATCGCCACGGTTGGACCCACCCGACAAAGCGAGCGACCGTCCGCTGATGCGTCCGGTAACCGTCGCTTTGTCCTCCCTCCCCGACATGAAACCGACCTCCGTTCCTATCGCAACTACTGCCCTCCCTTTCAAGGGAGGGAGGAGCGAAGCGGGCGAAAGGTCCGGGGCCCAGCGGCCCGAACGAGCATCGCTTCAGGGCGCGAAGGTAACGAGATGCATCAGCATCGAGTCCGAGCCCCTGATGCGTCGTGCGAGTGAGTCACTGAGCGTCTACATTTTTGCATCAGCAGCGACGAGCATTCCGCGAAGCGGTATGCGAGGAGTGGGCCGGTGCAGCCGCTGGCGCCGGAGCAAGCGACAAGCCAGGGGCGTCTTCGTCACAACAGTCAACCGAAGAGAAACAGCGAGGTGATGTGAGCGGAGCAGGCGCGAGCCTGCGGAGACGAACATGACCGAGCGTCTGCATACCAACCGAGCAGCGGAAGATCGCCGCCCGCGTCGCACGCTTCGCACGACTTCGCCGTGCTCGCACCGCTCCGCGACACCGGCTCGCTTTGTTCTGTACATCTGTCGGGAAGCCCACGCGGCGAGGGGCCTGGGGCCCCTTTGAGCGTAACCCCTAAAATTGATACTTTTATCGACGAAAATATGCGCGGGGATTTTGAGTACATGATGGAAATGAACGGATTTTTAAAGAGGGATAGCGAATAACTACTCAGTAACAGATTATTTCCAGAAAAATTTTACAAAAGTTGAAAAAATTGTAGAATCGAACATCATGTCTCGGTGCTCGGCTGGGGCTTTTATACAGTGCGTTCAAAGCTTTAGAAACATTTTTGAGCCTTTCTCTGCCACGATCTATTATATCTTCCACAGCAACGACTACAGTAGCCAACTTTAACCAAATCAAGCCAGACTGTCCTGAACGCTCTATCCTCAAGGGACTGCATCTCGAAAAATTGACGGACCTCATCCGGGTGGTCCATGAAAAAAAAGAGTCATTAATTTTTACGAGGCATCACAAATTTTCGAATAAAAGGAATCAGTGATGTATTGGAAGGACTGAGGAGGAATAAAATCCTCATTGAATTCCCATGGATCAACCGGCCTTTCAAATTTCTCAATTCCCTCAATTTCGATGGCATATCCCTTTTCCTTGCCATTAAAGTAGGAAAAGAACTCCTCTTCGCAAAGTCCGGAGACTTCCTTAAACATTTCCCATAGTATCGGGGGGCGGTCCATGGTGACCGAGCCAATAGCACAGGTGCCAACAATTTTTTTCATGGGGCTGCTGGAATAGATCACAATCTCGCGAATATCTTCATTTTTAAATATAATCTTTCGAAATTCGTATTTCTTCGAGCCGCAAAGAATTTTGTCCGCATATTTTGGCTTAATTGAAAGTAAAACTCTCATCGATACCTCCGTTGGTCTTGATCCATTCATACGCAGCCTGGTCGATTTGAGTGATTGTTTGGGGATGGCCTTTCAGAATTCCGGCACTCTTCAATGTGTCAAGTGAAATGCTCTCTTTTAGGTGGAAATGGTGTCTGAAGAGTATTATGGAGCGATTTTTAATAGATCTTTCGATATCGTCTTTTGAATAGACACTACGTTTCCCGATAATGCGGATGATCTCTCCGGGGGTAGTATCTGGGTTGAATTGGTCAACGACTCCAAGCGATGTAATAGCATGGAGGTCTTTAGACCGATAAAATAGAACAATATCTCCTGGCTTTAGTTTCCGGATCTTGCTCTGGGTCAGGCAAGCCTTTTTGATTGTATTCCCCTCTGTCACGAATTCTCCGAGATGTTCGGGCAACCGGCTCTGTCTTCTCCCTCGGAAATCGGTGAAGAGTTTTTCATGATATTCAGGCTGAATTGGAATAATGAATTTACCCACTAATTCTCCATCATAAAAACTGGGGTAACATATTCTGGACACTTCGACGGGTTTTTCCAAGGATATCCACGGGTCGGTCAGTTTGAGATGTTTGATAAATACTGGCTCTGGTCTTTGACCTGGAAGAACAGCGGCCTGGAAAAATCCGAAATCCTGAATTAATTCCACAAGATGGTCTTCTGGTTCGATAAAGTGGGTCAGATAGATCTCATCGATTCCATGGTGAAGGGCTAGGTCAATGGAGACTTTAATGAGCAGTTCCCCAATTTTATAGCCAATATGGGTCACTTTGAGAGTAGCGATCTTCAGTCGTTTCCTTTTTGGGAGGGGTGGGACAGAGGGAATCGGGTCATCCTCAATCTTGTAGATGAGGAGCGCTCCGATTGTTCCATCCGTTCTCCTGCTTACATAACATTCCCTACCCTCCCGGGAAATTCTCTCAAACCATTGCCGGAAGGTGGGATAATCCCCAATTAAGGAACGAAATATTGGATCGTCGATGTTGAGATCATAGACATGCGCCTTCACGAGGGCAGGGGGCGTCGCTATCTGAACCTTGGGCGGGATGAATCTGTTGAAGAAGACTAGTGCCTCAGCGATAAGGAAGACCTGGTCCTCTAATCCCAGGCTTTGAGATTTTTTAAGTATCTCGCGATCTTCAGTAATAAGAAAATCAACGGCGTTTCTGTAAATGCAGAAGAGTATCGCATTGTCTATTCTGTCGTGTTCGGATTTTGGCTCACCGATGGAAGAGATATACTTTGCATCAGATGTGGGATTCGGTGGATTATCAAGAATCGAGTAGGCCCGTATTTTCGATAGATTTACTTCACGGCGTTTTTCATCCTTATCGTTCTTGAGCTCGGTTACAGAAAGAGGGTGGACGAGGAGTTCTGATCTCAGTTCATTAAATATTCCGAGAAGACTCGCAAGATCGGATGAAACAACCCGATCTGCTTCGCGGGAGATGAAAATATTAGTATCAAGAAGAACCCTCATCTTTGTTCACTTAACGATTCCAGAGGTTTATATTTAAGATTTTGCCATGAATAGTGCAAATTATTGTTAAAAATGGAAATTGGAACTAGCCTTCAACCATCTCTATCTAATCCTTCCGCTTTGCTCCGATCACCTTCACCCCACACATACTGTTCGCTGGCCCCCGGTTCTCCTGAGTGCTGACGGTCGACCGTGCTCGGCTCCACTCCCTCCGGTCCGTTCCGCTCGTCGCTGTTGCATGAAATACTGTATTACTACAGAATGCCCCAGAGAAGGTTATGGCCCGGAGGGCGTCCATCATGATCACTGCCTCTCCCTTGGGAGAGGAGGAGGCCGTCCTCAAAGGCGAGAAGCGAAGGGGGTAGCAGTGCCCCCCCTGGAAGCGACGAGAGGCCGGGGGAGAGGGTGGCCACAGCGGCCTGAGCGAGCACCGGTTACGACACGCATCAGCGGGTCGTCGTGCGGTCGCGAGTCACTGAGCGTCACTGGCTATACGGGATTCAGCGACGAGCACGCTGCGGAGCATGGTGTGAGGAGCGGGAGGAGGCAGCTGCCGGTGAGGAGTGGAATGACGAAACCGGGAGCGTCATATTGTCATAATTTACCGAAATAAGCAGGGCCGGTATGTGAGTAGAGCGGAATGGAGGAGCACCGGACGAAAGGAGGAGCGGACGGAATGGAGTAGAGGCGAACATTCCGGGCCGTCAATACTACTCTAATTGATGACTTCTATTTCCTTTGTATCTGCAAGCCAGGAAATTTGTACAGCCCTCGTAAAACTCTCCTGTTTTGGTTGATTTACGAATTTTTAATGGATATCCACATAAAGGACAAACACCAGCGTAGGCACCCCTATTTAGAGTTTCAATCGGGGGAATTTCTTAAAAAACTACATCTGGAACATTAACCCATTTACGATCACCGATAACAAAGAAAACCATCTCCACATGCGGAAGTTCCCATTGGGGGTTTGTTGAAAAACAATAGGTGGGCTTATCCATAGAAGTTCGATTGAGTTTATTCGCTAGTAAGCGATGAAGATGACTTGCCCAGATAAATGATCTCATAGAATTAATTTCAAAACCGAAACATCGTGAAATTGGAAAAACGGGATTTCTCCGGGTAGTTTTTGATTCGGGCAAGCACAGGGGAATACCTGGGAATACAGATGTTGGGGGAAGATGCAATGTTTTTGCGTATTCAAAAATCAATTGATGGATCGCATATCCCACGCGAGAATCATATATGGTCCAATTTAATGGATCTGAAAAATAAAAAATCTTTGAAGCCATCGCAATACGTTTTCCACAAATCGGAAACGTTGAAGGATTCAAATTTAAATTAGAATTATTGGTTAAAAGAAACCTCACACTTTTTTTATATTCAACGGCAAGCGGAAATGGAATTTCTCTTATCATCCTTCCCCATTTTCGAATCTCATCACAGTGACGCTTCCATATATTGTCATTATTCAGGATGTCCAGGATTTTTTGCGAATCCCTAAGGAATTTTTTACTTGTTAAAATTCCTTCAGGATATCGTTCGATTCCTGAATTTGTTCCCCACCGGTATGCTTGTAATTGATTGAGCCATCCTTGTATCCCGTGAATCTTTGTTGTTTCAATATGATGAACAATAAAATTCGCAAAATTTTCCATCGATATTACTCTCGTTAAGAGTGTGTGAAAACAATCCTCATATAAATTGGTTCTACAAAGCACGAGACCACAACCCAATATGTTCTTCTATTCTCGTTTCATATCATCCAGAAAAAATCTGGAATCTCATATGACTACTGTCACCAAGGATCTCTTTCTCAATACATTGTTGTGCTCTACCTTTGGGTGGCGCTTGGCAAACGGAAAAATCCCGAAGGAGTTAAGCCCTACAACCCTGTTCCGGATGGAAGAAGGTAAAGAGATAGGAAGACGGGCACGTGCACTGTTTCCCGAAGGAGTGTTTATTTGGGAAACTGAACATGTAATAGCTGCTAGGCGAACAACAGAATATCTCCGAGAATCATCATGCAGTGTTATCTTCGAAGGAACATTTCTTTTTGAGAATTATATTGCCAGAGCCGACATTCTGACCCGTGCAGCTGATGACTACGGCTGGGATCTAATCGAAGTAAAGTCCAGTGTAAATCAAAAAACTGAATTTATCGATGATATGGCATATACTACCCTGATTGCCCGCGAATCCGGTTTCTCACCAAACGCGATCAAATTGATGCTGGTGGATCGGAATTATCGGCTAGGAATGGAACCACATATGCTGTTCCAGATAATCGATTGTACCACAGAAGTCATGGCTCGTGTCGATGAATTTACTCCGTATTTACCCGAAATAAGGAGCTTAATATCTCAACCAATAGAACCTGCACCAACCTTATCATACAAATGTAAGAACTGTGACCAGTTTCAGGTATGTTTTGGGAAAGATATTGACTGCCCTATCTTCATTATCCCTAGGCTCCAGCAAAAAAAAGCCGACGAAATGATTGAGAAAGGTATCGTGTGTGTTCTGGATATTCCGGATGATTATCCCCTTTCAGTCAACCAAAAAAGGATAGTTGAGTGCGTGAAATGTGGACGGGTACGTGTTGATCCTGGGATTAGGAAGATGCTACAGGAAATCCAATGGCCCGCCTTTTACCTTGACTTCGAGACCACTATGACTGCATTGCCACTTTATCCCGGAATAGGCCCATATGAAATAATACTCACTCAATATTCCATCCATTTCTGTGACCAATGCGGATGTGTTCATACCCACCGGGAATATATCGCGAACCCCAAATTGGATTGCCGACGTGAGTTAGCAGAAAGGCTAATTGAGGACCTCGCAGGAGAGGGTTCGATAATTACCTACAGTAGTTTCGAAAAGACGGTGATTGGAGCACTAGCACGTATATTCCCTGACCTTGAAGAACCACTAAGCCAGATTCTGGACCGGATAGTAGACCTGGAAAAATTCGTGCACCGTTTGGATCATCCTGGATTCCAAGGAAAGACCTCGATCAAGGTGGTCCTTCCGGTCATGGTTCCAGATCTATCTTATGAAGGGTTGGAAATTGCCAATGGAGATCTGGCCAAGGTCAGATTTGCCATGATGGCACGAGAGATGATACACGAACACGAATGGGAGGAGACATGTGTTGCATTGCTGGAGTATTGCAAGATGGACACATTAGCTATGGTCAGGCTCCATGAAGCGTTAGAAAGGATGGTAAATTCGGAATAGAGAGGTGGTGGAGAGGCATGAACGTAATACGCATTCCCGATAGAGTAAGACTTCAAGAACAGGATTTACCTGAGAAAACGTGGAAAGGGAATGAGAAATATTTACAGAAGATATTGGCAGATAACCCCGAATTACTTCAAGAGAGATTTGATTTCCCTCTTGTTTTTATTGATCGTGAATTGAAGATCGACGCTGGGCATACCGATATTTTTTTTATTGATTCGCAGGGTTTGCCCGTGCTTGTTGAAGTGAAACTTCTTGCTAATCCTCAATCAGAACGGGAAGTTGTTGGGCAAATAATAAGTTATGCTTCTTCATTACCGCAATTAAAATACACCGATTTCAATTCAAGGATCAATAACGAATTAGAAAGAAAACTACAAGACATATCGGCAAATGAGGAAGAATATAAAATTAAAAAAGAATATTTTTGGAAAAAATTTGAAAATGGCGAGTATAGGTTGATAATCGCGACCGACTCTACACCGAACGAATTGCTTCGAACTTGGCTCTTTGAAAATGCTCATTCAAATTTAGACGTACGGTTGGTGGAAATTAAGAAACATCGGCTCAACGAATCTGACGAGTTACTAATATCAAAACATTTGGTTTCATACGAATCGCATTTAGTTAGAAATCCAAGAGCTGTTAGGAAGTGTCTTTCAGATACTGTAGAGACGTTTAACGCTTCATTTTCTAATTTAGGTTATTTTGCAAAAAATAGAGGCCCAACAAATTATGCCATTTTCATATCCACTTGGCCTGAAGCTATTCGTTATGAATTTAATGATTGGCTAAAGATCAACCAAATCTCAATTGAAATTGAATTGAATCTTAAAGATAAAGATCTTAAACCTCTAGTTGAGGTACTCAAAGAATTCCGGAATTTAACACTCAATTCCTTTGGAAGAGTTCAATGGTGCCCTAATCGATCGAATTATGCGAGAATTGCGTTTTTATACAACGGAGACTTCAATCCGATAGTAATTGCGAATGCGATGAAAGAATTAATTGATAAAACTCAAACCGAGATTTCATCAATGCTGGAAGAACTTAATTTGCTCAAAAATGCTTAATTTTATACAAATTATCTTCAATACGCTTTTTCCATGACGATAAAAAAAAATATTTCGGTCTTTGAAGAAGTGCCGCACGATCATTTTACTATAAAAACCGCCTTGCACTTTTTCAACAGCATTTCTGCGCGAGCACAAAAATACGTGATTTACGGGCTCCTTTGACCTCCCGGCTGGGGCTCTGACACCTTGTATCCTGCTCTTTCTGGCAACCATTTCGAAAATTCCAAAATTGACGGATTTCCGCGATAAGCGGTTCTCTCACCTGTCTTTATAGCTGGGTGAATTGTTGTGGGCGTACTACCTGGGCGTAAACCGCCCGGTATCCGGATACGTTCATCCGGGGCTTTGCCCCTCGTTGCGTGGGCTGCTCGCCCCCCCGGTGACCATTCGTGGTATCAGCCTCAACGCTGCAACAGGAGCAATGAGGCAGCTCGCGATTGCGATTCGCTATGCAGTGATCGTTTTATTGAATAAAACCATCGGGAACAAGGAAAGCAGGATTTTTCCAGCGATAACCATTCCCACAATAAAAAAGAAAGTTATGGTAACTTCAACCGCTGACCGTTCTTCATCGGGTGGACAGTGTTATTGACCGTGAATCCGAGATCTTCGGCAAATTCGGCGTAGCCTGCCGCCATCTTCAGATCTCCATGCGCCGGTATGATATGCTGCGGGGAAAGCATCTGGATAAACTCGTAGTGGTCTTCCTGGTAGGCATGGCCACTCACGTGCAGATCTGCAAAAATCCGGACGCCTGCGCTCCTGATGCACTGTTCAACCCGGTACCGCTGCGCGAAATTCATCGGGTTGGGGATGATATTGGCTGAGAAGAGAACCTTGTCGCCTTTACTCAGTGCATACGGGGTATCTCCAAACGCGATACGGGGCAGGATAGATCCGGGTTCGCCCTGGTGGCCGGTGACAATCGGGAGGAACTTCTCCTTTCCCTCTTTCATCATCCTTCGCATGATGCGATCAACGGTCCTCCGGTTCCCGAAAACACTCGTTGACTTCGGAAAGGAGACATATTTCATCTGTTCTGCAGTAACGGCGTATTTTTCCATCGAGCGTCCGAGAAAGACCGGTTTCCTGCCGATCTCATGGGCACATTCCGCAATCGTCTTCACCCGGGAGATATGCGAAGA
>DADR01000033.1:0-2857 GCA_002495055.1 Methanoregula sp. UBA247 | reverse complement strand
ATCGAGTGCTGTGTCCGGACAAACTCAAGGACCAGGTTCTGGGAGAGCGTGTACCGCTGCCCCGGGGCGAGTGCGAAGAGTTTGTTGCCAACATCGAATTTTTTCTCTCCTGATATCTGCTGGCGGATCAGTTCCGTGGCATACGGGGTCGCGATGATGGGCGCCTTGTACCGGTGTGCAAGTTTCGGTATGGCCCCGATGTGGTCCAGGTGCCCGTGTGAGCAGACGATGGCCTTCACCGTTCCCTCGACCGTCTGCATCACCGTGTCATCGGGAATCGCCTTGATCTTGATCAGATCAAGGGAGTGCATCATGTCAACTTCAGCATCCTCATGGATCATCAGTTGATCCAGGCGGAGCCCCATGTCAAAAATTACGATATCTTTTCCGCAGCGGACCGCGGTCATATTCCGCCCGACCTCGTCATATCCGCCTACGGCAATAATCTCTATCTCCATTGTTTCTTATCTCCACTCGTGTGTGTCTGACACGCGATGTATGGGAAAAAATTCCCGGTTTTTTCACTATCGGGGTTCCTAATCGGGTCGATCATTGGCATCCTCCCTCTGGGGAAACCAGGCAAATCCCTTGGAACTGCTGCATACTCTGGTTCGGCCTTGACCATACCTGCTCATCTTTTCCAGAGGCCGGATCAGGCGTCCTGTGCAATCCCTGGTAAGAATTGCCCATTTTCGATCGTTAAGGGAAGAACGGAAACGTTCTCCTGCAGGGTTGGCTGAAGCCGTCCCTTTCAGAGTATCCCCTGAACTCTATCCGCGACCTCAGCGGCGAGCACGTTGCCAGGGTAATCAGAACCAGGTCATCCTGATTGCCGGTGCCGCTGTCCTGATCGGCGACGTGCATGGGGCCTCTCGAAAGCCTTGCACGAATTACTGGTGCAGGCCCCATGCAGCTTCCGAAGGGAGGTATGGGCCATCACCACGAAGCCATGGATCATCGTGACCCCGAACAGGTATCGGTATCTTCTCCCGAAGCTGTTCTTTACGATGGCAGTTCTGCCATCGTCCGCGCGAATTCTGCATTGTTGTATAGTGCAGGGCGTTCCGGTTTTACGAAGATCCCCGGAATTGTTACTATTCTTAAGGGGGATACACATACATCAAGCTATGTCTTCTCCCCCTCAGTGGAGAAGCGAGAGGATGCTGATTCAGGGTGGAATGGAGTGCCATGAAAAACGAAAATTAGCAATTAGGAGCATGGATACGTCAATTGAGCAAGCTTGCAACCAGAAATGGCCCCAGAACAGGAGCTATCCGGGCGGCTGACTGTGCCGAGCGGGTACTACCCTCGTTTGAAGGAAGATATCCGGGAGATAGTCGTCCCCGGGTAGCAATCGAAGCATTACGTGCGTGAGTACAAACGGGTGCAGTACGATGGCTGATATCCGGAAGGTGGCGCTTTCCGCCCATGCGGCTGCGCGTGAAGCCGGAGAAGATACTGGCGTTTGTTCTTCCGCTCGTGCTGCAGGCCAGGCGTTTGCGACCGCACATGTTCCCCGGCATGCGCTCGCAGCTGCCCGGTATGCAGCCACCGCTGTTCGTGACGCCACACATTCATCTGATGCCGATCCTGCCACGGTCACCGAACGTATCTGGCAGTATCACCCTGTGCGGGAATTGGGGCCGTGTTGAAATCCAATAAGAACCGTGTGATCTCCTCGAAATCCCGAACGTTCCCTTCTCCGAATACATTCATATAATAATCGCTCTCCTGATGTACAAAGGAGTACGAACTGGTCATGACCAGACGACGGTTCCCCGCTGACGATCCCGAGAGAAGATTGTGGCAGGATCCGGACAGGATCCTTTCGTCCATAGGGCTTCGGGAAGGAGATGTATTTGTTGATATCGGGTGTGGTGAAGGATTTTTTGCACTTCCAGCTGCCCGATGCATTGGAAAGACTGGCAGGGTAGTTGCCCTTGATATCAATAGCGATGCAATTGCACGCATCCGGGAACAGGCAGAATCTGAAGGTCTCTCACAGGTATCAGCAGAGATCAAGGAAGCGGAAGCAGCAGTCATATGTGAGGGGTGTGCCGACATTGTCTTTTTGGGCAACGATCTCCACGATTTCTCGGATCCCGGACGGGTGATCAGGAATGCACACGTGATGCTGAAACCCAGTGGCCGACTGGTCAATCTTGACTGGAAACCGATTTCGATGAATTTTGGCCCGCCCCTTGAAAAACGGTTCTCCGTTGCGAGAGCAAAGAACCTGATCGAATCGGGCGGGTTGAAGATCCTTTCTGCGCAAGACGCTGGACCGTACCACTACCTTATCCAGGCGGGAAAGTGAGGCCCGGGGAATACCCCGGAATGGGTGACCCCTGGCTCCTCATGGAATTCCTGGAAAAGGATCGGGAAAGGATGGGATTCCTCTCCGAAACCCGGGAAATCCCTCACTGTATCTTGACGCCGTATATTCCACTCCCGATCCACCAGGTATCGTCCACGGCCTTCATGTAGATGAGTTTCGGTACCTCCGCGGTTCCGCCAGCCGCGGTGTTCGGGAACAGTGCACGGGAGAACCCGGTGCCGTTTCGCATCGCCTGGATCCCGACCTGCGTGATCTTCACACCGTACCGGTCGGTGTACCCGATCTGGTTCCTGCCGATCTCTGATTTCCAGAACGGGTCGGCAAGGAGGATTCCTTCGGATGATTCCGCCCAGACGAAGAGGTCCCCGGAGACGAACTGCCCGTCCGGATCATTGATCGCTGCGAAGGTCTTCTCCTTCCCATTCGCCTGAGCGAACCCGACTGCCCGGTTCACGAGCTCGTACAGTTCCTCCCGGGTATGGTTCCGGACCGGGATGCCGGACAGGTCGCCGGTACCGA
>DADR01000039.1:6720-111852 GCA_002495055.1 Methanoregula sp. UBA247 | reverse complement strand
CCCGATGCTCTCCGACCCTGACCTGCATCACGTCGAGAAGGGATTGAAGAATGTAGAGTTCATGGTCGTGCAGGATATATTCCTTACCGAGACTGCTAAACTTGCACACGTTGTCCTTCCAGCGGCATGCTTTGCCGAAAAGGACGGCACCCAGACCTNNAAACAGTTCCCGTACAAGAGCGCAGAAGAAATCTTTACGGAAGTATCAAAGGTCACTCCCTCATATGCCGGCATGGACTATGAACGCCTCGATAAGCCTGAAGCACTTCACTGGCCCTGCCCGACCAAGGAGCATCCCGGAACACCCATCCTCCACAAGGAGAAGTTTACCCACCCGGACGGACTGGGCATCCTGACCCCCATCGAATTCAAATATCCGGCTGAAGTACCGGACAAGGACTACCCGCTCATCATGACTACCGGTCGCTGCATCTGGCAGTGGCATACCGGTACGATGACACGCCGCTCGGAGAGTCTCGAGCGCGAAGAGCCGACCGGATGGGTTGAGATCAATCCCGAGGATGCAAAGGCACTCGGTATCAAGGACAAGGAAATGGTCAAGGCAGTCACCCGCAGAGGAGAGATCAAGATCGGTGCACGAGTCACAAAGGATATCAAGAAAGGTGTAGTCTTCATGCCGTTCCACTACGGGGAATGTGCAGCAAATATACTCACCAATAACGCACTCGACCCGGTTGCGGCAATTCCGGAGTTCAAAGCCTGTGCTGTGCGTATAGAGAAGATTGCGGAGGCGAAGTAACATGGCAAAGAAAGGCGATATGCTCTACGCATGGACCAACGACGCAGATATCAAGAAGAAAGCTGAACTCGGCGGCGCTGTCACCGCGCTCTGGAAATACGCACTGGAATCAAAGGCAGTCGACGCAGTCTTTGCCATCAGGAAGGGCAAGGACCTCTATGATGCACAGCCGGTGCTCATCACTGACCCCAAGGAACTTGCGCAAACTGCCGGTTCCCTCCACTGCGGCACCCTCCTGATGCCAAAGCTGGTCAAGAAATACCTTGATGGTGCAAAGACCATGAAGATCGGCGTGACTGTCAAGGGTTGCGATGTGATGGGATTTATTGAACTTGCCAAGCGCAAGCAGATCAATCTTGACAATGTCCTCATGATCGGTGTCAACTGCGGGGGCTCGGTCAGCCCGGTCAGCGCACGCAGGATGATTGCCGATAAATTCGGTGTTGACCCGGACAAGGTCCACAAGGAAGAGATCGACAAGGGCCAGTTCATCATCGAGTACGAGGGAGGCCACAAGGGCATCTCCGTTGACGAACTCGAAGAGGCCGGTTACGGCCGCAGGTCCAACTGCCGCCGCTGTAAATATAAGATTCCCCGCCTGGCGGATATCGCATGCGGTAACTGGGGTGTTATCGGTGAGAAGGCCGGTAAGGCAACCTTTGTGGAAGTATGCAGTGACAGGGGGGCAAACCTTGTCAATGGTGCGGTGACAAAAGGTATTCTTGTAACTGAGCCGGCAAATCCCAAGGGTCTTGAGATCCGGGGGAAGGTCGAGGGTGCAATGTTCAAGCTTGGTGACAAGTGGCGCAGAAAGGATTTCACTGCACTCGGCGCAAACCTCTGGGAAACCATCAACAAAGAGACGTCACGGTGCATCAAGTGTTATTCCTGTATCGAAAACTGCCCGGTCTGTTTCACCGCTGCCGAGGACCTGAAGAAGGGATCTCTTATGGTCAAACCAGGAGAGCTCCCGCCGAATCCGATGTTCCATTTGAGAAGGTTTGCCCACATTTCAGATACATGCATCAACTGTGGTCAATGTGAGGAACTCTGTCCGATGGAGATTCCCATGGCACTCTTCTCACATGCAATTCGTGCGGAGGGAGACGCTTCCTTTGAGCCCAAACTGGGAAAAGCAACTTATTCCAATTAATTTTTTAGCAAGACGAAAGAGGTTGCCACGTAACCGGTCTGTATTAATTGAATTTAGTTAAGGAGATGAATGTAACTATGAAGACAGAAGATGCAAAGAAAATCATAACAACTGCTATCGACAGGGAAGTCGAGGCATATACATTTTACCGTACCGTATCCGAAAAAGCAAAAGACCCGGCACTGAAGAAACTTTTTACTGAACTGGCAGGTGAGGAGAAACAACACCGGGAATTTCTGCAGGGTATGCTCTCAAAGGATGTCTCCAAGATGCACTTTGAGGCAAAAAAGGACTACAAGGTTGCAAACGCACTCCCGAGCCCACCACTGACCGCCGATTTGAAACCACTCGATGGAATTGTCGTTTCGATAAAAAAAGAACTTGAAGCCATGCAGATGTACACTCAGCTTGCGAACCTCTCAACTGACACAGAGCAGAAGTTCCTCTTTAGCCAGCTTGCAAACATGGAAAGCGGTCACAAAGCCCGGCTTGAGGATATTTATACCAACATGGCTTTTCCGGAAGTCTGGTAAAAAGGAAACTTTCTATTAATTGGGTGGAGGGGAGGGAAAAAGGAAGGTCGGGGTATAATCTCTAGAGAAAATTTTCCAGACAGTACAAGGTAAATATCAGGAAATAATATATTTCCCCGATCTCTTGTTTTAATTAGAATATTTTATATATTAATAAAGGGATAAGATGAGATCCTCCTCGAAAGGTGGAGAATTCCATGCCGGTTTTCGATCAGGAAAAAGTGGATCGATTGAAACAGATCCTTAAGTGGCATCCCAGAGGTATCACGATCTCTGACCTTGCAACTAAAATTGAAATGAACCGGAATCTGATAGCCAAATATCTTGATATCCTGCTCATTTCCGGACAGGTGGAGATGCAGATTATTGGGGCTGCAAAGGTGTACTTTCTCTCACACCGGGTTCCTATCTCATCAATGCTGGAATTCTCATCTGATCTTGTCATTATCCTAGATAGTTCCCTGACAATTATGCAGGTCAATGAACCTTTGCTTGTTCAGATTCATGAAACCAAAGAAGCACTGGTTGGCAGGAACATCAAAGACCTAGATCATCCTTTCCTCAACGCCATTCCGGTAACAACACCCTTAAAAGGTACAGATTCTACCCACCAGCAAGTACGTGAGTTTGTATGCCAATTCGAAGGAAAAAAACACTATTATAAAGCAAAACAGTTACAAACAGCGTTTGAAGACGGGAGCCAGGGGATTACTCTCATTATCGAAGACATAACAGCGCAGATTACCTATCAGAAGATGCTGGAGCTCAACGAAGCCAAATATCGTGGTATTGTCGAGGACCAGACCGAGTTTATTACGCGATTCCTGCCGGATGGGACCCTCGTTTTTGTTAATGATGCGTACGCCCGCTATCTCGGAAAGAAAAAAGAGGACCTCCTTGTAGGACCACACATACCTGATATTGATCAGGATGATATCGCCCGTGTAACCCAGTGTATTCAGTCACTGGACATTCAGAAACCGGTTCAATCCTTTGAATGCAGGATTCATCACTCGTGTGGGAAGCTGCGTTCAAATCTATGGACCGTGCGTGCGTTATTTGATGAGACTCAGAAGCCCGTTGAATTCCAGGGTGTAGGCAAAGACAACACGGAAAAACGCGAAGCAGCAACGAAGATCAACCAGTATATCAGGGATCTGGAATTCCTCTCCCGAAGAGCACAGGAGTTTGTTGAGATGTCTGCCGAAGCCGACATTTTTCAGGCTATCGCGCAGGGTCTGTCTGAATTGCTTCCCGGTGCTGTGGTCTGTGTAAATTCCTATGACTCGCTTAATGAAACTATTACAGTCAGATCTTTTTTTCCAGATACGGACCGTCAGATTATCTCATCCTTTTTAGGCCGTGAATTCTTGGGATTCCAATTTAAGTTAAATTCTGTACCTGCATCGCTCAGGACGTTTGCACTCAACACAATACGGGAAGGAAAAATTTTCCACACGGATGAAAGTCTGTACAACTTCTTTTTCCAGCAGATTCCCGAAGATATCTGCGACAGAATCAAAGAAACCCTCAACCTTGGGGACAGGTATTACGGCATAGGACTTATCAGGCATGGTATTCTCTTCGGTGCAGTAGCATTTTCACTCCGGAAAGGCGACACGATAAGTAATTCCTCACTTATTGAAACATATATCCACCAGGCATCTATCGTATTACACCGGAGGGTTACCGAGGACTCGCTCAGGGAGAGCGAATCGCGGTACCGGGGTATTGTTGAGGACCAGACCGAATTTGTTACCAGGTTTCTGCCTGACGGGACACTCACCTATGTGAATGATTCAGTATGCAGGTATTTTTTAAAGGATCGGGCAGAATTGCTTGGGCAGTCGATTTTTTCGCTGATACCACAAGATGATAAGGATGATTTAATCCTAAACCTGCATTCCCTGAACGCCCAAAATTCTGTACGAACAATTGAACATCGGATGTTTGATTCCTCAGGCAGCATCCGCTGGACACAGTGGACAAACAGGGCTCTCTTTAACGATAAAGGAACAATTATCGGATTCCAGGGAGTGGGCAGGGATAGTACCGAACAAAAAGAAGCGGGTGCAAAAATCAGGCAATACATTGCGGAAAGGGAATTTCTCATGCAGACTGCGATGTCATTCATGGATTTGAAAGATGATGAGAATTTTTTTCAGTATGTTGCAGATCAGATCCATGCTATCGTTCCGGGTCAGATAGTTGCTGTTTCTTCCATTAGCCAGTCTGAACGATCCATAACACTTCAAAGTGTTGCGGGATTGGATACAGCAGTCATTGAAGAGTTCAGAAATCTCGGAGTATATCTCTTCGGAAAATCATTTTCCCTTGATAAAGATCCAGTTTTTGAGGCCACTCTCCAGTCGAAATATCTTATCGAGGGGCCTCGTCTCTATAATCTTTTATTCAGGGAATTTCCCGAAGAGATATGCACCGATCTCGAAAATCGTATGGGATTTGGAAAAAGTTTCGTAATGGGATTTATCCACGAAGGGAAAATATTTGGAAGTGTAATAATTATCCTGCGACCAGGACAGGAATTAAAAAACAAGGAGACCCTGCAATTATTCCTTAACCAGGTTTCCGTTGCTCTGCTTCATAACCATACCCGACAGGAGTTAAAAGCGCGGGAAAAATTATACCGGAGTGTAATTGAAAATATTCAGGATGTTTTTTACCGTTCTGATAAAGAAGGAAATCTTATCATGGCAAGCGGGGGCTGGGCAAAGATGTTTGGATATGATTCCCTTGAAGAATGTATCGGCTTAAATATCGCTGAAAAATTCTATTTTGAACCGGAACGCCGAAATGAATTACTCGATGCCGTATACAAGAATGGATCGATCAGCGATTACGAAATTGTTTTAAAATCCAGGGATGGTAATCCAGTCTATGTCTCAACAAACAGTCACCTGTACTTTGATGATACAGGAGAAATAATTGGCGTGGAGGGAATTTTACATGATATCAGCGAGCGCCGGGCTGCAGCTGATAAGCTCCGGAATAATCTCTCCCAGATGGAGTTTTTTTCCCGGAAGGTACAGGAATTTATTGAACTTCAGCCAAACTCTGATATTTATTACGCCATTGGTCAAGGTCTCAAAGAATTATTGCCTGAGGGCATGATTATTGTCAATAACTATGATCGCGATACAGGTAAGTTAACAATTAAAGCCCTCGTTGGTGATAAAGCACGAGCAACAGCACTCAAATACTTGCAGAGCGATCTTACGGGTGTTTCGCTTCAGGTTGATGAGCCGATCCCGGAAAATATTCTGCCAGGAATAATATATCCTGTCCAGAAAAACCTCCAATCCATATTATCCCAGAATTTCTCTGAAGAAGTGAGTACAGCGATTATGCAGGAACTGAACCTTGGAAAGTTTTACTACTTTAGCCTGGTCTGGAGAGGGTCGTTTCTTGGTACTGTCGCCTTTGGTCTGCCAAAGGGAGAGAAACTGGAGAAGATACCATTTATCGAAATATATGGAAAAGCAGCTTCGCTTGTCCTCCAGCGCAAGATTGCTGAAGATTCCCTCAAAGGAAGTAGTTGCATGCTGCCCTCCGGTTTCTCGAATCCCCAGACCGGTGGAGAACGTGTATTGTTGAAACATGCGAAGAATGCGCTATCCGGTACAATGAATGATGTTTCCATTCCTGATGCCGGTGATAATGACAGTCCTGATCATGAAATAATTAAAATACCCCCTATCGTAAACCAACTCAACCTGACCAATGCTCTGAAAATGGCACGGGATTATATTGCCATTCTCGACCTTTCAGGAAAATGTCTCTGGGCTAACGATGCCATGGTCAATGCGATGGATGCAGGAGATTATAACAAACTGGCTGGCAGGAATCTTGCATTGTATATCGCACCTGAATACCGGAAGATAGTATTGAATTCCCTTGTTGAAGTTAAAAAGAACGGGCATAAAACAGTACCGCTCATGTTCTTCTCATCATCAGGGAGGGTGCCGGTTGAAGTAAATCTTTCCACCATCCATGCAGAAGATGGAGATATTTCTGGTTTTCTGGCAATCGCAAGAACTACTGACCGGCCAAATGATGAAAAGAATAAAGGATGCTAAAAGGTTTTTATGTTTTAAATCTAAACATAAATAATCAATATAGTATTAAAATTTATTTGACTTTTTACTGATAATCACGTTAGCAAGCTGCTGCTATTACTATCATAAAAAAATCCTGCAGACCCTGCGATTCCGATGAATTGCGATATTTGCATTATTAGCTGTATAAATAAGTTTATTAATATTAACTTATAAATAATTAAGTATGATACGTTCTCCGTTACCCGACGTCAAAGTTATTTCCAGATTCGATAAATTCCTCTGTCAGGGACTAACTCATATAACCGGGGAAGAAATATCGATGGATAATATTTCCGATAACCGTGATCTCATATCCTGTATATCAAGCAAACTTGCCAGGGATACAGGACTTGATTCATGTGATATTGCCCAATGGATCTCAGCATCATTGAAACAATACTGGGCGGAAGTTACGTTAACAGAATAATGTGATACCGTAGATCTCCTCCTCGGTTTAGGGCAGCATTATGTCGTCCTTCCCAACCAGAAAGATTTCCATTTCAGGATTGGTTGGAATTTCAGGATTATGAAACGAGGGCAAATGGGTAAGAAATAGTTTTAATTATTTTTTCATTTTTATTAAGATTAAAAGAAATATGCTTAACAAAAACCCATAATTGATAACCGGAATTAAAATTCCCAAAACTATTCCTTAAGTACAAATTTATTATCCTGGAATTTTATGAATCCCTCTGTTTCCAGAGTCCTTAATATCTTCCGGATCCGTTGAGGATCTTCATTGAAACAGACGACCACCTTATCTTCCACCAGAAATTGATCTTTGAGCAACAGTTTCAGGAGTTCTCCACGAAGTTTCCGGTCTGAACCTTCAAACGGAGTTTGTTTCATAAAGTGTTTACTTCGCCGGTTTGGGTTGGGAATTGTCTTTTTTAGAGCGGATCCTAAGTCCATCAATGCCCAGTACCATACACGGGGATTTTCAAGGTAGAGTGTTTTTTCAATAAGCGGGAGAATGTCTGAATCACTTACAATTTCTGTGTCGGTAAAGAAGAAGTGAATAAACACCCTGCGGATATTGGTCTCAATGAAGACGACGGGCAAATTGAACGCGAATGCTGCAATGGATGAAGCAGTCGCCCTGCCAATGCCGGGAAACGTTGCAAGGATATCAACATCCGCCGGAAGAATACCGTTATGTTCGTTCATGACCCGGATAGCACATTTCTGTAATGCAACTGCCCGACGGTTATACCCCATTCCCTGCCAGACGTTGAGCACATTTGCCAAAGGGGCGATCGCGAGTGATGCAAAGTCCGGGAATGCACGGATAAATTCCGCAAATTTTGTGGTGACCCGTTCCACCTGTGTCTGCTGGAGCATAATCTCCGATACGAGAATCTGATAAGGATCCGTGGTATTTCGCCAGGTCATGTCCCGACCGTACTGCTTGAAATGCGACAGCACCATATGCTGGAACGCCAGGATACTGGGGCTGGTACTATCATCACGAGAAAATTGAGGTCCGCTATGATCCAGAGATTCCTGTTGAGAATTTTTCATTTTTCATACACGGTCAATATTTTCGACTCGATCTCAAGTGTATGAATATGACCGCACATAATGATTCTGGGAGGGTAATAATGATATAGGGGTAGTGGTGTGCCGGGTGTACCACGAAATTGCTGTCATTCAGATACGTTTAAACATAGTGTCAAGATCAGTCCGGCTGAACCTGATCATCGTTGGTCTTCCGTGCGGGCAGGTAAACGGATTTTTTGTATATCGTATCTGGTGTATCAAACGCTGGCATTGTTCCTGAGTACATACAGTGCCTGCCTTGATTGCACCCCGGCATGCAATAATACGTGTAATTCTTTCACGGGTATTTACTGAACGAACCGGCTCTTCACAAATAAGATCACTCACCATTTCATCAATGATTGATGTATCCTCAAGCTTCCCCAGAACAACCGGGATTGCACGAACAAGAAACGTATCTCTGCCAAATTCCTCAAGCACAAACCCTTCCTGTGCAAGTGCAGGCAGAAGATCACGGAGAATTGCTCCTTCCTGCAGTGTCCGGTGCAGGATAAAAGGAACGATCAACTCCTGCGAACGGTGATCTCCTGCAGTCCGTGCTATAACTTGTTCGTACAGGATGCGCTCGTGAACGGCATGCTGATCTATGAGCACAAGTTCACCGGTTTCAGTCGTAGCCATGATATAGATACCCCCCAATTGCCCGATAACCTCCATGACGGGTAATTTCGCATCGACTGGAACCATGCCGGTCAGAAGTTCTGTCTGCCGCAGCTGGCGGTCAGTCATAACATTACCTGAATGCAGTGCCTCACTGATTCGGGGAGGAGCCGGTACCGTGAAATCATATTTCAGATCAGGTACCGTTGTGGTATGTTTGCTGGATTCCTCCAGGAATAATTGCGATGGGGCGACGACATCCGGGATCAAGTCATGACTGAGTAATGCAGTCTTCACTGCTTCGCTTATTGCCCGGGTGATCTCTTTTTCCCGGGAGAGTCGGACCAGTTTTTTTGTCGGGTGTACATTTACATCGACCAGCTCAGTATCAATCTCAAGGGTGAGGAATGCAATCGGGAACCGGTCTTTTGAGAGCAGGGTGCCATACCCTTCTTTGACTGCCCCGACGATAATTGTTGAAGATACAAAGCGTTGATTGATGGCTATCATAATCCTTGATGCATCCCTTCGCGCACGAGAGGGGCGCGAGATGTACCCGGATATTTTCATGAAGGGAAAAGACAGACTCAGGGGAATTAGATCCTTTACCACATCGCTGCCAAAGATGCGTGCAATGGTATCGAGGATACGGGGCGACCGATCTGTCACGAGTTGTTCGTTTTGATTAATATACAATCGGAATGATATCCCGGGATGGGCCAGGCAGATACCTTCCAGGATTGCATGGATATGTGCGATCTCGGTATTTTTACTCCTCTGGAACTTTTTCCGTGCTGGTGTATTAAAGAACAGGTCTTCAACCAGCACATTCGTTCCTTCCGGTGCCCCGATTTCACCCGTCTCTTGTATTTTTCCCCCTTCAACGAGCACCTTCGTCCCGATACCTTCACCAGAATTCCGAGGTCGTGTCGTCAGGGAGATCCTGGACACGGCAGCGATGCTGGCAAGAGCTTCACCACGGAATCCGAGGGTATTGATATGGTGGAGATCTTCGATTCGGGTGATTTTGCTTGTTGCATGAGGAGTAAAGGCCAGCAGAGCGTCATCGGGAGACATACCGGATCCGTCGTCGATGATACGGATACTCAGAATTTCTTTTGCAGAGGTGGTGACATCAATGCGAATCGAACGTGCACCGGCATCGATTGCGTTTTCCACCAGCTCTTTCACCACTGATGCAGGGCGTTCCACTACCTCACCGGCAGCGATCTGGTTAACGGTTGCCGGATCAAGAAGGTGGATTGTGGAAACAGTATTCCCGGCCTTCATGGTTATTTTTCCTTACTTTTCAACATATGTTGTAACTCGACAATCTTTGTAAGTGCCTGCAGAGGGGTTATCTCATCCGTGTTGACACAGGTGAGTTCGTCAAGCACCGGGTGTTGTACTGCTTTTTTTGTTGTGCTATCATTATCGAATAAAAGAATTTGGGTGTAACGCTGGGGGCGGGTACCGGAAGGGACATCGCGGTTCATTGTTTCGGTAAGAATACTCTCCGCACGCTCGGTCACTTTTTTTGGAACACCGGCAAGCCGGGCGACGTGAATACCGTAACTTTTATCGGTTGCACCGGGTATGAGTTTGCGCAGGAAGACCACTTCATTCTTTGTCTCTTTTACGGCAAAATGATAATTTTTCACCCTTTTAAGTTCACATTCCACATCGACAAGTTCGTGGAAGTGAGTGGCAAAAAGGGTCTTTGGCCCGGCACCTGACCGTCCGTGAAGATATTCGAGCACAGCCTTTGCAATCGAGCTTCCATCAACTGTGCTGGTCCCCCTGCCAATCTCATCAAGGATTACAAGACTCTTTGTGGTCACATTGTTGAGTATGTTTGCAAGTTCGAGCATCTCGACAAAAAATGTACTCTGTCCGCTGGCGAGATCGTCAAAGGCACCAACGCGGGTGAATATGCGATCAAGGATACCAATACTTGCGTGCCGGGCCGGAACAAAACTTCCTGCCTGGGCCATGATACAGATGAGCGCCACTGCCCGCATATAAGTGGACTTCCCGGCCATGTTTGCTCCTGTGATGATCATAACCTGTGTGCCGGAACTGGCAAGGTCAGTATCGTTGGGAACGAAATTCCCCAGCACACCCTGTTCGACGACCGGATGTCGTCCGTCACGGATGATAATTGCATCATGAGTATTCAGTTGCGGGCGTATGTAATCGTGGGTCTGCGCAATCTCAGCGAGTGCAGCGGAAACATCCAGGGCAGATATGCCACGGGCTATTGTCTGAAGATCAGGAATAGCACTTCGCAGCACCTCGACAAGCCCGGAATAAAGTTCACGCTCAAGGATTAAAAGACGCTCATCTGCATGGGAAATAAGAGTCTCCTTCTCCTGCAGCTCAGGAAGTGTATAACGTTCTCCAGTTGCTGTTGTCTGACGGCGCTGGTAATGGGGTGGCACGAGATGAAGATTCGGTTTTGTTATATCAAGGTAATAACCAAAGATCCTGTTATACCCGATCTTGAGAGATTTAATACCCGTCTGTTCCCGCTCTTTTTGCTGGAGCTCAACAATCCAGTCTTTACCTTTGTACAGGACTCCTTTGATATCATCCAGTTCTTTTGAATAGCCTGCCCGTATTATTCCCCCATTGCGTGCAATTGCGGGAGGGTCATCAATTAATGCGCTACGTATCAGGCTGATAGTATCGGGTAAATCATGAAGATCCTGCAGGGCTTTGGTGATATACGGGGGGATATTAACGGTTTGGCAATCCTGTATCGTACTCCTGATTTTTGAAAGTGTTGAAAGCGAGTCTGCAAGTGCGATTAGATCCCGGGGTCCTGCATTCCCGTACGCAATCCGCGCTGCAATTCTTTCAATATCAGCGCACAGGCTGAGCAGGGCCCTGATCTCAAGTCGTACAGGAGTGCAGGTTATAAAAAATTCAACTGCATCCAGCCGTTTATTGATTTCATCTATATCAGTGAATGGGTGGGAGAGATTACGTGTCAGCATCCGGCTTCCCATAGGGGTTTTTGTCAGGTTGAGGCAGGATAAAAGGGTCGCCCCTTTTGTCTCGAGGCGGATACTCTCTTTTACTTCAAGGTTGCGTAGCGTGATTGCGTCCAGTATCAGCCCCTGTGCAGATGAACGCAAAAAAAGACCGCTGATATGAGTGAGAGGCGATTTCTGCGTTTCTTTCGCATAGGTGAGCGCTGCACCTGCGGCCCCGATGGCCGAAGGAGACCCGTCGCACCCATATCCCGCAAGTGAGGCCACATGGAAATGCTCCAGTAGATTACGTCGTGCCCGCTGTTCAGAGAACTCCTCGTCTTTAAAGATTGTTACAACGACACCTTGGTCCCGGATGTGTTCCTTCATATCGTCAGTCACATATGAAGGGACTATACATTCTGCCGGGCGGTAACGGGCAATCTCAGAAAGGATATTCTGGCAGCCGGTATCGTGATCTGCCGTTGCAATAAAAAATTCCCCGGTTGATATATCAAGAATTGCCATTCCCCAGAGATTCTTTTTCATATCAGGGTAGAGTGCAAGCAGACAGGATGCGGCAGAAGAGGAAAGCATCGTGGAATCGATCACCGTACCAGGAGTAATTACCCGTACCAGCTCGCGTTTGACAATTCCTTTGGAGTTTTTTGTATCCCCGACCTGATCGACAACGGCTACCTTATACCCTTTACCGACAAGTTTGGCAATATATCCGTCCGCCGCATGATACGGTACTCCCGCTAAAGGGATCCGGTTATCGCCACTTTTTGAGCGCGAGGTAAGAACAATCTCCAGTTCCCGTGAAATGAGTTCCGCATCGCTTTCAAAGGTCTCATAAAAGTCACCGATACGGAAAAAAAGGATAGTATCCGGGTGTTTTTCCTTGATCTCCCGGTACTGCCGCATCACGGGAGTGAGACGGGTACCATTTTCATTATCCCCGGAAGGATCTTTGGGAGATTCAAGTGTCATGTATACAGAAAAATTGCTTTCCGGATCAATTAATACCGATCTTATGGTTATACCCGAAATGTATCAGACACGCTTTTGTACGTACCAGATCATAAGTGGAGATGAGATTACAAGCGCAATAATCCCAAACATGAGACCGAAAGCAAAACCGATTCCCATGAGACGGGTGATTCTCTCGAGTAGAATAACCGCCCATGGCAGAGAACTCCAGAGAATCAGTAAACCCCCAAGAATAACAATACCGATCCCGATGATGGCATTTTTGATATCGGCAGTACTCGGAGCAAGTGATAGAACAAGCGTAAGCGTCAGGTAAAGATAGAGAAGGAACCAGGGGTTGAACTGAATAATAAGATTCCAGGTAAACATTCCGAGGATACCTGTACATAATCCAAAAAGTGCATCCGTTGAATCAATACCCATTGGCAGGGGCGGAAATATACAGCCAAGATACTGCGAAAATACCCATGTACACCCCGCCAACACGAGAGGAATACAGAGAAGGGGTGCTGTACTGATCACAACATCACCGAGATAGGGAATTTTTGAAGGAGCATAAGTGACTGAACCCCCCTTCTCTGAAAAAAAAACTACTTTTTTTATTTTGGCACCGGTGATAATGCACCCGAGAATATGGCTGCATTCGTGAATGATCACCCCAGGAGCCCGGATCATGTAATAAAAAGATCTTATAGGTATAACCTGAGCCCAGAGAACGTCCAGTACACGGGAAATCAGTACCACTACAATCCCCATAAAAATGACCGTAAGGAAGGGTCCGTCATTCAAGTCCATTATTTTGAGTACCTATTCTGTCTGGAACCCGCGCACACATAATTACACCGGTATTGACCGGTTTAAAAAGCCTCATTATCAAGGAATACCTATGAGCAGACATAATGCCGGAAGAAGGTTTACCCAATCAAACTCTGGATGTACCTGAAAAATACTCCAACCAGCTCATCCATGAAAAAAGTCCTTATCTGCTCCAGCACGCACATAACCCGGTAAACTGGTATTCATGGGGACCCGAAGCATTTGCCCGTGCGGCAAGGGAGGATAAACCCGTCTTTCTTTCCATTGGTTATGCCACCTGTCACTGGTGCCATGTCATGGCACATGAATCTTTCGAAGACACGGTCATCGCTGCTTTATTGAATAAGAATTTTATCTGTATCAAGGTGGATCGTGAAGAACGCCCGGATATTGACAGCATCTATATGTCTGTCTGCCAGATGATGACCGGACAGGGTGGATGGCCACTTACGTTATTCCTTACACCGGAAAAAAAGCCGTTCTTTGCCGGAACGTACATTCCCAAAAATAGCCGGTTTGGTATGACCGGCCTTACTGACTTGCTTCCCCGCATTACCAGATACTGGCAGGAACGCCGGAAAGATCTTATTACAAGTGCAGATGAAATTACTGCTGGTCTTCATCAGGAACAGGAAACCGATAATAGGAGTATTCCTGATAATGCGCTATTCAATCTGGGGTATGAAGAACTGGTACTGCGGTTCGATGCAGAGTATGGTGGATTTGGTCGTGCACCCAAATTCCCTACTCCGCATAACATCCTCTTCCTCTTACGGTTCTGGAAGCGCACCGGCAATAAGCGGGCGCTGACCATGGTAAAAAAGACACTCCGTGAGATGCGCCTCGGGGGAATTTTTGATCAGGTAGGGGGGGGATTTCACCGTTATTCAACAGATGCACAATGGCATGTGCCACACTTTGAAAAGATGCTCTATGACCAGGCGCTCCTCATCATGGCATATACTGAAGCGTACCAGGCAACACATAATCCGGAGTTCCGGAAAACTTCTGAAGAAATTATCACCTATACTATCCGCGAACTGACATCACCGGATGGTGCATTCTATTCAGCAGAGGATGCAGATAGTGCAGGTGGCGAAGGTGCTTTTTATCTCTGGACAGCTGGGGAAATGGAAAAGATCCTGGGAAAAGAGGATACGATACGTGCTGCACGCATATTCAATGTAATACAATCCGGGAATTACCCTGATACAACAACCGGAATCGGACAGAATATTCTCTACCGGTCAGAATCGCTGACCGGGCTGTCATCAGTATTTGGGATATCAGAATCCGATCTTGAACACCAACTCGAATCCCTCCGTGCCAGACTCTTTGCCGCACGGTCACAGCGGTCCCGCCCTTCACTTGATGACAAAGTCCTGGCTGACTGGAATGGTCTTATTATCGCGGCGCTGGCGCAGGCTGCACGAACCTTCAGTAGCAAGGTTTACCTGACAGCGGCGAGAAAAGCCATGGATTTTATCTTGAACCGCATGCGAGATTCAAACGGCGGTCTCCTTCACCGGTATCGCGAAGGTGAACCTGCCATTCCGGCATTTGCTGATGACTATGCATTCATCATCAAAGCATTGATAGAACTCTATGAATCCACATTTGAACCTTCATATCTCAGATCGGCCCTTGAACTGAATTCCAGGTTCCTTTCGCATTTCTGGGACGGGATGAAAGGGGGAGTTTTCACGATATCAGACGATGCCGAGGTCATTCTGGTACGTAAAAAGGAAATACATGACGGAGCAATTCCATCCAGTAATTCAGTCACATTTGAAAACCTGGTGCGGCTTGCACATCTCACGGGCGATACCAGAATAGAGGAGCGGGCATCAGAACTATCACGTTGTTTTGCACCAGTCGTGCAACTATTACCCTCTGCAGATACATGGTACCTGTGCGCTCTCGATAGTGCCATAGGACCTCTTCAAGACGTCGTTATTGTCGGCGATCGGGATGCTGTTGACACACGGGAAATGATCAAAGCACTAAACAACCACTACCTTCCTCGCGTCCTGATTCACTTTTTACCACAGGGTGAACCCGATAACCTGCTCAGGAATGTTGCACCCTTCACCAGCACGTTTACTACAGCTGGAGGGAAGGCGACTGCATACATCTGTACCGGCCGGACCTGTTCCATTCCGACCACCGAACCAAAGCAGATGCTGGAATTGCTTGATGTTTGAATTCAAAGAACCAGGAAAAAAATCATTGCATTTTAAAAAATAAATCTCATAAAAATAAACCTCGTTGGTTTACTGCAGCAATCCAAAATCCCAAAAATACGAAATTTCAGAACAGGTACTTCATTCCTTAAAATAAGGAGGGGAGGCATCGTTTGTTTGCTCTATGGATACACAGAAACGTTTTAAAAATTTTGAGGGAAAAGGGAATCTACCGGGAAAAATTCAGAGATTTTTCAATGCAACAAGATCCTTGACGCCAACCAGTTTCCAGACAAGCGATCGCTCTTCTTCAGCTATTGCAGCGGGGGGATCCAGGGGAGAGTGTCCCAATGCTGCAAGGATGTTGCAGGAAAGATTTCTTTCCACAATTAAATCAACGAATTTTTCCCGGATTATCTGTTTTTCAATAGAATCGTGAACCTCCTCAAGGTAACCCTGAAGAGTCACGAACATATATGAAGAGAGATCTTTTGTGTATTTCTCAATTTCAACTGAAACGTAAGGACTTTTTCGGAAATAGTCTATTTTTTTTCCATATTTTGTAGAGAGGAAATAGAGAAATGATCCATCGAAGACATAGAGGAATGGTGCGATATAGGGATATTTCTCACCTTGAAACGCGATCCGGCACACATACCCTTTCTCAATGAGCCGATCATATTCCTGCTTTTCCATCCGCGGAATTTTCAAAATGTCCATACACTCACACCAATGGAGTTCCCAACATTACCAGATATACTTTATGAATTTTTTATGAAAAAAATAAAAGAGTCCCGGTTATTTCTCTATTTTGAAACCAGCCCGTTTCCACGCTGTCATTCCCCCGAGCACATTAGTTACGCCATGAAACTGGTGGATTGCCAGGATGCTTGCTGCAAGGCTACCTTTATAACCTGCATCGCAATAGACCACAATAGATTCATTTTTTGGGATTTCGTCGAGGTGTTGAGGCAGTTCTCCAATATACACATGATACGCACCGCAGATATGACCAACAGCGCGCCAGTTTTTACTATCCCGGACATCAAGAATGAAAGGTTTTTCTTTCTCAAGACGCTCCTTCAACTGCTGTACGGAACATGTTGGCACAGTTCCTATTTCCTGTGCCGCTTTGATCCATGTGACAAAACCCCCGGAAAGAACACCGGCGATTGAATCATACCCAAGCCTGATAAAATGGCGAAACACCCGGTCGAGATCAAGATTGAAGTCATCGATAATGACAATCGGTTTTTGGTAATCCAGGAACCATCCCATGAATGAGGGAAGACCTTCGCGCCAGATTGAGAGACTGCCAGGGATGTGTCCTGCCCCAAAACTTGTGGGTGACCGTATATCGATAATCTGGCAGCCGGTCTTCCTGAGATGGTTAATTTCAGGAACAGAGAGCGGAGTCTGGGCAGGTACATGGAGCAAAATTAGTGCCCCCACGGTGTTGTTTTTTTCCATCTGCTGAAAATAGGGGGGCGCGTAGGGCGATTCGGTTGCCCGATGCAATATAAAATGTTCACGGCCTTCGATGAGAAAAGGGTTTGTTTGTTTTTCATAACCGATTGTCGTGAAAGGATGATCGGCAATTTCACCACCGCAGATAGACCCGGTCCCGTGGGCAGGACAGAGAATCACACCATCACCCAGTGGCAGGATTTTTTTTATTATGCTGTCATAGATTTTTGCCGCCATCTCCGCTTTTCGTTCCTGTCCAAAAAAATCAGTCCGGGCAATATCGCCGGCAAAGAGTGTATCGCCGGAAAATACCATATATGGCTGATCACCCACGTCAGTGTCCCGCAGTACGAAAGAGATACTCTCCTCGGTATGCCCTGGGGTCTCCAGAACAGATAATACCAGTGATCCCATGGTGAACGTATCACCCTCTTTTGCCGGCTTTCCATAGGAAAATGCCATCTTTTCGCCATGATAAATATCTGCCCCGCATCGTTCTCTGAGTTCCCGTGATCCGATAGTATAATCCTCGTTCCGGTGGGTCTCGAAGATGTGAGTAATGACCATTTCATTCCGTTGGGCAATATCAAGATATATGTCACAGTCCCGTCGAGGATCGATTACGGCCGCCCTTCCACCTGATCCGATGATATAGGAATTGTGGGCAATTCCCTCAGAAACAATCCGTTCGAACAACATGGTACCTTCCTCTCCCATCGTGGAATTACACGCTCGGTCTGTATAAAGATTATGAAGTGAGAAAAAAGACGTTCATTAACACTTTATTCTGCTATATAGGGATAATTCAGGAGAACGGGCGTTTTATTTCCGCTGGATTGGTGTTCAGTTATGAGCGTGCAGATATGAGTCAGATTTACCGGAATATAGCCGACCACTTCGGCACTTATATTAATCCGTCGCTGCTCAAAATTAATGAATGGGTAATGGCGGAGATCCTTGTTGTGGTGATGTCCATGGATGACCCAGCCGTCAAATCCTTCCCCGGCATCAGCAGGATCGTGAACAAGCAGAAAACAAAAGCCCCCGTATTCGAGGGTAACCGAGGGAACGGTTTCCAGTTCGGTGTCATCGTGATTCCCTCCAATAAAGGTGATATGCCCTTTGAGTTTTTTCCTGTAATGGAGTGCAGGTAAAGCATCCTTCCCGTACCGTAAATCTCCCAGATAATACACGCAGCTTGCAGGAGAAACGGTATAATTCCAGTTCTTTATCAGCACATGATCCATTTCCCGGACATCGGAAACGAGAAATGGGCGTGAACAGTAGCGGATGATATTCGCATGGCCAAGATGCAAATCAGAAATCAGAAATATATCTTCCGGGTTCGAAGGAAGGGGATCTGATCGTTCAAATCCCGATTTCTGCCGGAAGAGAGCGAGTGTTTGTTGCCACGATTTGCTGGTATGACTATAATCACCAGTGATCCACCGATTCTCCAGAAAATCAAACTCAGCGAAGATTACTTCTCCTTTCATGACGGTGAGCCTGAGTCCATGTTCATCAAGAGTTACCGGCTGGATTGCATACTCTTTTCTCCAGGGAATCATACTCCGCAGGAAGTGTATTAATCCCTGAAAGATTCCCTGATTGGGCAACTCCTGATGCTGACCGGTGAGTACCGAAAAAACAGCCATTGCTCTCTTAATATTCATGCGATTTGCCACAGTTACATGAAACCATTTACTCTCAGGGTGCGTATCCCAGAAATTGTGGCTATGCACCAGGGAAGACAGACTTTCTGCAATTGAAGCCGTGAGTTTTTTTAAGGGCTCTGAGGGTCTTAACGGGAAAGCAATTACATTGCCGTGAATACCCTCACGCATTTCCCAGCCATCAATGGTGAACGGTACTGGCTCATAGCCGGCTGTTATCTCTCCAATGGTGTCAAGGAGCTGCCTCGGGCTGACGCCTTCATTGAGGGTCAGGGGCCCAAACAGGGTAACATGCGGGTGTGTCTCAATATAGCTCTCTAATGAAAATAATCGCCCGATATCTGAAATTGTCTTCCTCATACGCCATTTTGTTCTGCCGAGGCGGATCTCAATGAGATATATATCGTCCATGAAAGGGCAACCTGTATGTTCTATGTGCGGTCTTTGCGGTTAAATCTTTGATTTGGATTTTGATATAAGTCATCGGATCCACATGAAGTGTCTGCTTCGATTGATACAATCGATTAATCCTGATGCAGGATTATGCCCTCACCATTACACTCTTGATGATTGTGAGAGAATAATATACCGTGGATAGGATGATGAATTCTACAAAAGATCACCAGACTCCGGTAACTGCCCTCCTTTTTGACATGGACAACACCCTCTTTGATCTTGTCGAAGCGCAGATTGCCGCATGCCAGGCTGTTGTGGAACTGGTTGGTCATGACAACGGGGAAGAACTGTTCTCATATTTTTTATCCCCCACGTATGGATTTGAATCACATGAAAACATCCGCCAGTACCTGAACGAACACAACATTCCCGCTGATAATATGTACCGAATGGCCTGTCATGTATACGAGACCGTAAAACTTCAGCATATCTATCCCTACGAAGGGGTTTTTGAAACATTACAATCGCTCCTTACACGGAACTATCCTATGGGGATTGTAACCGATGCACATTCCCGGGATGCGACGTTACGCCTGGAAAAAGCCGGGTTGCTTCCGTTCTTCTGCTGCATGGTCTCGTACGATATGGTGAAAGTGAAAAAACCGGCACATGAACCATTCCTGTTTGCTCTTGAGATGATGAAAAGCAGTCCCTCTGAGGCAGTGTTGATCGGTGACAGCCCGAGAAGGGATATTGAGCCCTGCCGGAATCTGGGTATCCGGACGGTATATGCCCGGTATGGGGACCGTTTCTCTTGTGATCGCGACAATGTACCTGCCGATTTTGTCATAGATACCATAGCCGAACTACCTGAAATTCTTCTGGATTTTTAGAGATATCGTAATAATTCTTATTTTTTATTAAAAATTTTAAAAGAAGCATAATAACAGGCGCGATTCTCATATATCCAGTATTAATCCTACGTATTTGTATTTTATATCAATTTTGACCAAACCTTAAAGAAAGAAAAAGATACAATAAAATCTATGTACGTTCCCACCAGGATCTTTTTCACTAAAGGGGTAGGTGTGCATAAAGACCGTCTTGCATCTTTTGAACTTGCCTTGAGGAAAGCTGGTGTTGAAAAGTGCAATCTTGTATATGTTTCGAGCATCTTTCCCCCAAAATGCAAACAGATATCAAAATCAGAAGGATTGAAATGCCTCCAACCGGGGGGTATTACCTTTTGTGTCATGGCAAGAAACGAGACCAACGAACCCAACCGCCTGGTTTCAGCTGCAATTGGCCTTGCCCTTCCCAGCGATTCTGAAGAATACGGGTACTTGTCCGAGCACCACGCTTTTGGTGAAACACAGGAAAAAACCGGGGAATATGCCGAGGACCTTGCTGCAACTATGCTTGCAACGACCCTTGGTATCGAATTTGATGTAAACGCTGCATGGTCTGAACGCGAGCAAACCTATAAGGCAAGCGGGAAAATTATTAAAACCAAAAATACATGCCAATCAGCAGAAGGAGATAAAAACGGTTTATGGACGACAACAATCGCTGTGGCAGTTTTTATATAATATACGGCTTGCTCAAAAAAAGACAACTCAAACCAGAAATTTATTGCATATTAAAAGAAAATAACCTGTTCATCCTCCGGTGGCAAATCATTATTTTTACTGGTTATTATCGTAAAACGATAATTAATAAAATCTTATTCTGTTTTCATGAAATTATTGCAGTGCCTCAGATTTTTCATGTGCATATTTTCGGATTTTCTGAGCGAGGTTCAACACAGTGATACGTGCAGGACTGTCTGCCGGGATCTGTGAAACCGGTGTTGCAGCCAAATCTGCAGCTTCGACCTGATGGTCTTCAGGAATTACAGCAATCGGCAAATCATTACCAATCCCGACTGGTGCTGTACCAGATTTAAACCTGTTGAACACAACAAAAATTTTTTCCTTTTCAAGTCCGAGCTGAGTTGCAATTTCGCGGATACGTGCAATCGTGCGCAATCCCCGTGCACCAGGATCGCTTACTATCAGCAGCATATCCGGCATTCCGATCGTTCCCCTGCTGATATGTTCCATCCCAGCCTCTGTATCAATCACAATATAGCGGTAGTCACGCTCGAGCTGAATAATACATTCTGATAATAAATCATTTGCAAAACAATAGCATCCACTACCTTCGGGACGGCCCATTGCTACAAGATCAAAGCCCTTTGCTTCTACCAGAGCCTGGCGGAACCGGAACCTTACATAGTCATGCCGGTTCATCCCAGGCGGGATATGACGGGTGAAGGCTTCTTCCCGCATACTTCCCAAAGTCTCATGAACGGTTATACCCAGTGCTTCGTGCAGGTTGGCATTCGGATCTGCATCAACCGCGAGAACGGGTGTTTCACCAAGATCAATAAGCGAACGGATAATCAGGGAACTTATTGTCGTCTTGCCAGTCCCACCTTTGCCGGAAACTGCGATGGTAAACGGAGATTGTACCATAAAAATATTACCTCTTTAAACCAGCTGTCATGAGCTTTTTCCCGGGTTCCTTATTCGTCGTGAGATCTGTGCAGCGGTTTTCATAATGGTAATGGCCTCATTACAATCAGCGAACCGTATGCCGCAGCTGGGGGTGATCAGGGACTGTGCATCAAAAAGGTGTTCCGGCATATATGAACAGAGCTGGGTTCTGATTGCAAGATATCGCTGGTAAAGAGATTCGGGGGTCTCATCTGCAAAAATTTTGTATTCTGCCGGTACAATGCCCCATGCCACAACTCCACCCCGTTCCATGTACGAGACAAGAGAATCTGTGTATAACAATAACTCCTTTGCTGTTGTGTACGCATCAAACGATACAACGGAAGGTCTGAGACCCAGCACAAATTCCCAGTCCGTATTTGAGCAGCAGTGGATGCCAAGCCCCCCATCAACCATGGCGGCGATATCCTCCCAACCCGTCCTTACCATATCCTGATCAATGGGCACGACAGATGATCCCAATGAAGCGAAGTACGGCTCGTTTAAAACAACAAGAGTTTCTTCAACCCCGGTTCTTTTTTTCATCTCCATCTCGCACCATCGAGCCTTGAGTGCAATCATTTTTGAAAGCATATCAGCAAGCTGCGAATCGTAGAAGATAGGGCGCTTGTTTGCATCGACCACTTGCATACCAAATGTGACCGGTCCCGTTACCTGGCATTTCAGCGCCATTACGTGGGAAAGATTATTGGACATCATTTCGACAAAACCAGATGCATAATCCTTATGGAGACAATAAGGGGCAAAGTTGCCTTCGATATAATCCTGGTATACCTTTTCTATCGCCTGATCGTGGTCAGTTGTACTGTCAAACAGGAGCCGGTTTTCCCTTATTATCTTCCCTGGCAACTGTTCGGAGTCATTAAAGACAATACTCTCCAGCAGCCCTCTGTCCGGGAGGGATGGTACGTAAGGGAACCGGGGGAATATTGCCAGTACATCATTACAGGCTGTAACGGGATCCATGTGGGGAAGTGCACCAACACCTGTTGCCAGAGATTGTGGCGACGGGATCATTTTTGCCATTGGATTATCCCTTCCTGAGTCGACAGGAATCTAAGAGTTGCTGGACCATCGGGAACAACGTGAGATCCGTATGCGGCAAAAATGTACTTGAGGTATACTCATCCATGAATGAAGGTTCGGCATTCAGTTCAATATACGCAATTTTTGCTGCGATTTCATCCAGTGCTTTTCGCTCCCGGCGGTTAATAAGCGCAAGATTTGCACCCGTTATTGCCCCGTTGCCAATATTTCTAATCATATCTAATTCTATCTCCGGTATCAGTCCAATAATGGTTGCATTTTTTTTATCGAGATAATTGCCAAATGCTCCTGCAAAAAAGATAGTAGAGATATCGTGCCGGGAAACACCTGCTTCCTTCATCAGAATAACACAGGCAGCATGAATTGATGCTTTGCTCATAATCAGGTTCTTGATATCATTTTCCGTGATCACAATATCCTTACCAATATCTGTCTCACTGGCCCAGGCCACAACAAATTCAGGACAATGCTGGCCTGTCCGGATCCGTTTATTTTCAATACCTGTATTTATCCGCCCGGTCCTGTCGATAACACATGCAGATAGAAGTTCTGCGAGAAGGTCGATCAATCCGGACCCGGTAATCCCCCGGGGTTTTATGTTGTTGATTGTAGTGTAGAGGGGATCAAGAGTAAAGGGATCGATGGTAATCTTCTCAATCGCACCAGGATTTGCCCGCATGCCAAAGAGAACCTCTCCCCCTTCAAGTGCCGGCCCGGCAGCACCAGCGCAGGAAAACATCCATTCTTTGTTGCCGAGTACTACTTCAAAATTAGTACCGATGTCAATCAAAAGAGAGATCTCTTCACGTTTACTCATACCACAAGAGAGGATATCTGCAATAATATCACCGCCAATAAAGTCACTGACAGCTGGGAAGGCAAAAAGCCCGCAATTCTGATTTCCGGCGATTCCAATCCTGGAGGCAGCGACGGAAAGTGCCCGCTGGACTACGGGCACATAGGGCTCCGCGATGATATATGCCGGATCTATCCCGAGAAGCATATGGGTCATTACCGTATTTCCGGCGACAACAACTTCGTAAATATCTTCGCGGTCGATTCCTGCGGTATTTGAAGCAGCAGTGAGCGCCACATTGATGCTCTCTGCAGCAAGGGTCTGGAGTTTTGTAAGCCCGTTTTTTCGTGCAAAGTTCACACGGGCAAGAATATCTTCCCCACAACTGATCTGTTTGTTATAATTCGAGGCAACAGCGACCACCTTGCCACTGACAAGGTCCCAGAGATACACAACTACCGTCGTGGAACCCAGATCAACCGCAGCACCGAAGATCCGTTTTGATGTGTCATTTTCCTGGAGATCAATGAGACGATACCCCCCGGGTACAAGTGCAATTGTCCCGGTAACCTTCCAGTCACTATGACGAAGGAGATTGGGAATTTCCCGCATTACTTCCAACGGAACGTATATCTTTTCGGCAACGGGCCCCCCACTCCGCTGGACACCCCATAAAAGCCGGGTCAGGTCTGGTGACGGATCGATAAGGGTTGGCGGCTGAAGCTCGACATAATATTTCCTGACTGATGGGTGAAACTCGATCCCCTTATCTCTTCCTTCAACAAGGATTTTTTGTTCCTGGATGATTGTGCTCTCGGGAATGAAAACCTTCAGATCGCCCTGCACGGTTGTTTCGCATGCAAGACATGCACCTTTACTGAGTTCATCTTCAGAAAAAAACCGCAAATATTTCTGCTTGTCAAATTCTGTTCTCCCCGATTGTACAAATACTACACACTTGCCGCATTTGCCCTGTCCGCCACAAACAACATTGATGTTGAGCCCTGCCCTCTGTGCAGCATCCAAAATTGTACTTCCACGGGCAACATCGACCTTGCGATAACTGGGAAGAAAGGTTACTGAGCGCATGGTGACCTGTCTGTATATTTACAAATAGGGAGAGAGATGAGAAATATGCTATGGTAATTATTCTTACGCATTTTTCGGTCCCGACCACTATGAAAATTACCGGAAAAACACAAAAAATGGATTAAATATTGGATTAAAAGTTTCTTATTTCTTCCATTCTTCATGAAGAAATTCCCCGATTTCCGCTGCATCGCGGGGTCCGACCAAAACTTTCCAGCCCGTCGCTTCCTCGATCATTCCTGACAGCGGTGCGGAATAACCCGGGATGATTAGTGTCTTATGAGAGACTTCATTTTCTACATTAAATTTCCGTATCGAATCACGCACAAGTGTTTCGTTGAGTTTTCCTGCGGCAACAGCAGTCAGAACGGAAAGTCCTTCAGTATCGACAATTAGCAGGAAACAGGGAACACGGGATGATTCCAGGTATCCCTGGAGAGTAAAAAACGTGAGTGAAAAATTTACGGTCATGAGGACAGGTGCATCTTTCCCGGGAGTTCCGACGCGATACAGTCCGGGGTTCATTTGGATGGGTTTCTGGGGATCGGTGTAAATATTCTGCCGGAGCGTGAGGGCAGCTTTTGAAGATGCCGGGGACAACGGAGGCGAAATGATCACCGATGCATATTTTACAATTCCCAGAGCGATTGCAGCATCTTGTAAAGAGGGATGCGTGGCATCAATGTACACCGGATACCCAAGGTCAGGAACTGCCCGTGAAATTGCAAGTTGCCTTATCGCCGTTGACAGGGTGATATAGTTCCCAAGAGATTGCGGGCAGAGATCCAGAACCAGTTTCTTCACACCCTCCGCCAGACATTCTTTTACGAGACTGGTGATATCATCCAGACCATGAGCTTTAACCGCTAATGGACAATTATGTTTTTTAGCGATTGCACACATCTCCCTGAAATTTTCTTTCGTCGCTGCATGAATCAGGGGCTGATAACTTCCTACCTGGATAAGGGCTGCATTAAGTGCTTCTGTGTTTTTCGCTATCAGGACCAGTGGGAGATCAGCATTTTCCTCCACGGTTGCAACGGCATGTGCGTATACTGCGGGAGACCCACTTGTATTCTCAATCGCAATCCCATTAAACCGCAGATCGGTGCCGACCCTGGTCAATGTCTCATCCCTGACCCGGATAGTTGCAGCAGTGATCTCTTCAGCCGACTGCGTATCTGATACTTTAAATAACAATCCAGGAGGGTGATAGAAGGTTTTGTCATGACGATACAGGACAGATTCTTCTCCAACCGCAAATGAACGCTCCCCTACGCCAAGTTTGATTAGCCTGATAGGTGGGCGCGTGGTTGCACCCAGAACAGATTTTGCCTGGTCATCTAAATACGGGCAGAGATCCACATCTGCTTTTCCACTGGCGAGTTTCATGGCAAAAGTGAGACAGGTTGGATCACCACATTCCTTACAGTTCTTTTTAGGCAGGAGTTTGTAGATATCCAACGCTTTGAGTGCCATGATTATTTCACCCCAGAAAAACCAGCGTTGTTTTTCATATCAGCAAACGCATTTTTTAACATGCGAACCGTCTTTGGGTGGCGTACACAGATAATCTCAGCACCGGCAACAGCCGCTGCAATGCCGGTATAAAATTCCCACTGCATGGCCATTTCATCCTGCAGGGCCGGGTCAGCTTCCCGGACTTCTTTAATATTCAACGAATCAATTGCAGAACAGATCATTGGCATGGCCAGATCAGTATCACCTTTCAATGCGGAAAACCGGATCCGTTCCATCGCGGAAAAGGAATACTCAAGACCGTAACCGAGTGCTCCGGTATAGGGATCGATCATGATATGATCCTGTTGCACACCAATTTCCCGCAAGAGGATATTGAGTTGTTTTGCGAGGTTTACATCGATAGGAGACTGCGCAATAAGCGAATGATCGTAAGCAAGAGCGGCTGCAGCAATACTCCGGTACCTGCTTGCCTCCGCGGTCCCAAGGAGAAATCTTTCATCCTGGCCGGTCTCTCCACATTTCTGGAATACATCGCTGTCAATACCGGGCTCGTTGCTCCCCTCGATGATTAAAGGGAGGGCTGTTGCATCAAGGACAGATTCAATGGTTTTTCCCACGGAGACAATATCAGAAAAGTTGCGCACCCGTGTGCTTGTCAAATACAGACGGACCAGATCAGCCCCGTAGACTGTTTCAGCCGTCTTTGCCCAGTCCGATGTGCTATGAATGAGATCACCACAAAATCGCCTTATGATCGGTGACCAGAATTCCGGATTATCGCAGATCTCCAATGCAACCAGAGGTGAGGGCGATGATGGATTATTATCGAGATACGGAAGCGATGTTCCTCCCCCAAGGGTGTACGATGTTTTTCTTGTTCCCCCATCTGCTCTGGTGGCACCGATTACAACATGACCAATAGTACCTGTCCAGCTAAAGTTAAGATCATATTCCATAGGATTCCCTCACACCAGCGGTTTCATGGTCAGGGCAGGGTGTTTCACGTGTCCAAGAAAGACGATAAGGTCTTCAAGGCTCATTGCCAGGGTTTCATCTGCAACCTTTTCAAAAAGATCTGATTTGTTCTGGTCGGAAAGTTTTTTCACCAGCCGTGTTTTGAGTTCTTCCTTGAGCTGTTTTGGCATCCAGACCAGGCGTTCAATACCACCTTCCCCTTGTAAGAACCGGTCAGAAAGAATATAGTTTTTTGATATTCCGGAAAATCCTGGGGTCTGTGCACCTCCACCAATAGTTCCTGCAAGTGTAGAGAACGTCATTCCTGATGGTGTGACACCTTTATATTCCCGGTTCACAACCATGATCCCGTTTACCTCTGGAAGCATGAGGGCAATACACTCAAAACACCCACAGCAGGTCATCGGATATTCCATCACACTGTAGAGAGAGCAACGGTCAATCTCACCATGACTTGCCTTTTTGACAAATTTGTTCACACCTTCGTATTCCCCGTTAAGGACATTTATGGCTGTTCCCTTGTCTATTGGCTGGTTTGCACCGGAGGGAGCGATCTCGTACGCAATTTTTCCATCCAACCAGCTGATAGCTCCACAGAGGGCTGGGTGTTCCGGGGTTATTACACAAACATGATTAGGAGCAAAAGTCTGGCAAAGCGTGCAGGAATAATACGTATTCACATCTGCATCACGCATGCCGCGGATACGTGCATCCCTTTCGTCATACACCGAATCTGCATCTTTTTTTGATGCCAGTACCTTTGCTTCGTCCGTGATTAATGTGACCGATACTGCATCCAGCAGCTGAGGGAAATCCATGCGGAACTTGCTTGCCAGGAGCTTACCAATATGCTCCATTTTAACCCCTTTTGCCACAACTTCTTTTGATATCCGTACCCAGATGATATCCCGCTGGGCAACATGCCAGGATCCTTCCCCGTAATTGACAAAGTTATGAATCCGCCGCTCCAAAACCGGCTCATAATCTTTTTTCATCATCTTCCCGGCTACATTAATAATGATTGCAAGAGGATAAGCACCCCCTTCTTTCATCGCGTCTATTTCTGGTCCGATAACGGTTACCTGACCATCTTTCACATCAGCAGCAGGAAGCATGCGTAATAATTCAAAAGCAGGAGACCTTCCGCCGCCAAACTCCACATACATCTCCTCTTTTCGGATACTCTTTCCCTCAAATGCGGGTGAACAGCCCATCGGGATAGGAATGGCGGTGATATTCACGCGTATGCCTTTTATCTCCATGCCGCGGCGGACAACCGCGTCAGGAAGCGCAGGTATCCAGTCTCCACCCCTGTATTCTCCGACTGAAAGGATGGGGAAACCAAGTACTCTCATCCCATCGACCAAAGCAATTTCCGGGTCAGAAAGACCCGGAAATACAATCACAATGGCTTTTGCCCGTTCTGCAGCATACGTTAAGAGACGGTGTGTGTCACCGGGAGTTACCCCGCCAAACATCATCGCAACCCGCGCAATCATATCAACAAAATGAATGCCGTAGGCGGGTGTTGAACCCAGGGGAATAAGACGGTATTCAAGTCCAAGCTTCACTCCTGCATGGGAAAGGGATGAGATGACATCTCCAGCAAGGAATGTAAGCATGTATTTTTCCTGAAGTTCACGGCATATCGCAGAAGCACTGTCGGCACTATGAGGGGTGCCGACAACAAGCGCAAGCCCGAGGATACTGCCATCAACAAGGGAATAGCCAAGTTTTCTAATGACAGTATCATCGATAAAACCAGTATAAGGTGCAGGTTCCTTACCCTCGGTGGCTGTTTTTTCCGCAAGGATACATTCCGAAGCAACGAGGGGATTATTGCTGGTCCTGGCAAAAACATCAAGTGCTGATTGTATGTCATGAACCGCTATGCCGGTAAGTGCAAACGAGACAGGGAGGTGATATGCAGTTTCATCATAAGAAATTGAGTGCTGGATAGTTGTGATCATCAAATTTAAAGAATCTTCACCTTTTTTTTTCGCAATTTCAACATCGGTCATCAGATAATTCACTCTGATCATGGGTTGCTTGGTAGAACAGATATAGTTTCGTCAAGGGTTCAATCAGTAAACACTTTCCCTTAAGAGGTAGTTCATAAGCAATCCGGTAACAAAATTATTTAATCTCAATAATGATATTCAGGTAAAGAAGAGGCAATAAAATGGAATATTTGCATTTTAAAAACTATTTTATCTCCTTTGTAATGCTTATTGCAGTGATTTGTATCATCCAGCCAGTGTTTGCACAAGCGGGGACTATGACAATCTCCTATCGTGGATCCGGGGGATATTACCTTGGAGATACCATCATATTCGATGGACGGGCATCTGTCGGAAATACCACATTATTGAAAATTACTGGCCCGGGTCTTCCCTCTCAGGGTGTTCCGGTTTATGACCTTAATGGTACTCCCGGCTCGGGAAATACAGTCCCGATGAACACAGACGGCACATGGAAATTTGTCTGGTTAAGTGCAAACACTCAGGGAATCGATAAAATAGTGACTGCCCGTTATACCATCACCGCATTTGATCCTGCTAACCCAAAAAATACTGCATCGGCCTCAGTTTTCTTAAAAAAGCCCGAATTTTATATAAATCCGCAACTTACTCCCATAAAACCGGGAGATTATATCCAACTGAGCGGCGTAGCTGAACAAGATGTAACAAGTGTTAAGATCGATATAGCAGATCCGACCGGAAAAATTCTCCATACGTATACTGCACCAGTCAGCAGAGCAGGTTCCTTCAATTACGAGTTCCGTGGGGATATGCAACCCGGACAATATTTTGTGAGTGCCAGCAATCCGGCTATGAAAAATACTCTTACAAGTATCATCACCGTTGTGGCTTCCAACGATTTTTCTCCTGAACCTACTACTCCCTCCCCGGTTTCAACCCCATCAGAAAATATCACGGTAACTACTATGCCTTCATTCGGTCTTTCACCAAATGTCACACCGGTTCCTTCAGCGGTTCCTCTCTCCCCTCTCACGATAATTGCAGGACTCCTTTTTTCCGGCATTCTGATTATTAGGGGGTCAACAGGACGCAGGAAACAATAACTTTCATTTTTTTATGGGAAAAATACTGTAATTATTGTTGATGAAAATTCCTGAGTTTTATGGTACTTACCGTAATGTATATCGGAATTCACCTGCAAATATAAGAGCACAATCGGTGCATATCTTTGAAGAAATTCTCTTTTATTGCTCATATGCCGAATACACCTGGATCACTCCACAGAGCTGCAGAGATAATAAAAAAGTATGAGGGAAACATTAATCGTATCCAATATGACCGGCGTATCGATCCTTCGACAGTCTTTTATGAAGTAACAGCATCTGATGTCGCATTTGGGAAAATTACCGAGGATCTTACTCAGATCGGGTACCTCCAGACTTCATTAAAACCGCTCAACTTTTTAAAGGTGTGCGTTTACCTCCCCCACCGGCCCGGGGCACTCTATGAGTTCCTGAATTTTACCACTTCCGTAGGAGCTAATATCGCTTTTATAGATTTTGATGATAAAGGAAGACATCCTGACCGTCTTACCGTCAGCCTGAACCTTGAACAGAGCTCCGTTATTGACCGGCTTTTAGATGAGCTGAAGTCACGCTATCGTCTTGAAATCCTTGAATATGATACAACCGGAAAGCACCTCGATGATACGGTTTTTTATGTCAGGTATGCCCAGGCTATACGTGAACTTATTGGGGAATCAGAAGAGAATTTTTTACTCACATTCCTTGCTGATACGAATCATATTGTACAGGAACTGATGGACCGTGGGAATGATCCCCGCAAGGTCTTTGAGAGTGTTCTCTTAACCGGAAAGACGATGTGGGCTACAATACAGGATGGGTTCTATGCAGATGTTCAGAAATTTCAAATTACTGAGCATACCACCTTTTTTTGCTTCCAGATGCCCTGCGGGGGGAATATTTTTCTGATATCTGCTGGCGAGGAGAAAGTCCTGATCGATACCGGGTACGGCATTTATCACCATGACGTAATGACAATGCTTTCAAGGTACGGGTTAAGCGATGAACACCCGCTTTCACGAATCATTGTGACCCATGCCGATGCAGATCATTGTGGAGCCGCGGGATATTTCCCCGCACCGGTTTTTATGCATGAAGGTACTCTTGCGATCATTAAAAAAAATAACCGGGCATACGGATCCCGAAGTGAACACTCTGTGCTTGAAGAATTTTATACCAAGATGATAAATCTTTTCTCGAAATTTAATTCCTCAGACAGAATAGAATGCTTTTCAAAAACCTCGGTCACGATGCGGGGAATTTTTCCGGTGATAGGTACGGTGAGTATAGGGGATATTGAGCTGGAAGTCCTCGAAGGACTTGGCGGGCATACCTGTGGTCAAATCTATCTGTATTCCCAAACAGAGGGATTACTATTCGCTGCAGACAGCGTGATTAACTTTTCAAGTCTCACAAAAGAGCGTGCTGATTACAGTTCACTTGCTGCTTTTCTGGTAACTTCGGTTAATGTGGACAGCGATCTGGCAAAAAAGGAACGCAAGGCACTGCTTGAGCTTGCTTTACAAACTGATAGGGCACTTTTAACGAAAGGTAAGCGATGCCTCATTTGCGGGGGTCATGGTGCTGTTTCGGTTCTTGAAGAGAACAGACTGGTCAAATATGGCGCCATTAACCGGTATAACCCTCACAATTAAAGTATAACAGACAGGAAGATTTTGAATCGGGAAATATTTTAATCTCGTAGTACCGCACAAGGAGAGAGTTAACGGTTTCTGTCATGAAGCGATTGAGACGGTATTATCCAAGTAATAAAAATGTGTCTGGCAAAGGAACCAACACTACGAAATTCTCATCTACTTTGTGAATGCATCTTTTGTGCGGGAAGCATGGAAAGACATAGAGTACAGGATATGATGCGGCTGATGGCATCAAAGATTCGGGCAATCGCCAATATACTTTCCGATGAAGAAGTCGAAAAGTTTATCAAAGAGCTGCTCAATGCAAAACGGATTTATGTTATGGGGGCGGGACGATCCGGTCTGGTTGCAAAGGCATTTGCCATGCGCCTCATGCACCTTGGGTTACAGGCATTTGTTGTCGGGGAAACAATCACCCCGTCATTAAACAAGGGAGATATTATGGTCGTTTTCTCAGGTTCTGGCAGAACTAAAACAGTCGCTGATATTGCAGAAACAGCAAAGGAAATTGGAGCGAAGATATGCCTTATAACCTCAAATGCAGAATCGAGAATCGGTAAAATATCAGACTGTATCGTGATAATCGAGCACCACCGTGATGTGGATGGCGATGAAGCCGCTGAATTTGAAATCCGGCAGATGATGGGGGGTCACAAATCTTTCGCACCCCTTGGGACACTCTTTGAGACAGCGTCCATGATCTTTGCCGATGCAGTCATCTCACGACTGATGGAAATCACCCAGACGGATGAGAATGCGCTAAAGAATCGGCACACCAATGTCGAATAGAGGAGGAAAAATGACCATGAAATTTGCACAGCGGGTACAAGGTATCGAAATATCCGGAATCCGGAGGATATTTGAAGCAGCGGGGGCGGATTCAATAAATCTTGGACTTGGACAACCGGATTTTGATACGCCCCAACACATTAAGGATGCAGCGATAAAAGCGATTCTGGAGGGAAAAACCGGTTACACGAATAATACGGGAATTCCCGAACTCCGAAATGCAATCTGTAAAAAATTAAAAAAAGAAAACGGACTATCCTACCACCCGGATCAACTCATTGTCACTGCCGGTGCAAGTGAAGCACTTCACATTGTAATGCAGGCACTCGTCGAGGGGGGGGATCGCGTGCTCTGCCCTGACCCCGGTTTTGTCTCGTATGCATCTCTTGCAACTCTGGCAGGAGGACGACCGGTAAGTATGCCACTCACCAGCGACCTTCATATTGATGTGGAAAATGCCAAAGCACTGATGGACAATGCCCGGATTATGGTCTTAAATTCCCCAGCCAATCCCACCGGAGCAGTTGAACATAAAGACTCCATCCGGGCACTTGTTGAATATGCAAATGATGCGAGTGTAACAGTTGTTTCCGATGAGGTATACGAGCATTTCATCTATGGAAAACAGCACTGGAGCGCTGCCCGGTTTGGCGAGAATGTTGTGACGGTTAATGCAACAAGCAAGACCTATGCAATGACCGGCTGGCGACTGGGATATCTCGCTGCTCCTGAGGAGATTGTAGCGCAGTGCGTGAAGGTGCATCAGTATTGCCAGGCATGTGCTACCTCAATTTCCCAATATGCTGCTGTCGCAGCCTACACGGGAGATCAGAGTCCGGTAACCATGATGCGAAATGAATACCAGGTGCGACGAGACCTTATCTGCAAAGGGCTGGCGGATCTGGGATTTATATTTCCGGTTCCCGAAGGTGCATTCTATGCTTTTGTACCGATGAAACCGGAACTCACCCAGAAAATTATAAAAAATGGTATTATTCTCGTACCTGGTACAGCATTTGGAGTGAATGCACCGGAGTACGCCCGTTTCAGCTATGCAACCTCCCGGAAAAACCTGAACCGGGCACTAGAAAAGATACAAAAAATAATGAGTGATTGATATGGTTACAGATTTATTGAAAAAATTATCCGATGCACATGGTGTATCGGGCAGTGAAAGCAGTGTATTTGCATTTATTAAAAAGGAGCTCAAGGGGCATGTCGATGAAATACGGGAAGACCCCCTCGGTAACCTGATTGCTATCAAGCGCGGCAATAAGTTTAAAGTGATGCTCGCTGCGCATATGGATGAGATAGGACTCATGGTGAAGTATATCGATGAGAAGGGGTTTATCCGGTTTGTTGCTCTGGGAGGATGGTATGGTCCGACACTCTATAATCAACGGGTTATCCTGCATGGGGAAAAGGGAAAGTACTTTGGGGTGATCGGCGGTAAACCTCCGCATATGATGGATGAGGAAGAGCGCAAGAAGGGAGTGAAAATTGATGATATGTTTATTGACATTGGGGCAAAGAATCGCGAAGAAGTAGAATATCTTGGTATTGAGGTTGGAACACCTGTGACCGTCGACCGCGAGTTTACCGAGCTTGCTTATAACCGCGTTTCAGGAAAAGCTTTTGACAATCGTGCGGGTGTTGCCATGCTCATAAAAGCCTTAAAAGAGATGGACTCCCCCCTTACAATATTTGGTGTTTTTACTGTCCAGGAAGAGGTCGGACTCAAAGGTGCACGGACAAGTGCGTACACTCTTGACCCTGACTGTGCAATTGCAACTGATGTCACTATCCCGGGTGATCACCCGGGAATCGAAATGAAAGATGCACCGGTAGAGATGGGGAAGGGCCCGGTTATCACTATTGTTGATAGCAGCGGTCGTGGACTCATTGCCAGCAGGAAAGTGGTGAAATGGCTGAAGGATACTGCGGACTCACAGGGAATTCCGGTCCAGTTGGAGGTCGGGAGCGGGGGAACTACGGATGCAACAGCAATCCACCTGACCAAAGGTGGGATTCCGAGTACCACTGTAAGTATCCCCACAAGGTATATTCATTCACCCGTGGAAGTTCTGGACACTCAAGATATTGAGGCGGGTGTAAAGTTACTTGTTGCGGCCGTTAGACAAAAACCTGTATTGTGATATCATTCAGCTCTTTTTTCAGTTGTAAGACATTGTCTGCCTAGAGATCAATACATGTGCCAGAAACGGAGACGAAATTCTATTGATAAATTATCATCCGACTTTGATATTCATAATTAAAAAAGGTTAAGATTTGAAAAGCGGAGCGCGCCTGCCTCTCGGCCAATGTGTGAAGACAAGCAAAAGGAAAGCAAGTGAGATAGATTTTATTGCATCAAATCCAAAAGCAGAATATAAACCCATTATGATAATTATTGTTAAAATCACGAAAATTAGTGGGTTATAAATACCCTCATGCATTTGGTTATGAATAATGGGGAAGGCTCTTTGAAAAATTTCTATAAATATATCTGCAATAAAAATTGCGTATCCATAAATTCCAAGAATGAACAGAGATAATACAAAATTTTGTGTTGAAAATTGTTGAGAGAATGTCATTTGATAAAAAAATTGAATTAAAACGAGTATTGTACTAATAACCAACAATCCACAACGAGTATTTAAAAAAAGTGCTATTATTTCGTTAGTTTCCTTTTCTGTCATTTTTTGATTATCTGCCAAGTTCATTATTTCTCCAAAGATCAGAATTTTATATTTAATGAGATATTGTGGCGAATAATACTGGAACCATGACAAAAAAAACCATATGGATTAAAATAGCGAGAAGGATTAACTGAATCGCCCATGTCACAATATCGTTCTTTGCATGATCGTAGAACGAAGTCATAATGTAAGATATAAACTTTTTATATTAAAAGAGTTAAGGGCTTAAAAATAATCAGATTGATGAAAGTGAGTAATAATTACCGGCATTTAACGCTATTCTGAATGAACCTGGTATGAGTAGTTTTCAGATAGGAGCGGCGTACAGGAATTAAATTTAATGAGAGAAGAGATTCAGACTTGAAAAGAGGTACACCCCGGTTGTATTGTTGAAAATTAAAACTTGAGGGTTTTTTAATACTCTTCAAAGAGTGCGACAAGCATAATTCCAACAAAAAATAATATCGACATAATTATAATCAAATTATTCGGTTCAAGAAATGCAATTGCTTGAAGGTATATTGCGCCAGAGTGTGGATTTATTTGTAGGGATAGTGATTGATAAAAAAAACTATAAATAGTTTCTAAAAATAGAATTACCAAAAAAAATCCAATTAATAAATAAATTACTCCTTTTATTTTCTTTGACATTATGAAATTCGTTTGCGCGATTTACTTAAAAAAGGATCTGCATTACAGAGGTCTTTTTATTTTAATATCATTGTTCTATTTATATCAATAAACGATTATCATAATCAAATGGATAGAGGTTTTAACGTGGAATGAGGTACGCCCCGGCCGGGACTTGAACCCGGGTCAAAAGATCCGCAATCTTCTAGGATGTCCACTACCCCACCGGGACTCGGAATTTTTGGCTGTCTGCCTTACTAAAATTGCTTTCATCGCATAAATACCTCACCGTTCAACGATAGAGATAGAATACTGCCCGAAGGAAAAACAAGGATATCGGAATAAAACTAAAAAAAGATTTATCGACATCGATCAGATTATGCAGTCCACGTGGGTCTGGGTGTGGATGTAGTCCCCACCTGCACAAAATCACGGGGGTTGGGGTCGAAGTAGGTGCAGTCTGTTGTCATATTAAATTGTGATGTATCATCGATATTTGCATCTGGTTTTACCCATACCATCGCCGTTGCAGTAATATTGTTACCCGCGAATTCAATCTGCATGTCATCCCGCTTGAGCACCTTGAGAGTCCGGTTCAGATATACAGTATACTTCCTCGTTCCGAATCCATCCTGGAGATAAATCTCACCACCCGTTCTATTTCTTACGGTGACTTCAAACCAGGAATAGGGACTGTAGGTATCAATTTTAAGAACTTGTTCACCTCCCCCGGTCAACTTGGAATCAACAACTTTAATATCGGTATAATTGGACGGTTTTACGGTGTAATTGATATACATGGGTGGATTTCGCAGGTTAAATGCTATAGCAGTCTTATTATAAGCATAGGTATTTGTCGTCGAATAAATACGGCAGTATTTATCCTGGGGTATCAGGGTTGTGGGGAGAATCGTGCGGTATCCATTCGTCGGTGTGGCAGTAATAAAAGGTGTTACTTCTGTTACGTAACCTGGTGTCTGGGTAATCTCCGTTGTAGGTTGGTCAGGATTGAAAAAATTTCCTGTCTGTGATGTTGTTTTATTGTCTTTTGACGGTGCAACACATCCGGATACGGAAATAATAAGGATAATACTGATAACGCAAATAATCCGGGCAACTATCTGTTTCATACGTTAATATTACAGCTATTCATAGTAAATAAGTATCTTGGGATATAATTTCCGGTTTGAAAAAATTTGTTCATAGTACCCTGTTCATCCGGCCAAACCACAATATAAAGAAAAGTAAGTTTGAGAGCATCATAAGATAAAAAAACTGGATTGTGTTACCTAAAAGTACCTAATAAAAGAAAATTAAAATGACTAAACATATCAAAGGAAGATCAAAACCTGGCAATGCGAGGGATGGGATTCGAACCCAAGAACTCCTGCGAGATCAGGCCCTGAACCTTATGCAATAGTATGGCGTAATATATACCTGTCAGTGCATACCCTTTATCATGGAATTTCTGAACCGATTACCAGGATTAGATCCTGTGAACCGGGAAACACTGACCAACTATATCCGACGGCAGGAACTCAAACAACTCCAGCCTTCAAGCATCCGGGATAAAACCTGGAGGGTCTATACACTCCTGAAATTCCTGAACATGAAAGATGCCCGAGATATCAAGAAACGGGATATCGAAGATTTCATTATTCATCGCCGTAAAACTGTCAGCCCTCGCACGCTGCAGGGGGATATGATCGAGCTGCGGATCTTCTTCAGGTTCCTTGACCCGAAAAAAGAGAAACGGTTTTTCCCGGCGAATGAAAAAATGCAAAAACCTAAAATCACATTTCCGGATCCTCTTACCCGTGATGATATCCAGAAGCTTGTGAATGCCTGCAATAGCACCCGGGACCGTGCCCTGGTAATGTTCCTTTGGGATACAGGCTGCAGGGTTGATGAAGCACTTTCACTGAACACCGGTGCCGTCCGGTTCGATACATATGGAGGCATGGTAAAGGTATCTGGTAAGACCGGGGACCGCGAGCTCTGGTTGATTGATTGCATGCCAGACCTGCAGGCCTGGATAAATGTTCATCCTGGTAAAGGTCATTCAGACTCACCCCTGTTCCTGACATATACTCGGTACGGATTTGGTTCACATCGATTGAATGTTCGGACCGTTCAGAACCTTTGCAAGCTGCTGCAGAAACGGGCCGGGGTATCCACTCGGGTCCACCCGCACGCGTTCCGCCATGCCAGGGCAACTGATAGGGCCCGTGAGGGATTCACGGAAATGGAATTACGGATCATGTTCGGCTGGTCGAAATCATCGAATATGCCAGCCACCTATATCCACCTGTCGGGCGCTGATGTGAAGAAGAAGATCCTGCAGAAAGCCGGACTGGTTGAGAAGGACCAAGTCGGTGAGCGGCCGCTCGATCCCATCAAATGCCCGCGATGCGAGACGCTAAACTCCGGGGACTTTATGTATTGCCACCGGTGCAGTATGGGGTTGACGATTAAGGCAATAAAAAAAGCAGCATCTATGGAAGAAATGGTCAACGAAATGTACCAGAAATTCCAGGAAGAAAAGACCCAGGGCAAGCAATAACTATTTACCTCCTTTGTTTTCTTCTTCCATGCGTATCATTTACATATTTTTTATTGGCGGATCCGGTGATAATCTCGCCACAACCACACGAACAATATCTTTCCCCTATTATTGGTGTCCCTCTCCTACTACGTTGTTTCTCAATTTTGACGTCATGACGGCATTTTTTACAAATTTCTGAGAAGCGGTTATCCTTCGGATCTTTCATAGGTTCTAAACACACAGGGCAAAGACTGGAGGGGGGAAGAATTTTATAAAACTTCTCCCCGAGGCTTGATGCTAAAAGCAGTCCTTCAAGATGATAAAATTCCCCTAAAACACACCACGCATCAATAAGCAAGTCGAAGGGATCTTTTATATTCTCTTTTGATATTTTTTCGATTAGTTTTATCCCGGTTGAAATATACGTATACTGAAGATCGAATGAGGGTTCATCTGAATTATCCGATTTTATGCAAGATAATAACTCGTCGAAAGGTGTTTTGCTGTGAAAGTTTTGTAAACGATAATCCAGTTCGTTTAATTGAGGACTGATAATTGAAAAGAATGGGCGATATTCCCCTGGAATTTTTAACCTGTCATAAAAAAAAGGTCGTAGTATTGAATCTTTTAACATCTCTTCCCGGAAACCTCTGCATAAAATAATATCATTGCCAACAAGTTCGGCAAGTGATATCCCTTTATTCAGGCTATTTTGTTTTAAATACGGTGTTTCTTGGGGTATTCCATACAATTCAAATCCCGTTTCAGTGATTCGACATAAAAACTCTGTCGGGGTTTGAAGCATGTAATATTCTGTATTTTCCACAAAGATATATATGCATCTATCTTACTCAAATCCATGGCAAAAGAAAGAACAACAATAACCCTCAGGGAAGGGTTACGAGACCGGGCACATGCACGGGGGCTTAATATCTCTGCCCTTGCCTCTGATGCAGTATCGCGCGCCCTTAAAGTATCGAAAGAAAAAACCGGGGTACCCGCCGCCAAGCAAAGTTCCCCGGCTACCGCATCCTGTGAAGGAAGGGCACCAAATGTCTAAGCTGATACCAGAAAATTCTATTCCTTCGATCTCAGCTGAAGACCTGGAACACATCTCACCTCTTCATCAGTTTTGCGCACGTGAGCTGATCGCTGCCGGACGTCTCAAACTTATCGAAAAAGTATCCGCTGTCTGAGTGGTGGCTGCCATGAAAAATAGGATAATTGCTGCCACTCGTACTATTACTCACAATCATATTAATCTTTGCGATAGTTCCCGCGATGAATTACCCCGAGTGCGATCGGGTCCGCATTCGTGTGTTTTTCAGACCTGGGATCACCGTGACTGCATGGCCACCCGTGTACGATGTTGGTGGTCCCTCCTCCACGGTCTTTGCATTCGTCCGGAGGCCTCCAGGCTGCCATGAGCTACCAGGAGATCCCCCCGGAACCATGGTCGTTCAATGATGCCATCCCATCTCCATCACAGGGGCTCGTCCCCCTGTGTATGGAGCATATCACAAGCGTCCACGCCCTCGGGCGGGATGACGCAAGGGGCATCCTACCAGCGTTTCCTATGGAGCGATCGCAGGTCCTCAATACTACTAGGTATCCTGATACTGGTTCAATTGCCACGTTTACGTCTGATAGATCTCTTCAATTTAAGGAGATCGTAAATTCTGTAGCTAAAAAATATCCGCTTCAGGAAGTAGGTACGGGCAAGCTAAAGTTTCATCAAAAACCGGATGGATCAAATGTCACGTACTGCGGAACAATCCGACCGGACGAAAACGGAAACGTTGCAGCTTGCAAGAGAAAACCGTATGAACACAGAATAAAAGGGATCCCCAATGCCTGTAAACGGCGGGCATGGCCGGAGTGCTGGCCAGAATGGGCAAAGAAAGGCGGCCAGCGGTTCTCCAGTGTTCTAAATGGATACATCAGAGAGATTATACCGAATCCACTGAAAGAACGATTATGCAAAGCCCTGGAGCATTCTGCATCAGAACCGGGAAACGAGGACCCGCTGCAGGTCCAGGAGATACGCAAGATACTTGACGATGGCGATCGATGGCTTCCCAGGCATGTTGTATTTAGCCCGGACTTTAAGACCATCGCACGACTGATCCTCCATTCCGAGAATGCCCTGGAGAAAAAGGGGATCGATATCAAAGAGAATCCATGGAGGTACCGGAACGAGTTTTACAAAGTATTCATGAAAAAATACAGAAGAGCTGCTGACCAGGTAATACGGCTCGCTGGTCTGACGGCATATGCTGAAATAACCCACGATATCCGACTGAAGAAAAATAAAGAATCAGACAAGGCAGACCGTCGTCAGGATATGAATCGGTACAGGGAAATCCTGGATCAACGAGACTGGCGATACAATACTCGATTCTCTCCACATTCCCACGCAGCGGGATGGGGTCTTCTTATGAACTCTGAAGAGTTCCATAAAAGGACCGGCTGGATCTATGTCAATTATGGGACCGTGTTCAATGCTGCAGGCCTGGCGAAATACCTCCTCTCCCATGCTCCAGATAATCCTGGTCTTCATTCCATTCGGTACGGTGGAGATCTCAATCCGTCAAAGATGAGCCTAGAAGGTGAAATCAAGATCCCGGAGTTTCCCCCTTGCGAGGATTGCCTGGAAGAAGGGACACCCCGGAACAAAGCGGAACTTGTGATCGCTAAACTCGCTTCGGTGGAATACGTCAAGGTCAAGGACAACAAGACCCAGATTGCCAGTTGGGAATTTACGGAAGAAGGGATCAGCTCCAAACCATACCGGATAACAAAAATTATCCAGGTATATCGGCGCAGGTCTCCTGCAGTAGATCCTCGATCGCCAGTCAGGATTCAGGATCCTATTCCCCCTTGGTTGTCTGAAGAAGAGCGACAGGACCGCGAGCGACTACTGAGGCTGCAGCGGAAAGAACGCGAGCGGATACAAATGGCTCAGGTTTGGTTGCCTTTGTCAGCATGGATCAAACTTGGCAAAGAGGACCAGGCTCGTTATAAATGGCGTCAGTATTATTCTGAGGAGGAATATGCTGCAGCCCCTGCAGTTGAGAAGGTCCTGACCTTTGAATGGATCTAATCTCGGAGACCTCGGCTGCCCTCACCGGATCATGTTGTATTTTCTCCCAGGTGGTATGCCCTATACACCTGACGTCCTCACGTTGGTTGATTAGGTAACCGATCCGTTGCGGAGTAATGCGCCATTTGGGATACTTAGCTAAGACTGCCCGAAAAATAGTATCCGTTTTGAAAGTGGTCCCGAGGTCCATCGGTTCTATCCTTGTTTCAATGATTCTTAAGATTCTCTGATTAAGTTTCATGGTTCACCGGTTCTGGCTCTGTAATTAACCAATGTTGTATTTTTGTATCACTTTACATTTTATATTCTACTTTTGGATAATTTATTAAGAAGATATAAAATGCACACATCTGTGATCTGGTGAGTAAGTATGGAAAAAGAAAACTCTGAAATTAATCAATTACCTTTTGAGGTATATCGTCGGTCGAAATCACTTAAGCAGGTCGTCCTCGAGGCCCGTTGCAGGACCCGTAAAATGGCTAAGGTTGTCATGGAGAATATTCTGGTTAATTCCTCACAAGGATCTTCAGCTTATATTATCGAATGTGATCACCCGGTGATCATTTAATGCACTGCATGTACCGAGGGAAACGAGAGTATCAGGATCTCCTAGATGCGGGATGTACAAAAGGAATTGCTTATTCCGTTTTTGCATACGGTGAGATCGGATGGTCCTCATTGAAGCGGAGGAACAGGCTTGATGTAATCAGGTACCGGAAGCCATCACCGGATGTTTGCCCTCATTGCCATTCTGAACGCAAATTGCACCTATATAATATCTCTAACAAATACCTGGATGATGATTCAGATTATGAGTGGTGCTGCAGGTCCTGTGGCATGCTCAAGTATCAATACAAGAAAGAAGCGGGGACTAGCCGCAGGATGTTAAGAGCGCAGCGAAAAGAGGCTCTGAACCTGCGCTCTGACAAGGCTGACCAACCGCCCGCAGCGTGACCAGCATATGCAATACATATTACAGGGAACCGCGATCCACCGAGCATGCCAGCCAGTGACCAAAAACGCGGTTCAACAACCCGGGCGAATTCTCCGGACTTGTGCCAGATCCTCTGTTTCAAAGCTTGTCCAGGATCTAACCCCCACAACAGATAAGCCCCTCAAATTAAACCGCAATTAAGGAAAAGACTTCATATTAAGCCGCAAATCTTAAGTAGAACCTGAAATAAGGTTCTTTTATGTCACTGAAAACAGGACTCGGAAACCTTCGTGCAAGCATGAAGGTCAGGCAGGAAACCGCGAACGCACAAGTTGTATCAGGAACGCAGCGGGCAAGGTCCGCACGGATTATGGGAATGACCTTTGCCTGTGCATTCGTCATGATGCTCGCAGCTCTCGCAGTTCCTGCCAGTGCAGAGATTGATCTGAACGGAACCATCGGACCTATCATCACCTCCGTGATTGAGCTCATACCCTCGATCGTTGAGTTGATCGTGGCAATTGTCCCGGCAGTCATCACCCTGGCAATCGTGGGGTTCATCATCAAGTTCCTGAACCAGATCCTCGATATGCTGCATATCTGAACAATTCTCCTTTTTGGAGAATTTTCCCTTATTCCGTGATGTATATGAAACTTCATACTCTTGTTCTAATTATTCTGGTACCGTTGATCCTGGTGGCCAGTGTGAAGGTATTCAACGTGAATGCAGACTCCCTATTCATAAATATCATGCTAATTGTGGAAGCTTTGATCATCGGGGCTGCCCTCGGGATCATGGAAATGATCCATAAGGACCCGTGATATCAATGAAACCTCCTAGATTCGTTCTGCTGGCTTTTCTTCTGGTGCTGGTTATGGGGGTAATTGCATTACCCGTGAGTGCAAGTTCGATTATCACAACCGGATACTTTGATGATTCCGTAAAAGAGTTTGAAGCGGACGGTCTTTACAATTTCACCTATTCAGTAAATTCTACCCGTGCGATATCGAACATCCAGTTCAAAGCTCCAAAAGGAACAGAACTGAATTATACAATTACCTATGGCGCCGGTAATTCCCTATCAGGATTCATCAGTTATCTCCCTGGGGATATTGACTTCTTCGGATTTGGGGAGGGTGTAACCACGATCAATATCGGAATCTCCACCGCTTATAGGGAGTTTATTGATACCGGTTTAATACCGAAATGGGAGATTGTTGGGTACGCCCAGGAACGAGAGGATAACGGGACCGTATCCTCAAAAGGGTATTGTATTTATGATCTTGCCCTCGGATCTGGGGGCATTGGCATCCACGCCGGATTTATCGCCTATGAGCCCGTTGCTGATATCCAGCCGATTGAATCGATAACGTTCACTTCGAACAAACCGGTATGGATTGAGATTAAAACGGCTGGTAGGACCGGAATACAGACGGTTATTTCAAAATCCTTAACTGAGACCGCGTGGGAATGGATCAACCTTGCGGTCTCGCTTGCAGTCTTTGTGAAAGATCTCATCTTGGGAATGTTCGCCTGGATAAAATTTCTGTTCGTTGATAACCTGCTCATGATAGTATCCATCTATCTCTCGATCAACATGGCAGTGGCAGCATGCACATCACGGAATATCTTCCAGTTTTTTGGCAGGTTCATCAATAACCAGATAAAACTGTTCCATTTCATCCTCGGACTATGGCAGATACTGATCAATATCCTTGCGACATTCCGCGGGATTTTCCGTCTATAAAAAACAATTCCCCGGCCGCTGTTTGCCCCGGCCGGGTATATACCCTCTTTTCCTTGACAGACTGGAGAGGCGACTTTTTATTTGTGAAATACCAGGATTGCCCTATGAGCTCAGGCCGGTAAGCCATCATTGCCCTTGGTTATGATTCTGCAAGTACCTTTGGATAGAAGTTTCCGGAATTTCTGGCTGCTGCGGGAATTATCCCGGTAAGAATATAGATATCTCTCTCGATTTTGGTCCACCCGGCATACCGTGAAACTGGTTTCAACACCGGCGCAATTTTTGGGGGTCGTGCCCATTCTGGAGCCGGACCATAAAATAATCCGGTTCTTTCTTCAGTTCTTACCATCTGCAGCGACATGTTCACCAGAGACCGAGTAGTACCTTGAACTGAACGGTGCTCATGTCTGGCGATTCTCTTAATCAATTTCAGGTCATTGTCGTTGACCATGATTGTTATTTTTGGCAGATTTTCATCCCCTTGGTTTGGTAACAGGATAATTGTTATGCATTGGTAATAAGCTTTATTCTCAAGTATGACAATTACATACATATGGACACTGATGAAACCTTTGAATCACCCATGACAAAAACGACGGTAAAGATCGAGATGACAACCAGGGACCGGCTTGCCCATCTAGGCCGAAAAAATGATAGTTTTGATACAATCATCAACAAATTGATTGATGAGCACGAAGGAAAATCAGTAACCTGGTGAACGAACCCAGGATGCGAGGAGCCGGATTCGAACCGGCGAACCCCTACGGGAATAGGCCCTGAACCTATCGCCTTTGACCTGGCTCGGCGATCCTCGCTCTCTTTTTCTCACTTTGCACGACGTGACCAGATGCCATGATCAGGCGGGAAACCCTGAACCTGACGCCGTTGACCTGGCTTGGCTACCCTCGCGCTTGTATACATTGCGTATGAAATTAAATAAAGATAGGGGGTCATTTTTGCTTTACGGCGTTGTTCCCATTCAGGGATCTTTTCAGTTCCCGGTCGCGAAGCTCATTCCGCTTGATCTTTCCTGAAATTGTCTTGGGAAGTGAATCCACAAACTCGATTGCACGTGGATATTTGTAGGGCGCAGTAACATTTTTTACATGATTTTGGATCTCACGGACAAGCGCCTCGGATGGCCTTATACCGGGCTTGAGAATCACAAAAGCTTTAACAATGAGCCCACGGATATCATCCGGTGATCCAACCACTGCTGCTTCCTGAACTGCAGGATGCTCGATCAATGCGCTCTCCACCTCAAACGGACCGATACGGTAGCCTGATGCTTTAATCACATCATCGTCCCTTCCGATGAACCAAAAATAACCCTCCTCATCCCTATACGCCTTGTCACCAGAGTAATAGAAACCGTTAATGAAGGATTTCCTGTTCTCTTCTTCATTGTTCAGGTATTCCTGGAAGAGCCCGACCGGACGGGGATCAATCTTTATTGCAATTCGTCCTTCCTCATGCAGACCAACAGGTTTTCCAAGGTCATTATGCAGCTCAATGTGCCATCCGGGTGATGGTTTTCCCATTGATCCAAACTTTGGAGTCATACCGGGGAATGTACCGATGCAGAGTACGCTCTCCGTCTGTCCATAACCTTCATAAATGGTGAGTCCGGTCGCATCCTTCCATGCTTTGATTACCTCAGGATTGAGCGGTTCGCCAGCGCTCACGCAATGCCGGAGTTCGGTGAAGTCAAATTTATCGAGGTCTGCAAGAATGAGCATGCGATAGATGGTCGGAGGACAACAGAATGTCGTGATTCCGTAATTCTCAATAAGGGGAAGGATTTCAGTCGGATTAAATTTGCTCCGGATATCATAGACGAAAATCGCTGCACCTTCGATCCATTGCCCATACAGCTTCCCCCAGGCACTTTTTGCCCATCCTGTATCCGACAGCGTGAAATGGATATCGTTCGTTCGCACATCCTGCCAGAATCTCGCGGTTACAATATGCCCGAGGGGGTAGCTCTGGTCATGCATCACCATCTTGGGGTCACCGGTTGTTCCGGAAGTAAAGAAAATCACCAGGGGATCGGTGCTCCTGGTCTTTTTCATACCGGGAAGATTAACAAGTTTTGCTGAAACAGGTGCAGGGTAATCAAGCTCCACCCGATAGCTTATCCATCCGGGTCTTTTGCCATCTATCATCATCCTGCACGTGAGTGTCGGGCAGTCTTTTGCAATCTCATCGATTTTATCCGCATGCTCTTCACAGGTGATGACCATCTTAATATCGGCAATATTAATCCGGTATTTCAGATCTTTTGGTGTGAGCATCGTAGGAGCCGGACAATAAACTGCTCCTCGTTTGATTAGAGCAAGAGTAAAAGTCCACCATTCAGGAACTCTGGGCAGCATGATAAGCACACGATCGCCTTTGTTGACACCAAATTTGATCATCATGTTCACAATCTGGTTGGAAAGGCGCATCAGATCCCAGAAGGTGTATTTTTTTTCTTCGCCCTCCTGATTAACCCAGATCATCGCAAGCTTATTCCTGTCCTTATGTGCCCACGCATCAATAACATCAAAACCGAAGTTAAAGTACTCGGGGACATCGATTTTAAACGAACGGTACATCTCATTGTAATCGGGCATATTGTGATCATTATGGCCGAATACCTGACCGGCAGATGGCAGAGTGGTTGCACCAATGGTGCTGTTACCCGAACAAAGGCTGAGGTGTGTGGTGCACGCCTCATTGATCCATTCTGATCGTGAGATTTTTCGTCCTTCGCACGATTTATCGATAGAAGTCGTTAACGCTTCGTCCATCGTGACAGAATATCGCACCATTCTAGATCGATTTGATGGTGCACATAATAGGTTTTTCGATTATTATTTACACCACATTTATCGATTTTAAAAAAAAAATTATCGCATAATTATTCTAAACACAGAAGGATACTCTAAAAACATCGAACACTGCTTGTGACTGATGTGGTGCAGATATTCTGGTTGAGGTACTATTTTCAGATCTACAGTGTACAGGTGATTGCGATTTATCTTCTTGATTAAAATTTTAGATTTTTTCTGGCCATATCATTTTTTCTGGCCATATCTTTTCTCGCAGTGATTCTTATCTGATGCTATGGTACTGTTACCATACTCTTACGTTCCCGGATTAGTAATGGGATTACTATTGCCAGTCTAAAAATTCCAAGAGGACAGCCCGAACCTAATAATGCTATTTTTTTTGACATCTTCACCGACAGGACATAAAGATTGTCCATTAGTATTATGATTCAAGGAAAAGTATAGTATAGTAGATGGCAGATAAAAAGTATGAATCATTAAAAATTGAGAATATCGTTGCCTCGGGTGTGATTGCCGATTCCATCGATCTTGTTGATGTTTCCAGTAAAATTAAAAGCTGCGAACTCAACACGAAACGATTTCCCGGTGCAGTCTATAGGATTGAAAACCCGAAAATCGCGTCACTGATTTTTTCATCGGGGAAAGTTGTTCTGACAGGTATCCGTGATAAAAAGGCGCTTGCTGACGGGCTTAGAATAATCATGAAGTCTCTTAAGGAAGCGGGTGTTGATACTTACAAAGAACCTAAAGTAGCGGTAACGAATATTGTCTGTTCGTATGATATCGGTAAATACATCAATCTCAATAAAGTTGTGATAACCCTTAATCTTGAAAATATTGAGTACGAACCTGAGCAGTTCCCGGGACTTGTGTACCGGATTAAGGATCCAAAAATCGTTGCGCTTCTGTTCTCTTCTGGAAAGATCATACTCACGGGTGGCAAGAACCTTGAAGATATCAAGAAAGGACTTGATTTCCTCGAGCAGAAACTCGAAAGTATAATGTAAGAGGTAAATTCTCATTTTTATCGGATTTTACGACCAGTACCGGTGTGTCTGGATGAAATTTCGTTCTGCTTTTATAATCTCCCGATAGAAGGCATCGCCGTCAGTCAGGGTTGCAAGGATCCGGGACGCGTTCTCCGGCCCGACACCCCGTGCCGAAAGGGCAATCACTGCCTTTTTCCCGCTGGATAAAACAATATTGGCATTTTTTAAGAGACGCTGCTCTACCGCACGCTCACTTGGGGTTTTTTTAGATTTCCTGATGCCTGCATACAATTCATCTTCATAGGGTTTGAGTGCTGCAATGAGACGTGCTCCGCATTTCGGGCATTGGGGGTGATCAGGTACGCGTGTAACACCGGTCCGGCTCTTCCAGTCCCGGCAGTTCATGCATACAAGCAGGACATCCTCTTGGTCAAGCCTCCGTTTGAGCGTTGCGATTACCGCTTGATCAGCGGTAGGAGGAGGAATTTGATCACGGGATGAAAGCAATCCGCCGGCACCAATCATTGAATGGGGTCCCAATGCAACACTAATCTCACCCTGTTTAACCTTACGGATCAACAAAACAGCGGTATCAATGTCCATATACTCTGAGAGTAGTTCCCGGTACGCTTCCGTTTGAACAACCGTATTATCAAAGTATTCCAATAGACGCTGGATACTGATCTTTTCGTAATCAGCATCCGGATCGATCGCACCGAATTTCTTTGCGATCTGAACAAGTTTCCACTTAAAAAGGGCGGTGCGTTTCAGGGCAAGCCGGAGAATTCCCGGCATATGTGACGGATCAAGGGAGAGTAAAAGATCCCGTACATCTGCGGCCCTGATAGAAGAAGGTAATCGGAGGAGCATGCGATATGCATCAAGTTCAAGACCAACGGTTGTTCCATACCGTGCTGATATGAGTATCGATAGTACACGTCCAAGGGCTTCATTTACCTTGTGACCCGCACAGACATTACAGACAACTCCGTCATCAGTGTTTTCCAGTGTGATGAGCAGATCCGTGGAGATCAGAGAGCGGTTTTTATCCATTTCAGAGAGGAACTTCTCTGCAAATCTGATACCATCAGGCTCCGGGGTATATTTCGAAATATCGCGTGTCCTCCGCATCTTCCCAGCCTCACGGGCAACTGAGAATGGTACCGGAATCTGCTCACCTTCCCACGAGGGAAGTTCTCCCTGTGCTTTCTTTGCAGGTTCTACTGTCAGTTTTCCATCAGCAATCTCAATTACCCGCCAGAGCTGCCCTTTGGTAATGAAAACTACTCCGGCATGAATCCACCCGACAACAAACGATTCATCGAGAGAACCCACCGTTCTCCGGGAGACCATATCAAAGATCGGCACCTTTCGCTCATCATGGATCATGGAAAGATTACCGGCCAGGTAGCGTCTGGCGCGTGCTGTTGTTATAATCCGGCTCCCATCGATCCGTATTAACCGGTGTTCTTCCATCTGCCGGCAAACGTCATCAAGGAGTATCCCGCAAGCAGTAAAAACAGCAGTGCGTTCGAGAATCTCACGGATTTTTGCCCGTTCTATCTCGCCATATTCCACGGCAATAGCAGCAATCTGGTTGGCAAGCACATCTGCGGCATTCCTGTGTGGCACCACCTTCTCAATCTCGTTTGACTTGGCTTTTTTTGCGATGACCAGTGACTCAAGGAGGTCATCAAAACCGGTCGCGAGAATTGTCCCCCGCGAGATTGTGTTGAGCTGGTGACCGGCACGGCCTATCCGTTGCACGAGCCGGGCAACTTCCCGGGGGGATCCAAACTGGATCACATGATCAACCCTCCCAATATCTATACCGAGCTCCATCGATGAAGTGCAGATGAGTGTCCGGATCTCACCACGTTTGAACCGTTCCTCGGCATCGATTCTCACCTCTTTTGAGAGCGATCCATGGTGCACTTCAACATCCCCGCGTCCATACAGGGCGTGCCCCAGCGCTTCAGCAGTCACCCGGGTGTTCACAAAGACAAGGGTTGATCCATCTCTTTTCAGGGCTTTTGAAAGAATTTCAGTCTGTTGCTGGAAATTATCTCCAACGAACTTAACGGTAATATCCAGTTGTTTTGCGACGGGAACCGAAACAACAGAGAACGGACGTGCACCGCAGAGAAAACGCGCAATATCCTCAGGATTTCCCACAGTTGCCGACAAGCCAATGCGTTGGAATTCACCAGCATATACATGGAGCCGTTCAAGCGCAACAGCAAGCTGGGCACCACGTTTGCTTCCGGCGAGTTCATGTATTTCATCGATTATCACGAACCTGACCTGCGCGAGATGTTTTCGGAGCCGTTTTCCCATGAAAAGTGCCTGGAACGTCTCCGGGGTGGTGATCAGGAGATCGGGCGGGGACAGTGCCTGTTTACGTCGTTCTCCCATGGGGGTGTCCCCATGCCGTACACCGACAGACAATCCGAGCTCTCCGCACCACCATTGCATACGGGCCAGTATATCACGGTTAAGTGAACGCAGGGGCGTTATGTAAAGCGCCTTTATTCCTCCACCCGAGGGCATTGACAAAAGTTTATTAAAAACCGGAAACATCGCACTTTCGGTCTTTCCCGTACCGGTTGGTGCAATCAGGAACACATGGTTTCCTTTAAGGATCAGGGGAATTGCCTGTTTCTGGGCATCTGACAGCACGGAAAAACCGCGCTTTTTTATGCATGCCTGAACCTTTGGATCCAGGACTTCAATCGGTTTCATCTGATTGCTGCAAGCTAAGTGGACCGATGTATGTCCCGTCGGCAAGGATGATCTCGGCTTCCTCTTTTTTTATGAATCGTGAAAATGGTGAAAACGGATTATTGATAATCTGAAGGATATCGTAACCAGCGATCTCGTTAAAAGCGGGCATGAACAGTACACGGGGGGGTGAAAGGTTATTTTGATGCATATCCAGTCCCAGTCCTTTTGTATCAAGGCCTGCCCGCAGGTATGCCGGGGCCTGAAGAGAGCATCCCACTTCATCTTTCAGCAAGAACAGGGGATGATGGTGCCCGATAACAATCAGGGGCCCTGCAAGCTGTGGGGAAGGGTACATATGTCCATGAAGGTATCCGACGCCATCAAGGATTACTCCATCTCTTGGCTGGAGCTCGGTATCGAGAAGATATCGTTCGATACCAATGTCATGGTTGCCGGGAAATACCTTAAGAGGGATGCGACTGCGAATGGCCTCGAGAATCCCGGGCATTTCATAATACTCCTGCCGGGTAAGCGAAGGGATGCTATGTTTGATATCTCCGAGCAGTATCAGCATATCCGGGTCTGCAGCATCAATAATTTTCAATAAACGTTCGAGTCGATCAGCACTGTGGCTCCTGAAATGCAGACCATGCGCTGCGAGATCTGCCTCAATACCAAAATGGGTGTCTGCAACAACCAATAATCGCTCTTCACCTTCAATAACCAGTGCCGGGCCGTTACTAAAAAATTCCAGATTCATAACAGTTTTACAAATCCCTTTTTAGGCTGGTAGCATTCATCATCAATGATGAGCGATTCAATCGCAGCGAGAACGGCCTCCTGGAATACACCGCGCATCGCAGCCTGCTCAATAATATCATCTACTGAAATCCCCCGTGGCCCGCTTCCTGCCTGCATGAACTCTATAACCAGCGTGCGTACATCGGGTGAGACAGAAGAATCACATCCCAAAGGACGGACAGCCTGTACTACACTTTCAACCATTACTGCGAGTTCCCGTAGCCTTGTTTTCGTTATTGAGTAGTGGTTAAACGCAACAAGAATACGGCGATCTGTACATCTACCCTGTATGGCATGATTCATCAGGAAAAGACGCCCAAGTGTCGCGTGAGCTGTTGCCAGTACCCACTGGTCACGCACCTGACGATTTACATTCTGGATACTATCAGGACGCACGGATAACGATACCCTGCCCTCCTTCAGGTACATCTGGGCTCTCCCTATGACCGTAACAAAGGAGGGCACGGAAAGTTTCCTGAATGTTTCCGCGAGTGTGGTATTTCTACCGCCAATCACCAGATTGAATACACCTGTCGGATCAGCTATGCGGGAATGCACCATATCCCCAATGTCGGTAACCTCAGTGAGAGTACCAGATAGAAACATAAAACGGCAATAAGCACCACCCGGTGTTACCACCCATGCCGGACTCTGATTTTCATCATCCGGTACTGTTAGTGTGCAACCAGCATACTCCCCGGCAAATACCCTTACTGTGCCTTCCATAGGTTATATCAGAATTATCAGGTAATCGTATTCAAGATATAGTCCGTGCCAAATTTCATCGTATCAGAATGGTTCTCTGGTTCGAGAGTAATGCCCTCCAACAATAACCTTCAAAAGAGAACAAAGAAAGATACAGGATTATTCCCTTATCCGAAGGAAGTAACTGCAGAAAATCAGCACGAGCGTGATAGCAACTGGTGCAGTGAACCATAGGGGGGGAGATTTGGGTGTTGTCGCAGGCACGGAGAGTGAGGTTAAAACCGGGGGTACAAGGCTCTTATCAAGCTCGAACGCTTTTGCAAATGCGGCGTTTGCTTCCTCTATCCTTCCGAGATGACGAAGCGCATCGCCTTTATTCGAATATGCTACAGCAAATGCAACAGTAGTATTAGCCTTAATTGCGAGAGCCTTGTCAGCTGCCATGATCGCCTCATCGTACCTGCCAAGTTGAACGAGTATTCCTGCTTTATTTGCCTGTGCAAGCGGTATACTCTCGTTTATGGCCAGCGCCTGTTCATTTGCCTGTAACGCTTCCTGGTATTTTCCTTCATTTGCCAGGTCAACAGCTTTGTTATACCAGTACCAAGGATTTTCAGTCTGGTTCATTTCATCTGCAGCCATAACGGGTAGGATTAATCCTGAAATGATGAAAACTATCCAAAAAAAATTTTTAAAATTCATAAACGGCTCCGTTTCTCATGTATTGAAAGTATATCCTTAAAAAAAATTGGAATAAAACAATCCTACCGGTTCCTTGAGATAATGAACAATCCCGCTATTGCGATACCGAGCAGAGGTATCCATTCCGCAACAGGTGAATAGGTTGTTTTCTCTGCGACAGGAGATGAAGTGGTAATGGCAGTTATCCCATCAGTCTCTGATGAAACTGGGGTCATTACAGGCAGGGTTGTCAGGACCGGTTGCATGGTAACCTGTGTCGTAGCAGATACGTTGTCTTTAACGAAGGTGATCGTTTTTGCCTGGGTTATCCTCCCAGTAAAATCAGTAATACTGTTCAGCCTGTAGGATTCCTGCATGTGATTGAGATTCTGGCTTATGGTGAAGGTATATGAGGGAGAGGTATAGAGTGGTTCACCATTCGCATTTCGCGCGCTGCGATCCCAGTCTTTTCCATTTTTCCAGTAGAATGGGGATTCTGTTATAAACGGTTGTTTATCAAAGGGGAGGATCTGAGTGTTCGGCTTTCCGGCGCTCCCGGTATAAATATTGCTGGTATTCTGGCCGAAAGAATCTGTCAAAGAAACGGTAAAAAACGAATCTGATGGATTGATATCAGGACGGTTTAATGGCTTGAGCGCATAGAACAGATTAGTATCAACCCTATAGGTAATTTTCGTGGAGACCGGGACTGACTTCCCACTAATATCCTGGTTATGGTCGAGATCCCAAACTTTAATGTCAAGTTCCGGCTCAAGGACTTCAAAAACTACTTTTGGGGGTTTTTTATCATTGCAATACCAAGTACCTGTATAACCGGTAAAAACATTTGGACTGATGTTGTAGTGCGAGATTACATCCGAAACGGTATTTTGCTCATATAAGGTAATATTTTTATCAGGAGGCGCGCTGGTATTTGTCCCATTTTGCCACCATGCAATTGTATGGCACCCGCTCAAAGCCTTAGAGATATCCAGATTACTCTCACCGATAAAAACCGGAGCTCCGGGAGCAATCTTTACGATGTTGCCAGCCACAGGAGCAACAACCATAAAAACGATGACAAAAGTGAGTACAATAAATTTTCCGTGCATGGAAAGTAATTTCAAAACCCTTATGATAAACATTATGACATTCATAAAAAAGAGCACGTGATTTTCCTCAATTCGAAAATACCATGTAATGACTATCCATACAATACGCTCCAGAGTTAAACAGTAACACAAGGATGAGAGAAACCCATGGAAGATAATCATACAATCTGGATTGAAAAATATCGACCGTCAAAACTCGCAGATATTGTCGGGCAGGACGAAATAGTGGAGCGATTATCGTCCTATGTGAAGAGTGGAACTCTTCCCCACCTCCTTTTCACAGGAAGTGCCGGTGTCGGCAAAACAACTGCGGCAGTGACGCTTGCGCATGAATTTTTTAAGGATTCGTGGCAGATGAATTTCCGTGAACTGAACGCCTCTGATGAACGGGGTATTGATGTAGTGCGTAACCAGATCAAACAATTCGCACGCACGAATCCCCTTGGAGAAGCAACCTTTAAAATCCTCTTTCTGGACGAGGCTGATGCACTCACCACCGATGCACAGGCAGCTCTTCGAAGGACTATGGAGAGCTATGCACAGACCTGCCGGTTCATCCTTTCCTGTAATTATTCGTCCAAGATTATTGATCCGATCCAGAGCAGATGTGCAATTTACCGGTTTAAACCTCTTAGTCCGGATGCGGTAAAAGAAGAAGCGCGGCGAATCGCTGGCCGCGAGGGTCTTTCCATAACACCAGAAGCATTGAATGCGATTGTCTATATTGCTCAGGGGGATATGCGGAAAGCAATCAATGCACTTCAGGGTGCAGCAATCCTGAGCTCCATGATTGACGAGAAGATGGTGTATGCAATAACTTCTACCGCACGGCCGGATGAAATTGAAGATCTTCTGAAATTCTCTCTTGAGGGAGACTTTGATGGAGCAGAATCCGTTCTTGCAGCCCTTCTCCACGAACGCGGTATTGCTCCTAATGAGCTGATCAACCAATGTTACCGTGCCATCATTAAAAGGGATATGAACCGGGGATTAAAAGTAGAGCTTATCGACCATCTTGGTGAAACTGACTTCCGGCTCTCTGAGGGTGCAAACAGTGATATTCAGATGGAGGCACTCATCGCCAGGTTCGTCCTCTCTTCACAGAAGTGCAGGTGAGGTAAAAAATATGGAGAAAACACCGGACCTGTACGATACTGATAAGACTGAAAACTGGAGCAGGTTACTAAAAAGTAAATATAAAAAAGAGATAGGTGAGATCTCCCGCGAATATCCCCATAAACGTTCCCTTTATATTGACTACCGGGATGTTGAACGGTTTGGTAAAGCAGGCATCGCCCTTGCAGACGAACTTTTAGAAAATCCTGGTAAAGTCCTCGAAGACGTCTGGGACGCAATAAAAAACAGCCAGCTGATCAGGGTAAAGGACGGAAAAGAGCCTAAGGGTATAAACATCAGGTTCACTAATCTCCCAATAAAAGTTGGTATCCGTAATATCAGGTCTGATGACATCAACAGATTCCTCTCAGTTGAAGGTATCCTGCGCAAGACCACGGAAGTCAGGCCACGAGTTATTGAAGCAGCCTTCAAATGCCCCGCAGGTCATTTCACGATTAAAAAACAGAAATACGGAAAATTTATCGAGCCGGATGGATGCGCAACAGAAGGCTGTTCATTCAAAAAACTGGAACTGTTGCCTAAACGCTCGAAGTTTGTCGATTCACAAAAGCTCCGGATTCAGGAATCTCCCGAGGGTTTACGGGGTGGCGAGCAACCGCAGACTCTTGATGTAGATGTGACTGACGACCTTTCCGGCAAGGTGGCACCAGGTGACCGGGTTATAATTAATGGGATTCTCCGTTCGATGCAGAGGATCGTCAAAGGGGAAAAAAGCACGGTCTTTGACATCTTTCTGGAATGCAACTCCATCGAGATCGCAGAGAAGGAATTTGAGGAAGTGGAGATCGATGAAAAAGATGAGGATACGATTAAAGCACTTAGCAGTGATCCACTGATATACCGGAAGATCACCCATTCTATCGCACCTACAATTTATGGTAGTGAGGATGTCAAAGAGGCAATAGCTCTCCAGCTTTTCGGAGGTATTGCAAAGGAGATGCCGGATGGCAGCCATCTTCGCGGCGATATTCATGTGTTGCTTATCGGGGACCCGGGTATTGCAAAAAGCCAGCTGCTTCGTTATGTTGTAAAACTCTCACCTCGGGCAATCTATACCAGCGGTCAATCCTCAACTTCAGCCGGTTTAACTGCAACCGCTGTTAAAGATGAATTTGGGGAGGGGCGCTGGACATTGGAAGCAGGTGCCCTTGTCCTTGCTGATATGGGAGTCTGTGCGGTTGATGAAATGGACAAAATGCAAAAAGAGGACCGTTCCGCCCTGCATGAAGCAATGGAACAACAATCTATCAGTGTTGCAAAAGCCGGGATTACAGCAACGCTCAAATCACGCTGTGCCCTCCTTGGGGCAGCTAACCCGAAATACGGCAGGTTTGATATGTATGGAGATATTTCCGACCAGATCAATATGCCCCCCTCCCTGCTTTCCCGGTTTGATCTCATATTCATCATGACTGACCAGCCTGAACAGAAGCGGGACCTCGCCATTGCCGAACATATCCTCAAATCACATGGAATCGGTGAACTGATCGCTCAGCACAGGAAGACACCTATTCCGGGTATTACTGATGAATACATACAGGAACAACTCAAACCGGTGATGCCGGATATCGATCCGCCGCTTTTCCGCAAATATGTCGCGTATTCAAAACGATCCTGCTTCCCCATACTATCCACTGAGGCAAAAGATGCCCTCGTCGGTTATTACCTCAAACTCAGAGGGATTGCTGAACAGAATAAACCGGTACCGGTCACAGCCCGACAACTCGAGGCACTCGTCAGGCTTGCGGAAGCGAGTGCACGTATACGGCTCTCGGATACTATCGAGCAGCACGATGCTGAACGGGTAATTCATATTGTTGATGCCTGTCTGCGCCAGATTGCCTACGATGCAAGGACCGGAAGCTTTGATATTGATAAGATCGCAACAGGCATATCCAAGGAGAAGCGTGATATAGTCCGCGTGATTAAGGATGCAATTCGAGATATTGGCGGTGAAGGGAGGCGTGCTTCGAAGGATCAGGTTGTTGATCTCGTGGTGTCAAAAGGATTTTCACGGGATAAGGTTGAAGCAGGAATCGATATGCTCGTCCGATCAGGAGAGGCAATGGAACCCAAACTGGGGATCCTGCAGCTGATTTGAAGGAGGGGAGGACAATGATAACTGACCGGGAACGGGTAATTTTTGAGGCCGGGATAAAGCTGGGTGCACTCTACCACCAGTGGGTTGGTACCCCCATTTCCCGGAAATCTGCTGCAAGCGTTGAGAGTGCTATTGAACAAGCCGTGATCCTCCAGCCATTCGTGGAAGAGATCACGGTCAGACTTGACCGAGATCTGATGAAAGAAAACACATTCGGGTATAGCGAACTGTCCGGGCTCATGTTTGATGTGGAAATTGTAACACGGGTTGGGTTTACGTTTTGCAGGGCAAGGCTTGTTCCACAGGACGGATATCCCTTCATGCACATTGTGGAGTGTTATGCAATCACCGAAATTTCCCGTCACGGATGATCACATCCATATCGACCCGGTAAACGGACGGGGATTAGAGGCAGCAAAAGACTTTTTTCGGGCTGGAGGTACGCACATCCTGCTTGTCTCAAAACCTTCCTGGTCATTGTCTGTCCATCCCTCCTGCGGTGCAGATTATGTAGCAGTTTTTGATGAGACACTCCGCGTTGCAGAGATGATTGAAGAAACTGGTGTTGTAGTATTTCCGGTGCTCGGAGTTCATCCCGCTGAGATCAGCAGGCTTTCTGAACGCATGCCACTGACGGATGCAATTGATGTTATGAAAGCCGGGATTGATTGTGCTGCAGCATATGTAGTAGAAGGAAAAGCAGTTGCCCTGAAAAGCGGACGACCTCATTATGAGGTAAGCCCGGAAGTCTGGAATGCATCCAACGAAATTCTCGAACATGCCCTGTGCTGTGCTGCTGAATGCGAATGCGCGCTGCAGATCCATGCAGAAAGCGGACCGTGTACAGATGTTGCCGGAATGGCACGGATGGCAGGATTCCCGGTAGAACGTGTAGTAAAACACTACGGTTCTCCAGATACACCACTCCACCCCTCGCTGATCGCAAAACATGAAGCCATACCACAGCTTATTCGCGAACGCCGGGCGTTTACGATGGAGAGTGATTTTATGGATGAAAACTCACGGCCTGGTGCGGTTATCGGTCCAAAATCAGTACCTCGGTATACCAACCAGCTGCTCCGGGACAATCTGATTACCCTGGAGGACTGTTTCAGGATCCATGCCGAAACCATTGAAAAAGTATATGGTGTGATAATCACACTTTAAAATTCCAACTCACCTTTTTTATTCCACCCCACCAATTGATATTCAATGTTTTTGAAGGTTCATTGTTCACCAGGTACTGGTGATATCGTGGCCGTGTGCGATCGCGAATTGTTGAACACTACTATCAGTCACGGCGACCTTTCCGTCAAAGTCACCGAATGGTTCTACGGCAACTGCCCTGCCAGTGAAGAAATGGTGAGAGCCACATTGAAAAAAGCAGGTAACATCAACCTGATAGGCAAACGTTCAGTAGGTATTGCTATTGACATGGGACTCGTCAGTCCGTCAGGCTGTATAATGATCGGGAAAATACCCCATGCACAGGTCTATTCCTTATGAGTATTCAGGATTTTTTCTGCCCTAAATGCGGAAAGCCCATGGAACATGAGGGATTATGCAACCAGTGCAGGATTGGAAATACACCATGGTTTGAATGTGATCGACGCGTGAAGAGTACCCATTGTCCGAGTTGTGGTGCGTTAAAACAGGTAAACACATGGACAGATACTGAACACGAACGTGCCGTTCTGGCACCTGAACTCGCAAAGACTGCAGTCCACTTCCATCCGGATGTCAAGAAACCATCAATGGATGTAACTATTCAGGACAATACGCTGAACCGCTCAACAGCAACAATTGTGATGAGAGGATTACTCTATAATACACCTGTTGAAGGCACATGTAGCGTTGAACTTATCTGGCATAAAGAACAGTGCGATCGCTGTAACCGGATAAGCGGGAGTTATTATGAGGGGAATGTGCAGGTCCGCGCTGATGGGAGGTCCCCGAGTACGTTCGAAGTGCAGATGGCTGCAGGAATTGCACAGGCTGTGGAAGACTCCCTGCAGGCCGGGGGGGAACGGCTTTCATTCATCTCGGACATGAACGAGACGAAGGAAGGTCTGGACATAACCGTTGGATCCCAGCATATCGGGACACTTATCTCTCAGGGAATAATTGCACAGCTCGGGGGCAGATTCACCACACATCCAAAACTGGTTGGTGAAAAAAACGGGAGACAACTCTACCGTATCACCTATTCCGTACGCCTTCCACGGTTCCAGAAGCAGGATGTTGTGCTGAGCCGGGGGCGGTATCTTGAAGTGGTTCGAGTTGAGTCAAATCATCTTAAGGTTCTTGATCTTACCGAAGGTGCACCAAGAACGGTACGTGAGGAGGATGTTGAACGCCTTATAGGGAATTTACGGAATGCTGAGCCAGCACTGGTGGCATATGCTGATGCCCGTATCCTGGGCGTTCTTGATCCTGCAACCTGCCAGACAAAAGAATTCGGGAAACTGAAGTGGCTTGATGTTAAAGCCGGGCAGAACGTGCTTATCCTTCGTGATGGCGATCAACTCATCGTGGTCGGGTAAACAATGCGGGTAAGAGCAGTACCAAAAGGTAGAATCAGAGAGATCGTCAACGAGGACTGGATTGACCGTACACGGAGACTGTTTATTGAGGGGGATACTGCATGGGTGCCTGTCAGAAACGAAGATGTCTGTGATTGTGAAATTTCCCCACGATTGCTGTACCAGGGAAAAGGTTTTTTTATGATTGGGGATGTTGCAGTTATCCATGGTGAAAAACCCAGCCGGAATGACGTTGATGAGATTGTGGGTTTCCGTCGCCCCAGGGGGGTGCTCTGGATTGAATCCCTTCATGATGTTACACGAACCCCAGGAACACAGGTCCTCTGGGGAGATGCCGGAGAAGTTCAACACCGTGAGAACGGGTACACATATATTCTTGATCCCGGTAAAGTGATGTTTGCGCAGGGAAACCGAAACGAAAAAATGCGGATTGCCCGGCTCATACACGAAAGTGAAACAGCTGAAAGAGTTGCTGATATGTTTGCCGGTATCGGGTATTTTACCATACCAATGGCTGGCAGCGGCGCAAGGGTTCATGCAATGGAGATTAATCCGGTCGCATTCGATTACCTGAACCGGAATATACACGGTAATGGTCTTTCCAGTCGTATCTATAGTTCATTGGGAGATTGCCGGGATCTGTTAACCGGAATCTATGACCGGATCGTGATGGGACATTTTAATGCAATATCAATGCTGCCTTCAGCTCTTTTGCATGTGCGCGACGGGAGCATCATTCATCTTCATAGTATAGGAACCGTCGAAGAACAGATAAATGAGCAGGTAGAGGGCGCAGGTTTTTCTGCATTAATACACGTACATAAAGTCAAGAAATACCGCCCACATACCTGGCACATGGTGCAGGATGTGACCATTTTATGACCCTCGTCCAAACGCTTGCCGGAAAACAGATAATCGTCGCTGTGACCGGGAGTATAGCTGCCGTCGAAGTGGTGAAACTGATACATTCGCTTCGCAGGTGTGGAGCAGTGGTACAGCCGGTAATGAGTCATGCAGCGTCAGGCATTATCCATTCGGATGCACTGACATATGCCAGTGGGAGAGAGACCATCACGAGGTTATCTGGCTGGGTCGAGCATATAACGTATTGCGGGGAGGGGGGAAGTGCCGATCTTTTACTGATTGCTCCCTGTACAGCAAACACGATCAGTAAAATTGCCTGTGGGATCGATGATACTCCAGTTACCACCTTTGCCACAACAGCACTTGGCAGCCAAAAACCCGTTATCGTAGTACCTGCGATGCATCACAGTATGTATCGCCACCCTGGGGTTATCGAAAATATCGTAAAACTGAAACAATGGGGTGTGGAGATCGTTGATCCCCGTATTGAAGAGGGAAAAGCAAAGATTGCAGACTGCGAAGAAATTGTCCTCCGCTGCGAGCGTGCCGTTCTGGGAGCGGCCCTTTCAGGCAAAAAAGTAATTATTACCAGCGGGCCATGCCGCGAACCGGTTGATGAAATCCGCGTACTCACAACACGCTCCAGCGGACAGATGGGGAGGGCACTCGCGCTCCAGGCGTTCCGGCTTGGTGCTGAGGTTACCGTAATCCACCGGGATACGTTTCCCTGCGTGAACAATATTTTTGTGGAAACCGCAGAGGAAATGCGATGTGCAGTACATCGCTGTTTCTCTGAAAGCGGCGCGGACATTTATATCAGTGCGGCTGCAATTTCTGATTTCGCATCGATAAAAGTAAAAGGGAAAATCCCGAGTGGCAAACCAGTTAATCTTTTACTTGAACCTCTCCCGAAAATACTCTCCGAAGTGATTCAGAAATATCATTGTCTGATCATCGCATTCAAGCTCGGCAGAACTCAAAAGAAGATGGCAAAAGCGATGATTGGTCAAGGTGTTGCGATGGTGCTGATGAACGCACCGGAAAGCATGGGAAGCTCCAGTGGGGAATATGAGATCCTGACCCGGAACGGGGAATTAACCGTGAGCGGATCAAAAGATGAAATTGCCATTGCAATCTGGAATGCTGTGTTGGTGAATTTCGGTTGATTTCTCATATAGAATTGAACCTTGCGCGCAAAAAAGAGTGTTTTATTAAAAATTTTTCATTTTAAAGAAAAATTTCAACACTTCGGATAACCAATGAATATATGTACTCGAAATTTATTTAAGGTAAATAACTCAATAGTCGTGTATGTCTACCACAAAAAAAGAGCCGAAACCTGTACACAGTGGCTTTTCTCTCCAGATCCCCATTTTCTATAAGCTCATGGTGAGTATGCTCTTTGTTTCTATGATTCCGATGATCCTTCTCGGGATCGTTTCAATGGGGGGCACTACCAGTATCGTTACAAATATAGGACTGCCAAACAGTATCTTTGTTCTGACGCTCGTTACCCTTTCAGTCGTTGTTATGTGGAGTTTTTTCCTCGCCAGCAGTATTACAAACCCGATCGTAAGATTATCTGAAATTGCAACCAGTATGAGTACCGGAGAGTTGATGGATCCAGAGATTGAATTGCTCAGCAACGATGAGATTGGCGAGCTCCAGAAGGCATTCAACCGAATGATCAATACCTATAAAATCCTCGATACTTTGGCAAAAGAAGAAAACGAATGAAAACGAATGACAAAAAAGGTGGCAATACAACTATTGTAATACCAGAAATAGTCAACCATGAAACGTAAAAAGACTTCAGGATACCAGGATATTCAAAGGAACTCCGGGTTGGTTTATAACCTGATTATTCTGAGATAGTATTCGATGATCGGAAAGGGGATACCCGTGCTCAAGAAAATCCTGAATAAGATTCTCATCCTTCACGATGTCCGAGGAGTGATAATCATCAAGGACAATGGTGAAATTATTGAGAGTATTAAATCGGGTTTAGAATATGATGATAACTTTATTACAGCGTTGTCAACCCTTATGGCAGATTCAAAAGCCACCGCAGATAATTTCGGCAATTCCCCTATTTTCATGGTGTTTATGGAATTTTCAGATTATTTCATCCACATTTCGCCACTCAGGGAAGAGTTTTTTTTACTTATTATTGCACAGAATACTGCAAATATCGGACGGATTACCTTTGAAATAAAAAAGAATAAAGAAGAAATTGTATCACTCCTATGATGGAACAGTTACCTGAAGGAAAAAGTCTCGGATGGATGCAGGCACCACCGACGTGGATAAGTTCCCATACGGTACGCTTCATCGGTTTGGTCCGGGTAGTGATTCAGGATGGAGAAGGTTTCATTCTGATAAAAAAAGGAAAACCGGTAGTACATTATTTCAAACATGGTACAATTGAGCTGAAGGGGCATTCCGCGCTTGATTATTTTAAATCGCACCCCATTTTGGAATTTAATCTGTGTAAATATACTCCAGAAGAATTTGCCATAGCGCTGAAACTATGCAATGTTGAAGAGGACGAACCGGAGATTACAAAAGGACCGGATATTTCCAGTACGGTAATTATTGAACAAACTCCGCAATCTCCCCATCAATATGCGCCAGTTCCCGAACTCATCCCTGAGAAAGCAATACCTGATAAGGTCATTTTTTCTCAAGAGGTTAATACTGACGGGGATAGAGCGATTGTACCACAACCTGTAGTCTGCGATGAGCCGGATTTAAAAATATTTTCGCAGATTAAGAACCTGAATGGTATTGTGGCTGTTTTAGTTTTCGATAACAAACGCAATATCATGATGATGGGTGATGCAGACAGCGAACCCATGTTAAAAATTGCGAGGAATATGCTTGCAACTGCAAAAAAAAGTACTCATCTGCTCAATTGGGGATCTTTTGTACATCTGACCCTCCAGATACCTGAGGGGAATGTGATCATCGCACCATACTCCGATAATTACATCTGTCTGCTCACTACACGAACAATCAACATCGGACATATCCGTAGGATTCTTCGTGACCTTCAAAAAAGAGAAGCGCCTCAAAATACTTCATGATTTTAAAATCCCTTTAGTCATATCATTTTTTATTGCACTGACATTCGCTCATCAGGATTCTTTAAAGAAGGAAAACACCCTATCTTCATTATAAAAAAAAAACGTGCATCAATCCATGAAGCCTCACGTAGTTGCATTCTGTCCGGGTCACATTTCAGGCTATTTTAAAAGAATAGAAGGAGAAACGATTGCAACTACCGGGAGTATCGGTGCCGGAGTAGTTATCAGTGAAGGTGTAACTGCAACCGTTGAACCCGCAAATCGAACATCGGTTTGTATAAAGCGTAAAAGTTACGGGGGAACGCCATATGTGGTTTCTTCCGGATCACCATTGCTCGAGGATGTCATGAAAAATCTTAATGTGACCGCATCGGTTGTCACTGAATGTGTACTACCGATTGGTGCCGGATTCGGCCTCTCTGCTGCGGCGCTGCTTGCAACCATCACTGCTCTGAACCATCTTTATGATATGGGAATGGATACAGAGGAAATAGCACAGCATGCTCATGCCGCAGAGGTTACTCACCAAACTGGACTAGGGGATGTAGCAGCATGTCAGGGAGGAGGCAGGGTCACCAGATCTGGTCCAGGGATCCATGGATTGATTGAACGGAGATTTGACATGCCTGAGCCATTGTATGCAGTAAGTTTCGGATCAATTCATACTCCGACAGTTTTAGGATCATCAGCGCATATGGATCGCGTATCCTCCGCTTTTCCCGATACGATACCAGAAAGTAAAGAGGATTTTTTCACTCTCTCTCGCCGTTTTGCCGACATGAGTGGTCTTATTACTAAGGAGGTAAGAGATGTGACCCGGATCTGTGATGCTGCAGGAGTACTCTCGAGTATGACAATGCTGGGTAATGGGATATTTGCTTTTGGCAGGAAAGCACGGGGGGTACTTTTACCTTTTGGTCATGTATATGAATTTCGTATATCAGCTACCGGATGCCATATTTTGGAGGATCCGATATGATACCTGCTGATCACCCCCGCTATCGCTCTCTTGTAACCCGTGAGAGACTCGCACAATGTGCTAAACAGGGTATTGTTGCCTTGGAAGGATTGACAGCCCATGGACGCGGTGAAGCCTTTGATTACCTGATTGGAGAGCGGACTACCAGAAGTGCCCTCATTGCCGAGCAGACTGCCGCTGCACTTCTCCAGACTGCGCGATGCCCCATCATCTCAGTTAACGGGAATACTGCTGCACTTGCAGCAAATGAAATTTGTGCATTGCAGAAGGCATCCGGAGCCCGCGTCGAGGTCAACCTTTTTCACCGGACAGAAGCACGTGTTAAAAAGATAGAAGATCTTCTCAGAGAGTCGGGAGTGGATGTATCTTCTGGCGAAGCGGAGCAGTTACTTCCTCTTTCTCATGACCGGGCCTGGTGCCGTCGCGAAGGGATATTCTCAGCTGATGTTGTACTCGTACCTCTTGAGGATGGAGACCGCTGTGAGGCTCTTGTCAACATGGGAAAAACAGTCATAGCTATCGATCTCAATCCCCTCTCCCGTACGGCTCGCTCTGCAACTCTTACGATTGTGGACGAACTGACCCGTGCCCTTCCTCAAATTACTCAAGCCTGTCAAGAAACTTCTGAGCCCAAAAAAGTAAAACTTATCAGCAGGGTTGACAATCATTATCTTTTGACAGAAGCAATACGTGAGATGACTGAGAGGTTATCCTATGCTCTGGATTGAGAAATATCGCCCGGAAATCCTAACAGATATTGTGGGTCAGGATCCGGTAATCCACCGTCTCTCATCATTTGCAGCATCCAGAACTATTCCTCACCTGATTCTTTCGGGACCGCATGGAACAGGAAAAAGTGCGGCGATTGAATGCTTTGCAAAGATGCTGTATAAGGATAACTGGGAGTTAAATACCTCAGTTTTCCAGACGGCAGATCTCTTTTTACAAGGAAAAGCGTATCTTGAACAGGACGATCGATATGCTCATCTCTACCAGAAAAACCAGTCTCTGATAACGAATTTTAAATATATTATCAAGTGGTACGCTTCACTCCGGCCGCTTGATGCAGAATTTAAGCTCATGGTTTTTGAAGATGCACATGCCCTCACCAGGGATGCCCAGCAAGCCCTGAGAAGGATCATGGAACGCACAAGCAATACATGCCGGTTTGCCTTTACAACTACTAACCAAAGTGCGCTTATCACTCCGGTTACATCCCGTTGTCTGCCACTTTTCTTCTCCCGAATCGATCAGACAATTATGCTCCATCATCTCAGAACAATCAGAGGATTGGAAAAATCAGAAATCCATCCCTGTTCTGATGATGATCTTGAGCTGATTGTCCAGGTGGCACAAGGTGACATGCGCCGAGCACTCCTGCTGCTCCAGGTTGCACTTGAAGCGGGACGATGTAAGGATCTCTTTGCAATTGCCCAATCAGAAACGGCAAATGTAACCGCTTCGGCTATTGATTCTCTAAAAAAAGGCGATGTGCGTAATGCGATCCGCCGTCTGGAGTCTCTGATGATCGACTATGGACTTACCGGCAGTGAAGTATTCTCAGAAATACGTACCATTGCACAACGCGAGTATAATCATCCCGCCCTAGCAATTGCACTTGCCAATGCTGATTTTCGCATACGCCATGGAAATAATGAATTTGTCCAGATCGGAGCATTTGTCTCTGGAATCCAGGAGGTCTTTACATGAGTGCAGTTAAGCAGATAAAAATTCAGGAGCACTACGATACTATTGCCGATGTGTATGATCACCATTATGACCAGCACCGGGGACGATCCTATCATAAACATATCAGTACCCATATCATGAATGCTCTCCCGCACGGTGGAAAACTCCTTGATATCGGATGCGGGACAGGACTCTTTGTTGACAGATATATTAAATCCGGTGGTAGTGCCATCGGGCTCGATATCAGCAGAAAAATGATCGAACAGGCACGACGCAGGTGCAGAACATGCGATTACACTATCGGGATCGGGGAAAAAATCCCGTTTTGTGACAATTCATTTGACGCGGTCTCCAGCCTGCTTGTATTCAGTTATGTCAAGGATCCCAGATCTATGATGAGTGAAGCATACCGGGTTCTGAAACCCGGGGGTTCAATTGCATTATGTACACTGGGAAAGAAATTACTCACGCGTGGAATACCGGCGATCTACCACATAGGTGAGAAGATAAACGTGAAACATGTTGTTATGAAGGACTTCGGGGAACATTATTATGATGAAGTGGAAATGAATGAACTCTTCACTAAAGCCGGTTTTTCAGATATTCAGGTTAAATGGTGTTCCTTTGCCCATATTGATATGATTGATCCACTCTTCCTTCTTGCTCAGAAGATCGAACCATTTGTGGAGAAGCGTGTTCCCCAGCTGGCTTATAACATCTTTGTAAGCGGGAAAAAACCCCGGCAATAAAAAAAGTTACCGGGAGATTCGCTTCTTCATCAGAGTATCTAAAACACGCTTTTTTTTCTGAATTGCAGCTTCCGAAGCATGCAAAACTCCTTCTTTCATTTCGTCAAAATCCCGCATAGTTGTATCAACAACTTTTTTCACCGGTGTATATGCAGATTCCCGGAACCGGGGAGAAAAATCGTTTTCCTTGCCGTCAACCAGAAGAACAGATTCCGACCTTCCTTTTTCAACATACCCGATTTCATGCATCATCACACCTGCAGATTTCACGACCTGACAGATCTCTTCAGACACTTCTGGCGGGGCGACGATAAGCAGGGCATCAAGTGATACACCAAGATAATCGATCTGTAACCTTTCGAGCATATCCAGGACGTGAGGCTCTACCAAACTTCCTATCGCGCTTTCATCAACTACAATTCGGTAACCGGAAGTCTCCGCCATCTCAAATACATCGCCCCTCAGCCCCCCATTCGTTACATCCGTCATCGCATGAATCCGGAAAAAAACATCGTTTTTCATTAGTGTTTCGCAGGCAACAAGGAAATTAAGATTAATGGTATGCTCTACAACGTCAGGAAAGCCGGAATAAATTGCCGCGGTCGCAATGGTCCCTCCTCCAGCCCCTTCCGACATAAGCAGGATATCCCCGGGCTGCGTTGATTTTCGGGCAGTAAGGTGTTCAGCGACACCCACGCCTCCAACGCAACCGGTAAGACGGTTGCCAAGCACCATGTCGCCACCAATTCGAAGAGTGGATCCTGTGACAAGAGGCACTCCCATCGCTTCTCCCACCGTTGTAATCCCGGCAGTATAATCAAAGATCTTTGCCACATCGCCATCATCAGCAACGTGGATGTCTGAAAAAAGCATGATCGGTTTTGCACCCATCACATAGACATCCCTGAGCGTCGCGCGCGTTACATGAAATCCCGCAAGGAATGGGTAATCGGAAAGCCGGGAATGCATACCATCAACAGTACAAATGATGTAGTTCCCACCGGCGCATACAGCACCGGCGTCATCCATTTCATCAACACCAACTGAAGCTGTGGTTTTTCCGATTATCCGGGCGATCTGACGATGTGCAAAAAAATCCCCTTTTCCCCTTGATCCCACACCAAATTCGCCCATTTTCACCCCAGCTGGTACAAAATTAAAAAAGTCACCAGACAGATCGAGCGTGTTTTTCACTTCTTCAACCACTGCATGTGCAAACGCCGATGCATAGGAGGGATTTACCTTTTTTATGGCGATGATATGATCAACAAGGCTTTTGTGAAAGGTGTCTTCATCGATGCCCTCCGCAATTTTTTTGCGGACATACTCCTCAACATCCATAGTCTTGTGTTCGTTAAAGAGACATAAAAAATACGGGGGACCTTTGGACAGGTTCTAAAAAAAATTTTAATTTTATCTTAACAGGACACCCCATACACTTGAAAAACATCTGATGGCATCATCAAACTTGCCACTCTTCAAGAGAGTGAGTCCCTTCACCATACCAGTGCGTGCATCTTTCACATCGATGTAATATGCCTGGTCAAAGGCGCGTGCAGAGTCTTCAAGTCTGCCGAGCATAAAACAAGAGTTACTCATCACAACCCAGGCATCAGCTATCGAGGGATTGACTTTCAGGGCGCTCTCCAGACAGCGGACTGCTTCTTTGTGGTTCCCGAGCAGACTGAGTGCGAGTCCCTTTCGGTAGAGAGCTGGTGCATTCCCGGGTTCAATGGAAAGGGCGCGGTCAAGAACATCAACCGCTTCCCGATATCTTTTTAAATTGATTAATGATATACCCTTTTTAATCAGTGCGGAAAGATAAAAGGGATAAACTTTAAGCGCTCGATCATAGCAGATAATCTCTTCCTCGTACCATTTCAGCTTGCCAAATGCATATCCCTTGTTCACCCAGGCGGATAAATAGCGGGGCTTGAGCTCCAGAGCCCGGTCACAACAATGGATCTCCTCTTCAAATTTCCCCAGCATACCCAGTGCAACGCCCTTATTGTTCCATGCTACCGCACTCTGAGGGTCGATCTTTAACGCCCGCTCACAACATTCAACTTTATCGTCAAACCGATCCAGCTTTCCGAATGCAAATCCTTTGAAAATCCAGGCATCAATACAATCTGGATCAAGTGCTATTGCCTTGTCACAACACTCAATCTCTTCTTCATATCGTCCAAGTTTCCCGAGGGCAAATCCCCTGCCAACCCATGCAAGTGCCCGGCTTGGATCAACGGAAAGTGCCGCAGAAAATGCGATAAGTGCATCCTCGTGCCTGCCCTCCCGGCCAAGAGCGAGACCATCAAGATAGTAATCCCTGTGATCCGCGGGCGACCGCAGGGTTTCTGAAACTCCAGGTGAGTCAGTCATGGGTAAGATATCCGGAAAATTTTACAAGAATACTCAACAAAATCTTAGTGCAGGTGCTATTTATGTTCACGGATTAAAACAGTGATGACTGATATATTCTCCATCGCAGAGTAATCCTGTTCGATTCAATGAGAAAATAATCATATATTGCTTTTTAAAACAAATCAATTCCAGCAAGGTTATATTGTCTTTCAATTTACGTTACACCCTTGTACTCCTACCGCAAACAGGATGATGCATCATCCTACCCAATCGGTGTTATTCTCATCGTTGCGATCACGTTTCTTCTCGGTATCCTTATTCTTCTTATGTTCCAGATCCCATCATTCCAGTGGAATCTGGATAAGCAGATCCCGGTAATTTTCACGATTACCGCTATTGAGAGTGTTGACGAACTGACAGGGCATCTGAATTACGATAGTCGTCTTGTGCTTCTTCATACAGGTAATGTGGATTATCAGAATCGAAATCTTAAGATTAAAATCGTAAGAAACGGACAACCATTATCCTGTACCATCACAACACTTAATGGACATGATTTCATCAGCACCTCCCATACCGGTGTTCAGTGGATGGGAGGTTCTGGTTGTTCCGGGGATTTTTTGAGCCCAAAAGAGCGGATCTGTATTGATTTCTCAGATGGAACATTTCATAGAGGTGATAACGTTCAGCTAAATGTTATCGATAAAATAACAAATGTAACCATCTCACGACATGAATACCTCTATGAATGAACAACCAGGACACTATTTCTAAAAAAAAGTGTACGTAAAATAATTAGTCATCAAGCCACTTGAAAACTCATTTTTTGCTTCAAGAATTTTTTCCTTCCGGGCAATGCCGGGTATCCGGGACATCTTCCCATGCGGTACCTGCGGGCTTTTCATTTTTATTAATCTCCTTTCAGATAATCACAGAAATAGTGGCATTCGAGGCATACATACTGTATTATTTTTTCTTGTTCTTTCATGATCAGTTCATCTCTAAAACAATTGCTGAATATTTTCTGGTTTTTTCCTTGTATTCGTAATGAATATTCCTTCGGGGGAACAAATATTCCCAATGATAACTCATTCTGTCAGGATTCAGAATATAGTGATTGGCGGGCGCAAAGTCGTGCTACACGCAGCGGTTCGGGAATTTTACCTTCAAGAGTAAAATCATTGCAAAGTCTCGCTGCATCACGCTGATCCAGATTCCACCACCGTATGAAGATGGTCTGATTGGTATGAAGTTCAACAGGAGTTCGTTCTCCCAGATTCTCATAGGCGGAGATTCGTGCGTTGTCATAAGGAAAATGATGGCGAATATCCGCAATTAGCCCTTCAGAGTCCTCATATGTAACACAGATTACCGGGATTCCGGTCTCCTCAGCAATCCGGGCGGGATTGATGATATTAAACCATGCAATCACACACCCGGAAAGCATGATTACATTAATGTCCCGTCGTTTAAGCTGGTCCACCATACGGAGAATGGACGAAGTAGCATCCATACCACCGACGCTAACCGTTGAAAAAGTAAAACCGTCTATGCGAAGGTCTTTTCGCATCACCACTCCTGCAAGTCTTGAGACTAATCTTCCCGTGTAGCTTTCTGCAATGCCAAGTGCACGAAGCCCTTTTTTCAGGATGTGCATAGAAGCACTTATGTCACCCGATTAAAAATACTATATCAATGATTTTTAACAAAGATGAGGTTTGTATCTTAATCCCAACATTAAATGAAGGTCTCACTATCGGAAAGCTTATCCGGGAGTTCCGGGAATTAGGATATAGCCATATTCTTGTTATTGATGGAAATAGTACTGATAATACGGTAAAGATATCCCGCGAAAGCGGTGCTGATGTGAGTACGCAGTCTGGTAAAGGAAAAGGGAATGCCATAGTTGAAGCCTTCACCATAATAGAGCAACCATATATTCTCATGCTGGACGGGGATGGCACGTACAGTCCAAAAGATGCAGAAAAAATGCTGACTCCTCTGTTTTCAGGATTCGATCAGGTTATCGGTGACCGCCTTATCAATGCAGAGGAGGGGTCATTCTCGCGACTCAACCTCTTTGGAAACCATATGGTAAACTTTCTTTTCAAGATCGCTCATAGTCGTGATCTCCACGATATTTTATCCGGTTATAGGGCATTCACACGACCTGCTATCCAACAAATGAATTTAAAAGAGAAAGGATTCGAAATTGAGACCGAGATTTCGGTGGAATCAGTTCGCAACGGGCAACGCGTTATGGTTGTGCCAATCAAGTATTCCCGCCGTCCCGGGACGGTTACAAAACTTTCACCATTCCACGATGGTATCAAGATTGTCAGCACTATTTATCGGCTTGCACGTATGAACAATCCTATGTTTTACTTCGGCATGATAGGAGTAATCACATCAGTTCTTGGTATTCTCACAGGAATTTATGTTTTGCACGAATGGCTGCAGGGAATTGATCACATTCCCCTCACGATTCTTACAGTGCTCCTGATTGTTGTTGGTATTGAAATTTTCATGTTCGGTATGATTAGTGATATGGTGCTGATCTTTCACCGGGAAATCATACATGAAATCCAGCTTTTACAATACCAGAAACCACCTAAATAGTAATTATCCATTTTTATCCGTTTTTTATAAAAAGGTGCTAAGGAAAACATTTGCGGAAAATACATTATTCATAAGTATGGGGGAATGAACTCCGTTTCAAAAGTAGTACCCGACAGGAGTGTTCAGCAAGCGATGTGTAAATATATGCTTCATCGAGGGTTTTTCCTGCGGCAAAGGTTCCATGTCCCCGTGCGATCACCAGATTTGAAGACGAAAGTGCGATAGCAACATTATCAGCGATCTCCTGGGAACCAGGGGCACCCAGGACAACCGGAATTTTTGGGCTATGCAATTCCCCCTCGCTGTCCTCAGGCACAACTTCATCCATTACAAGTGATACCGCTACTGCACAAGGAGGGTGGGCATGGACAATTGCCTGATGATTTGTTTTCCTGTAGACCTCGCGGTGCACACGATATTCACTTGAAGCATCGGGTGGAACATCACCGTGAAAGGGGACATTTACGAGTTCCCCGGCGATATCCAGATATGCGCCGGATCGTTTAATAAAAAAACTCTCATCAGGTCCTCTGACACTGATGTTTCCGAAATTTCCTCCAACCAGATGCTCGCTAAAAAGTCTTTTCCCTATCCGTTCGAACTCACAAGAATACAATCCTTACACCTCTTTCTCCCACAGAATTCTTTTGCATATTCGACGATATGAGCGTGCGTCTGCCGGTAGCAGTGATTATCGTTTGGAAGAATTTCTTCAAACAGATTTTTTAAATCCATCCGTTTTTCAGTGATGCCCATACATCGTACCATACGCTCAGTATACGCATCAATTACAAAACTTGTCCGAAAAAGACCATAACAGAGAATACTGTCGGCTGTTTCATCCCCGATCCCTGAAATATTCAACAAACCGCTCCTGAGCTGCCCTGTAGGTAAACCAACCATGTTATCGACTCCTCCATAGGATTTCACCACATGAGTGGCAAGTGCTTTCAAACGTTTTGCCTTAACCCGATAAAAACCGGTGCATCGAATCGCATCTTCGATATCCTCGATATCTGCTCTTATTATCGCATCAAGAGAGCAAAGATCTCTTTTTTTTAGGTGTTCCAGTGCCCGCTCAACATTTTCCCACCGTGTCTGCTGGGTGAGAATTGCCCCGATCATTACTTCATCTGCGTATCCTGGCCACCAGGTAATCTCGCCAAACCAGCCATGCAGTGAACTGATGAGTTTTTCAATTTTAATGGAACTGGATCCCGACATCCTTCATCTTGTTGTACCGCGCAATATTGAGCAGGAGAGGCGTTAAGGACTCGACCAGATATGATGCTGCAAGAGGACCTGCATCAAATGCGTGGAGTTTTGAAATTCTGTTTACGATTCCGATAACCTGCTGCTTTGCTTCCGCATCATCACTACAGACCGGTACGGAGTAGTCGAGCTCTTCGTCCAACAATTTCCAGCGGTTTGCTGCAATTGAATTAAATGCAGTGCAGATCTTGGCAGTTGGCGGAAGAAGCTTTTTTAGCAGGAGTGCTGCAGAACCCTCTTGAGGAGGAACAAATGTGAAGAAATCCCTTTTTTCCATCGGATTTACCGGGCTTATTACAATCTTTCCTTCAAAGCCATGAAGAGTTTCCAATGTTCCTAAAAGGTGCTTGAACGGTATAGCCAGGATAACAATATCTGCACTATCCACTGCTGCCTGGTTGGAAACCCCGGTGAGCGAACACTTTTGTCCTCGTTTTTTTAAAGCTTCGATACCAAATTCACACGTCGCTTCAGCCTTTTCTTTCTCCCGCGAACCAACGATTACATCAAACTGAGGGGAAAGGCGCATTGCCATACCTTCCCCGATATCTCCGGTTCCCCCAACAATACCTATCTTCACTTAACCCACCAGCGGTTTGAGGAGTTTTTCAAGAGTTGCCGCATCAGTAACCCCTTCCAGGGACTGCACGATTTTCCCCTCCTTTTCAATAATCAGGGTTGGGACGACACGGATCCCGTATTTTTCCGCAAGATCCATGTGTTGATCAACATCTACCTTTTTTATCTCGATTGCATCACCCATTTTTTTACCAAGTTCCTCTAAAATGGGTGTCTGCATCCTGCAAGGACCACACCAGGTCGCAAAAAAATCATATAAAACCGGTTTGCTCATTGAACATACCCGGAAGAATAGTCGATTAAAAAAAAGATAAAGGTATGGTATTTTATTTGGAGAGGATTTGCATGATAATCCTGCCGTATGCTGGACGTGTGATAACTATACCAACGATCACACCGAGAATAGTGATAATCGCAAATCCCTTGAGCGTTGACAAATCCATCAATGCAAGGGGCGCCATTGCAATCACAACAGTTGCTGCAGCAACAAAAATAATACCCAATGCCCGTGAGAGTCTCTTTAAATAGAGATTTGGTGAAGGGACCTTTCCTTCGTGTAATATTTCATCCGTTATTATAACCAGTTGATCTATCCCGGTTCCGAGAACTGCGATGAGACCGGCGATTGTCGGCAGATCCATCTGGAACCTGATCAAGCTGATGAACCCGAGCAGGATGAGAACTTCAGATGCATTAATCAAAACCATAGGGAGCACAATACTCGGTTCACGATAGCGGTAATAGATGACAAAACCGACCGCGATGAGCGCGAAGATCCCGGCAAGAAGGACCATAATCTTATAGTGCTCTCCAAGAGGTGCAGAGACACCCCCGGATCCTGCAATGTTCACATCGACCGGTAAGGCCCCTGCTCTGAGGTGGATTTCGAGATTGGTTGCCTGCTGGGTCCCGGACTTTCCTGTTCCGGTAGAAGCGAAGAGCTGACGAATGGTATCACTCTGGAGTTTTCCTGCAAGGTCATCTGACAGGGGTGCGGAATATACGGATGTATTGTCAAGGAGCATAATGAGATTATGGTTGGCAGGATCTGAAGTCGCACCATATTTTATTGCGGCTGCCCGGAACGCTGCAGCACCGCTTTCACTTAAGGTGAAACCAACACCCCAGTTATCGCTGCCCGCAGGCTCCTGGCTGGGCACCTGGACACTGGTGATTGTTTCACCGGAGAGCACATGTTCTGTCTGGTTTCCGGTTGTCTGAATACGAATCTCGAATTTACCCTGCTTTCCGACAATTTCCTGTGCCTGGTTCATATCCACACCGGCAAGCTCCACACGGATAAACCGGGCAACATTGTTTAAACCGGTAAGAGTGTTGACCTTTGCATCTTTGGTACCAAGTGTATTAATCTTGGTTTCAAGAACACGTTTTACCGTATCTGCAGTAGATTTTGATACACCTTGCTGGTATGAGGTAAGCTTCCCTTGCTCACTGGTAAAGATTGGTTCAAGATCAGCCTGTGAATAATATTTCCGGATTTCAAGATGATTGGGATTTGTTGATTCCACCACAATTACTTCAGTATCAAGCTTTTTGGAGAGATTGGTCACGAATGCTTCGAGCGGTTGATCGGTAGTGAATCCAACAACTTCGGCACGGAACTCGAGCTGGAGCCATGAACCCTGCTGGAGGTCAAGACCGTACTGGAGATTGGATGCCAGATGACCCTGCTCGTCAATATGGGGGAATATTACTATGACGGAAAGGACAATGAGAATGAGGAGTGTCGCAACCCTCCAGTCAGTGACCAGGGCTTTTAGTTCTTTTGAGTTCATTTGCCACCCCCTTTCAATACATACCATTTGATTATGCCGACGTTTGTAAGCCAGGTGTTCATTACATCAAAGAGTAGACCTATCAACAGCACAGCTGATATCTCGTAAATGATCTGAACAGCTCCAAACCATGAAACAAGAAACATGGCCGTAGTTGCAGCGAGGGTTGTTGTAGTCATGATAATACCGGTATGGAATGCTCCATTGAGCTTTTCGTTAAGCTTACCCTGCCGTTTAAGCACCCTGTTCGTGAGCAGGATATCACTATCAACTGAATACCCAATCAGCATGAGAAGTGCGGCAAGCGTTCCGAGCGAGAGTTGAATTCCTACAAGGTTCATCATGGCAGCTGTCATGACTATGTCCGCAAATGCTGAAAGTACGACAGCCGCCGCTGGAACAAATGTCCGGAAGGACAGGAAAACAACAATTGACATCCCAATAAAGGAAAAAATCAGTGCAAGCACTGCCTGAGATTGCAGGGATTTTCCGAAGGTTTCNNAAAAATTTTCCATTGTTCATATCACTTATTTCACTCAGCGGATAATCCTTAAAATACAAAGAAATCTGTTCCCTCGTGTCAGTAGTAATCAGTGTTACTGCAGTACCACCGGAAAAATCAATGCCGGGAGTAACCGGCATCCCGGTTGTCGCAATATTCAGGATAAGCAGAATAAGAGCTACTGCTAAAATTGCGAGGGGGATTATCACCAACTGTTTTGGTGAATATTTTTCGATATTATAGTTGATCAATCCCATAACGTAATCATCTGTTTACATTTGATTAAATAGTTACCAGAGAGATTTAAATTGAAATTAAAATCACGTATTTCATAAAAGTCCAGTACTTGTGTCAAAATTTCGCAGCATTCAAGTCCCTTCATAAAACGATGAGATCTGCTTTTGGTAATAATAAACGCAAGAAGATAAAAAAATATATATACAGAGAGCTTTGACAATAAATCTATGAGATCTCCTTCAGAGATCAAACAAGTCGTTGAAGGACGCTTGCGGTCATACCTTTCACGGGATAGGACCGGAATCCGGCGCGAAGTCCTCAGACTTTTTGTAAAAATCAAATCGTTAACTATTGCTGAAATCGCCGCTGAACTTCAGACCCAGTTTGCGGTAACCTTCCATGCGATTGCTTCAATGGTAGGTATTATCGCATCCCGCATTGGGATACTCCGCGCACTAAAGAATTCTGACGGAATAAACAATTACGAACTGAAAGATAAATATTATGATATCGTAGTCAGGATAGTTGGGGCCAATTAAACCTGCGCCCGATCCACAATCGTTTTTACTGCCACATCCCTATTATTATAGCATCATGCGTACTAACGACAGCACCTGTATCAGCGAGGTGACCATTGTCCCTGAAGTAATCGAATTTATCAATAAAAGGGACTGCGATTTTCGCATCTGCACTTCCTGCGGAGGACCAATACTTTTGCCTATCCGTGTTAAACCTCCGAAAAAGACAGATCTCATTCTCAGGGCGGGAAATCATATGATCTATATTTCCATTCACCAGGCACGGTTCCTGCACTGCATCCGGATGGATATGATACCTTTTTTTGATGATGATCTTGCTGGAAATGACTGAAGATGAGTTTTGAAGAAATATCCCATACTGCAGATATAAAAATCCGGGCACGCGCTCCCACGCTTGAAGCTCTTTTTTCCGAAACATTCAACGCCATGATGCAGATAATGTACGGTACAAATCGTGCCAGTGAAATAGTACGGAAAATCCGGGTTGAATCCTCTGATGATGAATCACTCATTGCAGACTTCCTTTCCGAAGTTCTTTTCATATCGGAAGTTGAAAGTCTTGTTTTTTCCGACGCCAGCATTAATCTTGATGGATTGTGCCTGACTGCTGATCTCAGAGGGGAACTGTTTGATCCAGTCCGTCATTCAGGAGGTTCGGAAGTGAAAGGGATCTCTTACTCAGGACTCGAGATCAAGCATGATGCGAATGGATATATGCTTGACATCATATTTGATGTCTGATAGAGTAATGAAGTGGTGTGGAGAATGCTGGAGGGTGTTAAGCAGATAGGAGTAAATGAATGGGAGGTGCCTATTGGATATGTAGCCGGAATGCGGGTTCCAGGAAGGTTCTTTCTTTCTGAATCATTAGGAAAGACCCTCGAACCCGGAGCTGTCCAGCAACTCGCCAATGTTGCAACTCTGCCGGGAATTGTGAAAAATTCGCTTGCCATGCCGGACATTCACTGGGGTTATGGTTTTCCAATCGGCGGAGTTGCCGCGTTTTCTGTTGATGAAGGGATTATATCTCCCGGGGGTGTCGGGTTTGATATTAACTGCGGAGTACGGTTGCTCTCAACACCACTTCAGTATAAGGATGTTACCGGCCGCCGGGATCTTATTGATGAGCTCTTCCGCACGGTTCCCACAGGAGTTGGTGCAAAAAGCGCACTGAAAGTCTCCCAACAGGCGCTTGAAAGTATGGTTGTAAAAGGTGCCCAATGGGCGGTCAAGGCCGGCTATGGAGTTGAACGCGACCTCATGCGGTGCGAGGAGGGCGGGTTCATGAAGACTGCAGACAGTCATGCTCTCTCTGCAAAGGCAAAACAACGCGGTGTTCCGCAGGGTGGGACCCTTGGATCAGGTAACCATTTTCTGGAAGTCCAGGTTGTGCATGAAATTTTTGATCCGGCTGCAGCAAAGACATTTGGCCTTACCCTCGGGCAGGTCTGCTGTATGATTCACTGTGGTTCCCGGGGTCTTGGACATCAGGTTTGCACTGATCACTTAAAAGCACTCGAAAGTGCAACAAGAAAATATCAGATTGCGATTCCCGATCGACAACTGGCCTGTGCACCCCTGACATCACCAGAAGGCATGGCATATTTCGGTGCAATGGCAGCTGCAGCAAACTACGCCTGGGCAAATCGGCAGATGATTACCCATACAACACGGCAGGTACTGGCAAAGATGTTCAGGATCGATTATGAGGAGATGCCTCTCATCTACGATGTTGCACATAATGTTGCCAAGATCGAGGAGCATGTCCTGGAAGGGAAGCGCATGAAAGTCTGTGTACATCGAAAAGGTGCCACCCGCTCCTTCGGACCAGGATCTGCAGATCTTCCAACCGATCTTGAATCCATCGGGCAGCCGGTGATAATTCCCGGCAGTATGGGAACATCCTCATTTATCCTTCGTGGGACGCAGATTGCAATGGACCGGACATTCGGAAGTACCTGCCATGGGGCGGGTAGGATAATGAGCCGCACACAGGCAAAAAAGAAGTTGAGAGGTAAAGAAATCGTGGCAAATCTCTTAAAAGAAGGGATTATTGTCCGTGCACACAGCGATAACGCCATCACCGATGAAGCTCCGGACGTGTACAAATCCAGCGATGAAGTAGTGAATGTAGTCCATGAGGTAGGGATATCGAAGCTCGTTGCACGACTCTCCCCCATTGGAGTGATTAAGGGATGACGTGTCGTGCCGGGTTTGTCTGGCAGACAAAACAGCACTTCAACAGATATATCGAAGATTGTGGGATAACCTGCGAGCTTATCACCCCGCACATGCTTGCAGCTCCTTTTTACCGGGGCACATTCAATTGTCTTATCATTCCAACGGGTTTTGCAAATCCTGCATATTCAAACCTGCTTCCGGCACTTCGCGCTGCTGCACCACGGATAAATAAATTTGTCGAACATGGCGGAAATCTCCTTGTATTTGGTGCAGCAGCTGAAAAACCTGATGCATATGACTGGCTCCCATTTTCAGTGACGTATAACCATGACTGTCACGCACGAAGAATTGAGTGTAGTTCGGGTTCCAGCGCTATAACTATTATTGATGATTATAATCCCCTGTGCATAGAGTGTGATGGTTCTTTCCCGTCACATGAAGGAATGCGTGTAGGAGTTGCAGAATCTTCAGATGTTATTATTGAAAAAAAGATTGGGAACGGGAAAATTATTGTGACAAGCATTCATGAATATCCTTCGCGGGGTTTTTTAAAAAATATCTGTTGTGATGGAAAAGAAAGCACGTTTTAAAAAAAGAGAGAGTTGCACATTCCATAAAAAGCCAGCAGGATTCTTTGTGCGAATCCGTTAAAGGGTACAAAAGGAATAATGTATTCGTGGCGATGCGAATCAGCAAAACGGGGAATCAGATCTGACAAAAGTTCAGATTCCCAGGATAACAATACCGACCTTGAGGGAGATATATAAGAAAAATCCTTTTTTTCCTAAGACTTTTGATGCATTCTTTTGTAAATGCCGATGGAAATTTTCACACTCCCAAAATGAAAACAATATAAAAAGTGTTGAAGGTTTATTATAATTTTACGTCATTAATAGATAATAATGGATTTAACCAATCTTAAAAAACATCAGTCACACATCATTGTTGGACTTCTCCTCCTTTTTATGGGAATTACCCTTGCTCTCAGGATGATTCCTGCAGCGTTCATCAAAGATCCCGGATTTTTATACCTTTTCGATACGGATTCCTGGTATACCTTGAGACAAGTCGAGGTGATGGTCAAAGATTTTCCCCGGTATAACTGGTTTGATCCCATGACCGCATATCCGACAGGCAAGATAATTGACTGGGGACCCCTCTACCCATTCATTGCAGCGATAATATGCCTGATAACTGGCGTAACAACGCGCACCGGGATTGTTTTTACAGCGGGTTGGGTAGCCCCTCTCATGGCTGTGATCATGGTCCCGGTGATGTATTACCTGGGAAAAACGGTATGGAACTGGAAAGCGGGAATTATCGCAGCAGGACTGATTTCTGTTGTTTCGATTCAATATTTTTCTCTTTCATCATATGGGTGGACCGATCATCATATAGCAGAAGTTTTGTTCAGCACACTCTTTTTTCTTACCTATATCTTTGCCGTGTCGTATGTGAAAAGCCATCCAATTGATCTGAAAAACCGTGAAACGCTTTATTTTCCGGTAATTTACTCGGGTATTACCGGAGTCATCTTTTTCCTTGCACTTCTCGCTTCGACAACAGTGGTAATTACACTGTTGATTATTGCAGTCTATACACTTGTTCAGTTTATTCTGGATTATTTCTCGAATCTTCGTTCCAACTCTCTATTGATAATAAATCTGGTTTTTTTAACAGTATCAATAATCCTTCTCCTTCTCTTTGGAATCAAGCATGATGGCTTATCCCTCTCCCGTTACTCCGTTGGGCTTGTATACGTTCAGTTATCCCTCATCATCGAAACGATAGTGCTTTTTATACTAACCACCGTCATGCATGGAAAAAAACGGGCATTTATGATCAGTCTGTTCCTACTCACCGCTGGAAGCATAGTATTAATCCAGATTATTCCTCAGATCCAGACGATTATAGTTCAGGTACTCGGGGTTTTATTCGGTTTCTCAATATTTTCTGTTGCTGTTGTTGAAACCCTTCCATGGACCCTTACGAGCGCCTGGGAAAATTTTAATGTTGCACTGATTCTGATGGCTGGAGGACTGCTGTTTGTCGGATACACGGTAGTAAAGAATAAAAATAATCAAACAGTTTTCCTCCTGGTCTGGTCGCTGGTCATGCTCCTTCTTACCATCCGATTCCAGCGGTTCGCATATTTTTTTACGGTCAATATCGTTTTACTGGCTGCAATCTGTGTTACTGATACCATCGGCTGGAGAAAAGACCTTCTCGTCAAGAATGGTTCGGAGATAGTTTCCCCGTTATCCGGATCAACGGATACAAACATCGATGCAGTCTTGAATGATTCCAGGAAAAAATCGAAATCACCACGAAAAGATACCAGGAAAATAATCAAACCAACGATCAAATCGCAAACAAACCACGCCGAATTCATAAAAAACAGTATTTTATTTTTTGTACTTCTTCTCACAGTGGGTTTACTCACAATTTCCGTCTCACAGGACATTTCATATGGTATGAATACCCCCAATCATGAGATTTCATCAGACTGGGTAGAGTCGCTCGCCTGGTTACAAACCCACACACCAGATACAGGAATTGATTATTATAAGACCTATGAATCACGCGGTTTTTCCTACCCCGCAGAATCTTATGGTATTATCGCTGAATGGGATGCAGGCCACTGGATCACCTTCTTTGCACACCGGATTCCTGTTACTAATCCCTTTCAGGATAACCTTGGTGGCAGATCGGGGACTGCTGCGTACTTCCTGAGTCAGAACGAATCACCGGCAAATGATATCCTGCAATCCCTGGGAGGGAAATATGTGATCACGAATTCAGACATGGCTATTGACACATTTACAAATCTGGTACCCTGGCAGAGCAATTCAGTCGATATTTCTCCCTATATTAAATGGTTCATGCAACCTGACGCAAACAATCCCTCACACCTGAAAAAGATCCACCTGTACGATAACGCATATTTCCAGACAATGGTCGCACGACTCCACAATTTTGATGGATCAATGCAAATCCCGAAAAACACGACGTATGTCCAGTATATTATCCGTCAGGTTCCTGCAACTGGTGAAACCGCCGAGGATGTAAAGGGGTATGCAAGGGTCATCACGAGCGAGAAGGAGCAGGATATTTCACTGCTTAATAATGACAGCCGTATTGTCAGAGAGGGCGCAGATCTTTCATCAGGCCGATATGCAGATATTTTCTCAAATCTTCCGAACCGAACCGTGCAGGATATCTCTGCACTGAAACACTACAGGCTCATCCATGAATCACCGAATGATGCGTCCGTAAAAATTTTCCCGGAATCGGATACCCTTACCCTGACTGATATCAAAAACGTGAAAATCTTTGAATATGTCAATGGTGCGCATATTACCGGTAACGGCATTATAGAATTACCCGTTGTGACTAATACCGGCCGAGATTTTATCTACCGTCAGGTAAGTGAGGGGGGGGAGTTTGTTGTACCCTACTCAACTGAAGGTAATCCCTATGAAGTCCGTGCAACCGGAATGTACCACATTGTCGGTACATCGCGATTTATTTCGGTCACGGAAAAAGATGTGACGGAAGCAAACAGACCTGCCGAATAATCGATCATTGGAACGGTTATTGTGCGGGATCGCGAACCTTTTCCTTCATTTATGGTGATGAAAAGGTATTATTAACAGCAATTACCGATCGATAATAGGACTCGATATCCGAGGTTATCCGATCCCAATCGAACGATTCAGCTGACACAATACAGGCCGTTCGCATTTCCGCGTGGTGCCTGAGTGCCAGACAGATTGTTGTTGCAAGATCATCAGCAGAAGGAGCACACAGGAAACCATTGCTTTCGGTAATTAAATCACGGATTGCATTTGCCGGGTGATCTACCGTTACCACGGGAAGCCCGCAAGCCAGAGCTTCCAGCGCAGTGATACCAAACCCCTCCCGGGTTGAGGGAAGAACACATATTTTCGAAGATTTCATACGAGCCAGGACATCATTGTGGCATTCCTGGAATCCTATAAAACGTACACTCTCGTGCAGACGTAATTTGTTTATAAGGGTCAAAATTGTATTTCTTTCAGGACCATCCCCGATAATCATCAGGAAATGATTCGGGTGTTCTGATAAGAGTATATTGAATGCCTGAATTAATAGGTCGACATGTTTTTCCCTTATCAGCCGTCCTGCAAAGATGATATCCGACGGTTCATTTGCGGGGGAAATTGATTTGATGTTGTGGAGATCAACACCATTGGGAATAATCTTTATTCCATGGCGTATTCCGAGATTGCTCAGGTTTTTCGCGGTGGTATCTGACACGGCAATATTATTTGAGGCGAGCCGTGCCACACATCGCTCAATGGTCTTTCCCCCCAAACCTTTCAATCCCAGATATTCATACCAGTAATTTCCCCAGATTTCATGCCAGGTAATCACAAGGGGGATTTTTTTCAGTATAGAGAGAATCTTTGCAGAAAAACATGAAAAATAGGGAAACTGCTGGCAATCGATGATATCAAATTTTTCCTTTAGTAAGGGTGAGATGAGGTGAATACTGAAATTCAAAGCCTGCCAGATTGTCCTCCTGCCACCATCATAGAGTTTTTGAGCGGGGCATACCCCATGAAGGATCACGCCCTCACGAATGAGAACATCATCACCTTGCCAGAATTTCATGCCGAAAATATGCACTTCATGGCCACGGCAGGAAAGCCTCACGGCAAGTTCCCAGACACGTTTTTCCACCCCACCTTTTACATAGGGATAGATGACATCATAGACAAACGCGATCTTCATCCTCAATACCTATACATGATTGTTATTTTCATTCAGGAGCATCATACTCTGGAAAACAGCAAAAAGGAAAATCTGGATACCGGTCACAATCAGGACAAGGGAAATAATCGCAGTCGAGATCTCGGAGAGAAAACCAAAATTAGTCGAGATCCACTGGAGGAAGATATTGAGTCCTATGAGTATTCCGGCTGCTGCTAAAAAAAAACCCAGGATAAGGAATATTTCCAGACTATGGTATTTCATCAGCAGCTCAATAATCCCCTTCTTGTTCTCAAATCCGTGAATAACCGAATAGGTCTTCATCAGGAAACCCGAGAGGACGACCTGAACACCCCCAATCATGAGAATGGCACCAAGAATGAATGTATGAAGATGTGAGGATTCAATATCTCCCTGAATATAAAAAAACGTCATCAATAAAAGTCCGACAAGAGAAAAAAGAAATCCCGGGACAGCGATAAATGGCAGAGGTTTCATAAGAAGTACAAACCGTATGTGGCGCCACCCGTCAGCAAAACTGTGCAGCTTGGAGGGTGCCAGTCGCGGAAAATAATCAATAGCTACTTCAACAATTTTCAACTGTTCTTTTGATGCCATTACCAGCATTTCAGATGCAAACTCCATGCCTCCGGTCGTTAACGGTAACCTGTCAAACGCTTCACGTGTTATCGCGCGAAATCCACTGTGCGCATCAGAAAAGTTCGTATGGAAAAAAATATTGATCATCCAGGTTAAAATCGGATTTCCGATATAGCGGTGAAGCGCGTCCATTGAACCTTTATGGATTGTACCCTGAAACCGCGATCCGATAACAAAATCGGCACCGTTCCTGAAAGGAGCGAGCATCTTTGGGATAGCAAGAAAATCGTACGTGTTGTCTGCATCGCCCATTACAAGGTAATGACCCTTTGCATGTTCAAAACCCGCAAGATATGCATTTCCATAACCATTCTTTTCTACAGGGATGACATGTGCTCCCAGGGATTCTGCAATCTCCCGGGTTCGATCGCTCGATGAATCAGCAACTATAATTTCTCCCCGTATGGCATTCTCCTTGAATACTTTCTGAATTTTTGTAATGCATTCTTCAATTGTGCGCTCCTCGTCGAGAGCGGGAAGTATAACCGAAACGTCAACTGTATTTTCGTTACCGGATGGTGGATCCATGATAGTTCCTGAAGGGATTTTTTTATCGGATATTAAGATAAATTGCCGTTTGATTCAATAAATTCATTGGAAAAGAATTTGCATATCTATTTTATTCAAAATAATCCCGGAAAAGCAAAATATTCATTTCAAATAAAAAATGAACATATAATGTACCGGGAACATTCCTGAATCCGCATATTTCTTCATATCAAACAGGTAAAGTACTCAGACTCGAATTTTGGAGAATCATGAAAAAAATACTGATCACCGGCATCAGCGGTTTTGTTGGGGGGCATTTTGTTCATTTACTGTCATCCCGTCATAATAATTTAGAGATCCATGGGATCAGCCGTTCAAAACCTGCATGGGATTTTATTAATACACCTGCAGAACTTCTCAATGGCCATTATTTCCATCAGGCTGATCTTAACGATATTCCAAAAATCAAATTACTTATTGAGGAAATACAGCCGGATTACATCCTTCATCTCGCTGCACAGAGCTCTGTTGCCGAAAGCTGGAAGAGCCCGGTTTTCTCGTTTATGAATAATACCAATATCTTCCTGAATATTATCGACACGGTGAGGCTCAATGACAATGCCGCCAGGGTTCTATCAATTGGATCATCTGAACAATACGGGATTGTGTCAGAAAAAGACCTGCCAATAACTGAAGAAAGGCCACAATGCCCGGAGAATCCCTACGCAGTTGCACGGGTAGCCCAGGAGCACCTTGCGAGAATATATGCCAAAGGATATGATCTTGATATCTGCTGTACCCGTTCATTTAACCACTGCGGTCCTGGCCAGACTGATCGCTTTGTCGTCAGTGCGATAGTCAAGCAGTTTGTGATGGTTGCTCGTGGAATTCAGAAACCCGTCATCCATATTGGTAATGGGATGATTGTTCGTGATTTTGTTGATGTGCATGATGTTATTGAGGCATATTATCTTCTCCTTACCAAAGGTTTGAAGGGAGAGGTCTACAATATCTGCAGCGGTCAGGGTCGGGCGATTCAGGATATCGTTACTTTACTTTCCAAAATGCTTTGTATTCGTGTGGATATACTCCAGGAACAGTCTCAAATCCGCCCAATTGATAATCCCCGTATTGTTGGGAGTTACCAGAAAATCCAGCGTGATCTTGGATGGAAACCATCGATTCCTTTTGAAGAGAGTCTTATGTCGATGTATCAATACTGGGACAAACGAATAAAGGACGAGTCGAAGATGCATTCGGGGGTTACTTCATGAGGATGCAAAACAGGATTCCGCGGTTTTTTAAAGGTTTTATTGATTTGCCGATCGCAAACGAAAGATTTGGCATGAACCGCTGCTGGATTTATTCCTCCATAAGAGACACAGCGATTATTGGTAAGAAATTTTACCAGTATTGGTAGAAAGGAAACTGATGATGAATGGTAAAATACCATGAAGATTGCAATATTTCATGATTATTTCGGTGCTATTGGTGGAGGGGAGCGAGTGGTCACAACACTTGCTGAAATTTTTCATGGTGATATTATAACCACTGATACCAATGCACTGGAAAACTTACAATTTAAGGGAAAGGTAATAGCCCTGGGAGATACATTTAAACTACCACCAATAAAACAATTTACAGCACAAAAAAAATTTTATTTCTGTGATCTTTCTGATCAATATGACTTTTTTATTTTTTCGGGTTACTGGAGCCATTATGCTGCACACCTGAATCACCCCAATCTCTGGTATTGCTATAGTCCCGTGAGACCATTTTATGATCTGTATGACGTATTTCTCAAGCGCCAGAAAAACTTTTTTTCGCGGGAAGCATTTCGTCTGTGGGTTTATAGTATGCGATGGTACGATCGCCGATCAATCCGGGATATTGATCGAATAATCGCGATTTCCCGGATAACCCAGGAAAGAGTGTCGCGTTTTCTCCATTACGATGCCGATGTGATATATCCTCCGGTAGATACTTCCCGATTCTCCTGCAGGGAGTATGGAGATTTTTGGTTATCAGTAAACAGGCTTTATCCTGAGAAGAGAATTGAACTGCAAATAGAAAGTTTTCGTCGTATGCCAGATCAGAACCTTGTTATTGCCGGAGGATTTTCGAAAGGTGATCATGCCCAAAAATATACGCAACAGCTGTTTCGGGATTTGCCAGAAAATATCAGATTCCTCGGGGAAATTCCGGAACAGGAACTCATCAATCTCTATGCGCATTGCAAAGGTCTTGTCTGTACAGCACTTGATGAAGATTTCGGTTTGACACCGCTTGAAGCAATGGCGAGTGGAAAACCTGTTGTCGCAGTAAATCAAGGGGGATTTTGTGAAACAGTGACATCAGATACTGGTCGCCTGGTAAACCCGGATCCGCAAGCGATAATACATGCCGTTTATGAAGTATCCAGGGCTCCCGAATCGTTTCAGAAGGCTTGCATGGAACAGGCACAAAAGTTTGATATCTCTGTCTTTACGGAAAAAATGAATGCCGTTGTAAGACAGAAACAATAAAGAGTTCTGGTTTTCCATTGGTTGCTTTCTTGAATTGCCTGATTATATAAGGAAGATAGAAAATACCTTATATACGTTCATTACTACGAAAAATATTGTAATGTCTACAATTTCAGAAGGGGACAGTCTTGAATTTTAATCTTATAATCGATCTTGCAAAAAGGGATTTTACCGAGCGTTATTCAGGGTCCGCGCTTGGTTTTGTCTGGTCGTTCATTTATCCGCTTATCAATATCCTTATCTATATGATTATCTTTGGCAATCTCATGGGAGCACGGCTTCCGGGAATGTCATCGATGTGGGGCTATGGGATCTACCTCATTTCAGGGCTTGTTCCTTGGACGGCATTTGCAAATACTGTCACACGATCTTCAACGGTATATCTTGATAAAAAAAATATCATTTCAAAGATTCATCTCGAACTCCCGACCCTTCCCCTCTTCATTGTATTATCTGAAACAATTACCTTTGTTGTAACCCTCATTGTGTTTCTTGGTATCCTTCTGATTACTGGTTACACTTTCTCACCGTATCTTTTATTTATTCCCGTAATTTATCTCATCCAGCAGATCTTCGCTTACGCTCTTGGTTTTTTTCTCGCGATGATCGTGGTCTTTCTCAAAGACCTCCGTGAAGTCGTCACTATCGGCTTTCAGATCTGGTTCTGGTTCACACCCATTGTGTATGTCTTTGAGATTCTTCCATCTCTGGCCCAACAGATTCTTTTCTGGAACCCGGCACTCGCATTTATTTCCGCATACCATGACATTTTTATTTTACAGAAGATGCCCTCTTTCATCTACCTCTCGCTCGTTTTGATTATGAGTTGTATTCTGATTATTTTGGATTATGGGATCTTTAAAAAACTGGAAAAGGATATCCGGGACTTCATATGATACAATATTCAAAGAGAATTAAGAGAACGGACTACGGAAAAAGTTTTTAATGACAGAACAGACCCCCACAAGGTGAATCATTATGATAAAAATCAACGGGATCTCAAAAAAATTCAAGCTCTACCGTTCCCCTGCAGACCGGCTCAAAGAGATCATCATCCGGAAACAATACCACAAGGATTTCGTTGCGCTTGACAACATCTCATTTGAAGTCGGGGCCGGCCAGACTCTCGGGATTATCGGGCAGAACGGTGCCGGGAAATCCACACTGTTAAAAATTCTCTCAGGTATTATGATCCCGGACAGCGGCTCAATTCAGATTGACGGTAAAGTAACGGGACTGCTTGAGCTCGGGACCGGTTTCAACGCAGAGATGACGGGTCTTGAGAATATTTACATGAACGGGACGCTTATCGGTATGAGCCGGGATGAGATCGAACGAAAGAAACAGACAATCATCGATTTTTCCGAGCTGGGGGAATTCATACATGAACCCATTAAAACCTATTCTTCCGGTATGACGATGCGGCTTGCGTTCTCCATTGCGATCCATGCGGACCCGACATGTTTCCTGGTTGACGAGGCGTTGTCCGTCGGGGATGCATATTTCCAGCAGAAGTGCATCCGAAAGATCCAAGAGTTCCGGGCGGGGGGAGGATCGATTATATTTGTTTCTCATGATATGGGTGCAGTCAAAACGCTGTGTGACTCAGCGATTATGTTGGACAAGGGACATATGATCGATTCTGGAGAGCCCAAGGATGTTGTGGATTTTTACCAGCATATGATTTTAAAGAAGATGCACCAGGGGGATGTTCCGGTTCAAATTAAGAAAATTGAGAAAGAGAAAAAAGTGAATAATTCAGGAATCTCTACTGGTGAAGTAGAACTGGTTTCATTTAGAATTTTTGATGAAAATAATAGGGAAATTTCGTTTATTGAGAGTGAAAAAACCATTAAGATTGTCTATGAAGTCAAATCCTTAAAAGATCTGGATGAACCACACTTTGGATTAATGATTCGGAATAATCTCGGGCTATCGGTTTTTGAAACAAATACATACTGCATGAAAATTAAAACAGAAAAATTATCAAAAGGTCAGATTGCCAAAATTGAATGGGCAATGGATTTTCCATTATCACCCGGTGCCTATTCATTTTCTCTGGGAGTTGCAAATAAAGGATTCGACAGAGGATCCTTTAAAGAATATCCTCTTCTGGTTCACGATTTGGGTCTCGTAAAAATATTGCCCAATTCAAACGCAATCAATTATTCTGGCATTTTCAATATCAAACCGAGGGTTCATACAAATTATTTTTTTACTGATGACGTATAACAATTCCTCGTATATAATTACATCTAAAACTGAAATTATAACGTATTAAAAGTTTTCAGGTTGAATTGCTGATGTCCAAAATTTTATTTATTAATCCTAATTTGAGACCTGAGGGAGGATTATTGACAGTATATCCTCCACTTGGCATATTATCCATTGCAGCTTTTCTCAGAACCAACCGGTATGATATAGACGTAATAGATGCGGATATTAATAACCATTCGTTTCAGGACATTGAAAATTATATCCGACAATATCAGCCGACAATTGTTGGGATTACAATGACAACCTTGCAATGTAAAACTGTTTTTTCCCTGTCAGAACTTATTAAGATAAAATTCCCCGAAGTTGTCATTGTTGTGGGAGGAGTACATCCTTCTGCGTTGAAAGCGGAGATTTTGAAGCAATGCCCACATATCGATATTGTCGTTATTGGTGAAGGAGAACAAACTTTTTTGGAACTTCTAAGAACAATAGAAAACCAGGGATCCCTGGATTCTGTAGATGGCATTTGTTATCAGGATAGTGGGATGATTCGTACAACACGGCCTAGAAAATTTATCGAAAATCTGGATAGTCTGCCATTCCCCGCATTTGATTTGGTTTCACCAATTTCAAAATATCCCGGACCTTATCCGGTTCAATCACGCCCCACAGTTCATATAATGGCTTCACGAGGTTGCCCCTTTGGTTGCCAATTTTGCAGTAATCCAATTTGGGGGAAGAAAGTTCGTTTTCACAGTCCAGAATATATTCTAAAAGAAATTGAATGGCTTCAGACAACATTTCATGTCCATGAAATTTTTTTTCAGGATGATACTTTTAATCTCAATCGTGCCTGGGTGGAAAAAATCTGTAATGGGATTATTTCAAGAGGATTAAACAAAAATTGTGTATTTAAAGCACCATTTCGAGCAAATAACAACCTTGTTTCACCAGAACTTCTCAATCTCCTGAAACATGCCGGATTCTGGATGATCTTTTATGGTGTTGAAAGTGGCGACTCAATGGTGCTCAAATCCATTAATAAAAACATCAGCCTTGATGAACTACAGCGGGCATTTTATCTTACAAAACGAGCAGGTATCAGGACCTATGCTTCATTTATGATTGGAAATCTCAATGAGACCCATTCATCCATACAAAATACAATTCACTTTGCTAAGAAAATTGATCCAGATTATTTTGGTTTTGCCGTCACTATGCCATATCCAGGAAGTCCTCTATATGAAATATTGGAGGAAAATCATCAGATCTCTTCCTCCGCCATGCTGGATTTAAAGATTGGGAAATACATTATTCCAAACAATGAATTTTCATCTGGAGAGATTGAAACCTTATGCAATCAGGCAGCATACGAGGTTATAAAATTCCAGAAGAAATGGTCATATCCATTCATTCATTATTTAAGATATCACTACTTACCACGGTCTCCTGCTGAACATAGAGATTATATTCCATTTGATCTATCCCATTTTCCCGATCCTTTTAATTCATACATTGAAATGGGAACAACAGATGATTATTACCTTGGTGAAGGGTGGTATTTTTGCGAATATTGGCCACCCGCTGTAAGATGGACAAAAGGATCTGCCGTTCTTTATCTTCATCCAAGAAAAACAGATAAAATATTATGCTTGAAGGTGCTCTCTTCAAAACCCCATGGAAGTCAAATGCTTATGATCTCAATAGATAATGAAAAACACAGAAAAACGATAGATAGAAATAATCTTGGAATTGTTTCAGTTCCTCTCAAACCCAATTCATATCTGAAAAAATTCATTAAAATTGAGATCACTATATCGCCAACATGGGTTCCAAACACTGAAATCAATAATGGTGATCTACGTACATTAGGAGTAGCAATAAATAAAATATGGACTGAATAGCTAGGTGTTAGAACCAAGACAATCCAATCGTTATTAAGAAATATCGGGTAAGGGAATCGTTCTCCGTAATTGGAGGGATTCAAAATTTTATTAGGAGATGTATATGGATGACAATATCATAGAAATCCGCGATGATGAGATCAATGCCGTAGAGATCATGGATAAGATTCGGGAGAATATACGGAAACGGCATGCTGATGGTGAACTGCCCCAGGATCCGGATACGATAATTGGATCCGCTTCAAATAATTGCCAAGCGGTTGAATCTGACAATACTTTTCAACGTGATCTTTCATATATAAGTGCCAATTGGGACATACAAAATAATAGTTACTCTATCAGCTCACACCATGCCTATATTGGGAAGTTTCTCATTAAAGGGCGGCAACTGGTTAATGGCGAAGTCCGGCGCTATGTCGATCCGATTGCCTATAAACAGACCCGTTTCAACCAAAACTCAAAGCGTATCCTAAATTGTCTTGCACAAAGGGAAAAAGAAATCAATGAAAAGATTTCCGAAGCTGTGAAGACACGAGAAGGTGCAATATCAACAATAAATACCAAACTTGAAAAAACGGCCGGTGAATTTGAAAATCGAATCCAGAAACTTGAAATAACAACCAATGACATTAAAAATACCACTTGCGAACTTGAAAATAAAATCCATGAAGATGTTCTAAATGCGGTAAATGCAATTAATATTGATATTGAAAAGAAAGCTTGGCTGGCACAACTTCTTGAAGAACGTGTTCAAAAAGGACTGGCACAAAAAGGTGCTCTTTCAGCATCCATAAAAAAAGAGGATACGAACTATTTCCTTTTCGAGGAGAGATTCAGGGGTTCACGAAAAGATATCAAACAACGACAACTGGCATTCCTCCCGTACTTTGAAAAATGTTCCAGCGTACTTGATATCGGCTGTGGCAGAGGTGAATTCCTTGAGATCCTTAAGGATCATGGTATTGGTGGTTTCGGTGTGGACAGTGATCCTGATATGGTGGCATACTGTCGATCCCGCCAGTTAGATGTTGACCAGTCAGATGCAATAATGTATCTTGAAAAACTGGAAGACAAGAGCCTTGACGGGATATTTATTGATCAAGTCGTGGAACACATGGAACCCGATTACCTTATCAGGTTGCTTGCACTCTGTCAAAATAAGCTAAAATTCGGATATTATATTGTGGTTGAAACAGTGAACCCGTTATCGTTTGTTTCTTTTGTTAATTTCTATATTGATATGACACATAAGAGACCAGTTCATCCTGAAACACTTCAGTTCCTCATCAGTGCTGCAGGATTCCGTGAGAGTGAGAAAAGGTTTTTTTCACCAGTATCCGGGGAGGGAAAATTGAAAAAGATTGAGGAGACTGCAGAAATGAATCTTTCTGAAGAGAAGAACGTTGATGTGTACAATCATAATGTTGAGATACTGAATACGGTATTGTTCGGAGCTCAGGACTATGCAGTTATCGGTAAAAAGTGAAATCTAAAGACATTATGTAGGGAATAATAATAATAATAAGAAAAAATTGTTGAAAAATTAGAATCCACAATATGACTGATTATCCATGCAAATTCACCAGATACTCCCCACATTAAGCCCTGCTGATGCAATCGGCAATGAAGTCCGGTTAATGCAGGCACTTTTTCAGGAATGGGGATATACCTCTCATATTTTTGCTGATAACTGGCATCCCAATACCCCAGCGCTTGATTATAATACGTATAATAAATATTCTCGAAAAGAAAATATCCTCATTTATCATTATGCAATTGGGTCTGATATTACAGAATTTTTTAAAAAATTACCTGATCGTAAAATTATAATTTATCATAATCTTACTCCCGCAGAATTTTTTATCGGAATCAATGAGGGATTATATAAAGTATTAAAGGAGGGAAGGGATTCCCTATCGTCATTAGTTCCCTCTGTTGAACTGGCAATCGGGGATTCCGAGTATAATCGACAGGAACTTGAAACCATGGGATTCTCTCGGACCGCTGTTCTGCCGATATTAATTGATTTTGATACGTATGACCGATTCAATACATCATTAGTCAGGAAATTCACGGATGATTACGTAAATATTCTATTTGTCGGGAGGATATCACCTAATAAAAAGCAGGAGGATTTACTCAAGGTTTTTTATTACTATAAATCAATCAATCCAAAATCAAGACTTATTCTCGTCGGGGGATATAATGGTTGTGAACGATATATCGAACAACTTCGTGGTATCGTCGAAAAATTACACATTTCGGATGTTCTTTTTACGGGATCTGTTCCTTTCAAAGATTTAATCAGTTATTACAAAATTGCTGATGTTTTTCTTTGTATGAGTGAGCATGAAGGGTTCTGTGTTCCCTTGGTTGAAAGTATGTTTTTCGATATTCCGATTATTGCATATAATTCTACAGCTGTACCCCATACACTTGGAAATTCAGGAATACTTATTAAGCAAAAAAAGTTTGGTGAAATTGCTGAATTGATAAATATAATCACTAAAGATAACAACTTTAAAAAGAAAATAATCGAACAGCAAAAAAAAAGATATCATGAATTTATGTTTGAAAACAATAAGAAAAAATTTCACCGTATCATTTACAATTTAATCGATGCAGTCAAGTCTTGATAATGCATGATTTCAGGAATTCAATGGAGCATTGAATCTGCGATAACAAAATCATGGATACGTAAAAATGGGCTTTAATACATCTGGAAAAGAAACGGGAAAATCAAACCATGAAAATCTGGTTAATCCAATGAAAATTGCATTTGTTGTCCAAAGATACGGTCTGGAAGTAAATGGTGGCGCAGAATTATTGTGCAGAATCGTTGCAGAACATCTTTCAAAAAAAATTAGTATTGAAATTATTACTACCTGTGCGATCGATTACATATCCTGGAAAAATGAATATCCCCGTGGAACCTCCATACTGAATAATGTTACAATTCGTAGGTTTTCTGTAGATTCGCCACGGGATATTAAAAAATTTAATTCTTTTTCTGAATTTATTTTCATGCATGATCATACCCGGGATGATGAAATTGAATGGATGAAATTACAGGGCCCTTACTCATCAGACCTTTTGAATTACATTAAAGAAAACAAAAACAACTATGATTTGTTCGTCTTTTTTACATATCTATATTGTACAACATTTTTTGGTTTTCCCCTTGTTTCAAATAAGGCAATTCTAGTGCCAACCGCTCATGACGAGCCCCCCATTTATTTATCAATATTTAACGGTCTTTTTAAATTACCACAAGCAATTCTTTATAACACCGAAGAAGAAAAAAATTTTGTTAATTTAAAATTTAAAACAGAGAATATTTCCCAGGATATTATTGGAACGGGTATAGATATTCCCGATACTATTGACCCAACTGCATTTGAGAGACAATATGGATTGAAGAATTTTATTGTATATGTGGGTCGAATCGATGAATCGAAGGGTTGTAAAGAATTATTCGATTTTTTTATTCACTTTAAAAGGAAATACCCGAGTTCATTAAAACTTGTTCTTTTAGGAAAAGCAGTGATGAAAGTTCCTGATCATCCGGATATTTTTCCCTTGGGATTTGTATCAGAACAAGACAAGTTCAATTGTATTATGGCATCAGAAATGCTCGTAATGCCTTCAAAATTTGAAAGTCTGTCGATAGTTTTATTTGAAGCCTGGCATTGTAATCGACCCGTGCTTGTGAATGGGAATAGTGAGGTTTTGAAAGGCCAGTGTATTCGATCAAATGGGGGATTATGGTACTCAAATTATGAGGAATTTAAAGAATGTTTGAAAATTTTACTTAAAAATCAGAATATCAGAAAGATTCTTGGGGAGAACGGTAAAATTTTTGTGGATAAAAACTATCGTTGGGAAATTGTTGAGGAGAAATACTTAAGATGTTTCAATCGGATGAAATGAAGGAAAAAATTTAATGTGTATTTCCTTTAAAAATAACTCTCAGGATACTTATTTTCCACCGAATAATTTGTTCCTGAAACACGTGAGGATCGATGCTTCTGAATCTACGGTGTCAGATGACGCAAATATATTTCTTTTTAGTGGAGAATTGATCTTATATTTAATTTTCCTCGCGATGAAAATATGACTCAATGGACACAAATTGTTCTCAAATTCATCCACAGAAAAACCAGATCTATTCAGCATTTCAATAAAAAATGACTGTTCAAATCCAAATTCCAGCCATCCAAATTTTCTCATTGACCATACCGACATACCATCCAATCGAATTCCCCAGGAGTAGGGTAAATATTCTGCAAAACCCCTCACAATAGGTTCTGCTGCAAAACAAATAATTCCCGTATCTTTGATCATATCGTATAAATGATCCAAAAATGTGAAGGGATTACTGCAATGGTGGAATGATTCATAAAAAAGTGCTGCATCATATTTTAATGAAGACCTAAATTTCAACATATCCTCCTGGATCACTTCGACATTTCTATTATTTTTATTTAGTTTTGTCGTGATAAGATCTAAAAATTTTTTTTCGACATCAACAACGGTAATATTGTAACCCATCATGCCAAGATGGTACGTTGTTTCACCCCACCCCGCGCCAAACTCAATGATATTGGATTTTGGAGGTAAAGCCATGGAGCGGATTAAAAAACCAATCCCCATCAATTGATCCCCGACTGTTGTCGGACTCTCAGTAAAATAAGGAAATGGATTATTAAGTCTTTCTTCAAAAATAAACTCGCTAAATTCATTTTCGACCGAATATTTTTTTCCTGAAACAAGTGAGTACAAGTCCATCTGAGCCTGGATATACTCTTCAGAAAATGGATCACCAGGCATATTATAATCAATTTTTAAGCAGAATTCGGAGAGGGATTTTCTTAATTCATCATCAGATATCTTTGCCCTTTCCTCAACTCTTTTCAATTCTTCGTCAAGTTCAGTCAGTTCAATATAACGCATACTATTCCCTTGAATTTGTTCTCTACAAATATACGTAATTATTTAATTTTCCCATGTCAGTCAACAATCATTTTTTGTACATCTGATATTCTACTGCTTAATTTGTGAAATGTTAATATCTGAAACATAGAGATCTGCATTTGAATACTGGAATACCCTGAACTCCATTAATCGGTTTTTATTTGTAGTATGAATTTTAATAGATAAATTGAATTTTGTGTCCTGTCCTGATGTCAGATTCTGCGGATAAATATCTCTCATGGTATCTATTGAATTGTGAAGGGTACTGGAATCTATACTGGTAATCTCTAATCGTGCAATTTTACTATCGAAATCTGATATATTATCTGCACGAATTGAATACGTGACAATAAATGTCCCGTTCGGAAGAATGATATAGGGACCAAATACCAGATAACCTGCTTTTCTTTCAGATTTAAGGCTATAAAATACATGTCGGCTGACATTGGAAGGGCAATTTATTGCCTCATTACCAATTTGTGATCGGTAAAACAAATTCGGAGATTCTTTGCAGGTCGTGGATGAATTTGCTAATCCAATAATGATCGTCTGCCCCGAAGTATATTTGGTTTCATATTTCCCTGTGTCCATTAACTGGTTCATTTGAGCAAAAGCAGAATATGAATTATAATAATTCAAACCAGTTCGATCCAATACATAGTAATCATAAACCGTACTAACAGGTTTACCAGTCCAAAATGGGTATGAAACTTCTTTTGATCTATACACATACGGACCAAATTTTATTGATGATAAAACACTGGCATCCTCCGGAATATTTTCCAGGACCCGAGTTAATTGAGCTGAATCATCATTCTTCAGTGATGCAGATGTGATATGAGAATAGGTATCGGATGCCGCACTTAAGTAAAAAAATGAAGCACCTGAAAACAGGATTAACAGGATAATTAACCCAAGTTTGAACGTTTTTGGGAGTTTATTATAAAGATCGGCAAATGCAAATATTGCCGCCACGATTATCACAAACACCAGTATACTGACATAATGCCATGACAGCATTGTCTGATAAGTAACAATGGAAAGGATATTCTGTAAAAAAATTGGCAATCCGATTAACAGGATTTTGGGTTTTAAAAGACTGATAAATCCAACAGGTACTAATAACAAGGTGATATATGTCAGAGTTTCCCCGGAAAAAACCTTATTGAATATGAGCATGGGATGAGAAAGGGCATTGATTACCATTGCGGAGGGGGTATTTCCTAAATATGAATATCTCGACCCGGTAAAAGTGAGAATAGATGAATCACCGGCATATCCATACATATTCGATGAGAGTTGAGTGAAGAATGGCTGTAACACGAAAAATTCAATTGCCAGGAAACCGGAGCCAAGAAGAACAGGCGCCAGAATCCATTTTCTATCCATCTTCTCCAAATAAGCATATACTCCAAACATAATGATTACAAGGGGAATATTTTGCTTGCATATTCCTGCAAGGAATAAAAAAATGATAAATTTTGAAAATGATCCCCTGACCATATAATAAAAAGCAAACAATAATAGGGGCAAAGCAAATATTTCCTCTTTGACACTTTCAAGAACCAGCCAGCTTATTGACGGATACATTACATAAAGAAAAACGAATAATAACCCAATTCGTTTTGACTTTGAAATCTCTGATGATAACCAGTAAACCGGCAGTGCCCCTAACGCTAAAAGAGCAGAACTGATGAAAGAAATCGTTATTGGATAAGGATATACCGCAAAAAACGGCAAAAGTAAGAGCAGAAAATATCTTTGATGTCCTGCAAAGTCAATCATTCCTCCATTAATTGAAGAATAGAAAAAATTTCCGTGCACGACGGTATTATAAAATAATTGATAGATAACACCTTTATCACCTTCATTATAAGGAAAATAGTCGATATATGAGATATGAAGTACGACCAATGAAATCGTGAAAAATGAACAAATAATTAGTATTGCAATTTTATCATTGGTGTCCAGATTCCTGATACGGGTTTGCCATCGATACCAAATGTCATTGAGCACTGTCTGAATTCGTTCTTTCATTACCGTAACCTTAGTTTCATGATGTCAGTGTGTCTCAATCGGGATTGATATCATTATTTAACATTCACTCATTACCCCAAAGCACCGTTGTAATTTATTCCTTATTGATGCATTATATGTATGGTAAATTATGATTCTACAAAATAAATAAAATAATGGTAACAGGATTGCTGATTTTTCATGATTTCCCGTATCCGTCCCTATACAAAATATATCGCGTTATTTCTCACCATTATTCTCGTTGCCCTTCTTTTAACTCAAGTCTCGTCAGATACAATTATTTCAATCATCTCTCATATCAACCCGGTGTACCTATTGGCAGGTTTTATGTTATATGCGAGCAGTTATTTCTTCCGTGCCTGGCGATTTCACATCCTTCTCAACCGGGAGGTTAGCATAAAAGATCTTTTTAATATCGTATGTGTGCATAACGCCACGAATAATCTCTTACCGGCACGAACCGGAGAATTATCCTATATCTATCTTTTAAAAAAAATCAATAACAAAACTGTTGGTGAAGGTATCGCCACACTTGTCGTGTCGAGAATATTCGATTTTATTGCCTTGATTATTTTATTCTTTTTCGCTATTGTTCTGATTACCGATATTCCCAAAATAATTATGGATGCACTATGGATAATTGCCTTTTTCGGAATTTTTTTGCTAATCGTCCTTGTAATTTTACTCACACGAGGAAAAAAATTTGTCATCCAAATTCAAAAAACTGCAGAGAGATTGCACTGTGAACATAATCCAGGGGTTCATTTTTTTATTAGAAAAGGATTCGAGACAATTGAGAGCCTTGATAGAATTCAGATTAAAGAAAGTATCTCTGCTCTGATGATATCTTCTCTTTTAATCTGGGGCGTCAATTATTTTGTTGTTTATTTGCTCATGATGGGGATGAACTTCCAGTTATCCATATTTATCGTGATTTTAGGAGGAACATTCATATTATTGACAACGGTTCTCCCCATTCAGGGTGTTGCCGGGTTTGGGACAACCGAAACAATCTGGACTCTGGTATTTGTCCCTCTCGGACTTTCTATGGATCAGGCAATTGTATCCGGTTTTTGCTACCACATTGTAATAATTCTCTATTTTACAATTCTTGGCATCTATGGTTGGATAACTGTCCGAGTGAAAAATTAATCTTTTATAGCAACTGCAATGAGATTTTTTGTAAAAATTTTTGTAGTTTTTCTTCCATAAAACCGGAAAAAAATCAGTAAGATCCCATTTAACAAAAAACTAAATAATTTTGCCAGATAATTCACAGGATTATAATAGAAGACATACAGATCCTGAGGATAAATAAAAACTTGTGAAAAACCAGAAATCCGAAGCACCTGCGACATACTCTCTTCAGTGAAAATTAGCTCATGGGTGAAATCATAATATCTACTGCTTGAAGCCAATATCGGATTTGCAGCATTGGGTGCCTTGATGATTAAACGTCCATTATGATGCAGTGCGTCAAATATTAGCTGGAGGAGGTGTATTATTTCGGGTTTTTCAAAATGTTCGATGATGTCATTCATGACGATGACATCATATGTTTCATTCGTTTCTTTTAAAAAATCAAAAATATTACCTAAAACAGCATTGAATTTATTTTTCTTGCAGAACTCAACGTTCTCTTCGCTGACATCAACACCGATATAATTATAATAGTTTTCCTTTTCTAAAAAATTGAGAAAATGTCCCATTCCGCAACCCAGATCAACAATTTTTACATTCCTGTCAGCGGGCAAAAGTTTTAAAAAATTTTTTCGAAAGTACCGGTTATGAAGGGGAAATTCCTGATTATCACCATGAATTTTTCCAAAATGTGTTGTCATATAGCGAGAATACAAGTTTTTTTTATCATCGGTTTTCATGTAATCCCTCGTTGGATCTTGTTTTTATCAAGTCACTGTAAAGTGTTTCATATTCCGACACGATTTTTTCAATATAATAGTGACTAATATCACGGATGTTATTTATCGAGATATTCTTTCGTAGGGTTTCATCCAGCATCAGTTCTTTGATTTTTTCTGCAAAAGCATCACTGTCATTACCCGATACAAGGAGTGCATTTACACGATCTTTCAATATATCCGTCTGCCCGCCATTATCTGTTGATACTATAGGTAAACCGCAATGCATTGCCTCAAGAAGACAGATTCCGAATCCTTCATGCATTGACGGTAATAGAAAAATATCGCTCACGGTAAGGTACTGAAATTTTATATCATCAGACACATATCCTAAAAATGTAATGTTATTTTCCAGACCGAGTGCAACCACCAGATTTTTCAGGGTGGTTTCTTCAGGACCGTCACCGATCACGTAATAATGATAAGAAGCGTCAGGAAGAGTCGATAATGCCCGAATCGCATATTCATATCCTTTTCTTCTCACCAGCCTCCCGACAGATATTAAAATTGTCCTCTTTTCCGGGATGTGTATCTCGGCACGGCTTTTTCGTGTAAATTCGGGTTTTAAGAATCCCAGAGGGATGACGTCGACCGGTTGCCGGGGTGAGTAATATTGCAGGATCATGTCTCTGAGGTTGTCAGATTCTACGGTATTTTTATCAGAGTGGTTGAATAGAAATGATATCACCTTTTTAAGGATACCTGATCTGTGGGGAGAGTGTCGTTTACTGGGATCATACACATCTCCACCTAATGCCGTTAAGACCAGAGGAATTTGGAAAAGCCGGGATAATCCCAGTCCGCAGATGCCGGAGGGTACAACGAATAGGGCATGTATGCAATTATACTTCTTTTTTTTACAGAGTGTAATGCCTTTGAGAAAACCTTCAGGAATAAATGAAAGCATTGAAACAAACGTAGCCGTGCTCAGCTCCTTTCTGTTTATTACTGGTACTCGATAAATATGCACATCATTAATAACTTCATATTTTGGGAGATTTCCAAAACCTGTTGTCAGATAATCAACATCATGTCTTTTTGCTAATTCTTGTGCAAGCTGAAAAGATGCTACTCCTCCACCCCCACCAAGTGGCGGGCATTCATAATTGATTAATAAGATCTTCATTTCAGTATTTTATCGACACGATATGGTTTCCGCTCATTTTGCCCATGATAGATCTTTAAGAGGATATCTGCCAGGATCCCGAGTGCAACGAATTGAATACCTACAACCAGTAAAAAAAACCCGACAAGAAACAAGGGACGATCGGTGAGACCCATGTTTAAAAATAGTCTTTCAAAAATCAGGTATATACTGATGATAGATCCAACGATAACAAAAATAAAGCCCAATCCTCCAAAAATATGCATGGGTCGGGCAGAATATTTCTGCCAGAAGGCAATTACAATAAGATCGAGGAATCCCTTTGTTAGCCTCTTCCAGGAATATTTTGATGAACCATACGTCCGTTCACGATGGTTGACCTTTAATTCTCCGATACGGTATCCTTTCCACAGAAGCAGGGCAGGTATATACCGGTGAAGTTCTCCGTAAAGTTCTACATCCTCGATGCATTCTTTCCTGTACGAACGAAGCGTACATCCTGAATCATGAATTGTTTCCCTCGTGAGAGACTTTCTCAACGAATTCGCCATCTTCGAAAATAATTTTTTCAGGACAGGATCCCGTCTTGTGTACCTCCAGCCGCAGACAACATCGAAATCCTCATGTTCCATTTTTTCAATCAAAGCAGGAATGTCACGGGAATCATTCTGAAGGTCAGAATCCATGGTAATGAGGATTGTTCCAGAAGCGTAATCAAATCCGGCTTGTAACGCAGCACTTTGGCCAAAATTCTTCCGGAATTTAATAATCCGGACAGAATCATCCTTGAGCTGTATTGATTTCATCTTCTGGAAGGTCAGATCGGTGGATCCATCATCAATAAATAAAATTTCATATGGATGTCCAATTCCAGCAAGTATACTCGAAAGTTCGCGATGAACCGGATCGATATTATCTTCCTCGTTATACGCGGGAATTATAACTGATATTGTTGGATCCATTTTTTATAGATCTCCAGTCCTTCATCAATGGTGATTTTTGGAATCCATCCCAGTTCCTTTTCGGCTTTTTTAATATTCGCCGATGTATGTTCAGCATCACCCTTCACTGCCTTCTCATAGGTAATTTTTGAAGTACTCCGGGCGACAGCGATAATTTTTTCAGCTAATTGTTGCACGGTAATATTGTATCCTCCCCCTATATTGTATTCACCAAAACCTTTTTTCATTGCCATAATATTTGCCTCAACAATATCTTGCATATACGTAAAATCACGGCTTTTTGTTCCATCACCGAAAATTGTAATGGGTTCATTGTGCAGCGCTCTATGCATGAATATATGGATTGCAAGATCCGGTCTCATACGTGGACCATATACCGTAAAATATCTTAATGAGACCGTTTTCAGATCATATAGTTCTTGAAATACCCTGCAATAATGTTCAGCCATCAGCTTTGAAATCCCATAGGGAGAAACGGGTTCAGTTGGATGCGCCTCATCGAAAGGAAGGTATTTCATCTTACCATACACTGATGAAGAGGAGGCGTTGATAATTTTTTTCACGTCAGCATCTTTTGCAGTTTCTAAAAGATTCAGGGTTCCGGTAGCATTTACCTCATGAGGTTTTATTGGGTCATCAACGGAGATCCTCACCCCTGCCTGGGCAGCTTCATGAAAAATATAATCAATATCAATCATAATTTTTTTAAGAAAGGGTCTATCCCGTATATCCCCCTTGATAAGCGTGAAGTTGGGGTAAGAAGCAAATGGTTCAATATTCCTTTTTTTTACCAGAGGGTTATAATAATCATCAAAATTATCGAAACAAATGACTTTACATTCGGGATCCTGTAAAAAATGCTCAGTCAAATGAGATCCGATGAAACCCGCTCCGCCAGTAATAAGAACCTGAATAATTATCCCTTCTTAAAGTATTTATCGAATATTCTCGTGAATAGAATACAATTTTTGTGAAATCATTCTTCTTTTTTATTTATCTTTCTGGCGGATAAATATATCATAATTGAAAAAGATGATAGAATTGGAATCTTTCCAAGTATTTGATCAATTCTATCGAGAATTTTAACATCAATGAATGCAAGTGGCGGCGTATAAATAAAATTTTCAATATATATAGATTTAAGTTTTAGTTCTGAAGCCCACTTCAAAAAAAATTTTTTTCTCATATTAAGGATATTTCTTTCAACCGGATTAAAACATCCCTGGAAAAAATTCAATGGAAATAGCCAGTTGGGTTCCATCAGAGCAATAGTACCATTCGGTTTTACAATGCGATATACCTCTTTTAAACAGTTAAAAGGATCGGAAAAATGGTGCAGACTGCCAGAAATATAGACTGCGTCAAATGAATTATTCCGGAAAGGCAATAGATTTCCATCTCCTACTAAAAAATTTTTTTTATCAAAAATATCTGATAGGAATTTTTTTTGCGCTTGAAAAAGCATTTTTTCAGATAAATCTATTCCAACAAAATAGACATTAGGAAAATGTTGTAGTACGTATTGCGCATGTAATCCAGTACCCACCCCGATTTCCAAAATATAAAATTCCGACCTGTCATTAATCTGCAGATTCAACAATTCACAAATTTTTTGTATTTTTTTCTGGTGATTCCGATTTGCACGTCCAAAGAATGATCGTTCTTCAAATTGTTCAGCGGTTTCATCGTAATATTTTTTCTGGTCGGAGAAAATATCAGGCATCACTACTTATTATCCTGATGCAATGAAATAATAAATGCTTTTTTACATCAATTAATCATATCAGATATCATTTTTCTGCAACGAAATTATATTAAGGAAAAATTCGCAATAACAATCTTGTAGGATTCATCCACACTTAACGGAGCGCATTCAATCACCAAAATTTTTTTCGCACATCTCCTCATTACTCCTGTTTAGCCCAGTTCTGATTGGGTAAATCCATCCTGGCTGTGTTATTTTTTTATGCCCATTTTCCAACGATGATCTGGTCAGTACTGCCACCATATCTAAAGGATTGATTGATAACACCGTCGAGGTTGTAATCAAAATACCAGTACCCCGTTGATGGCCGGAAGATTGCTATTCCGTCAACTCCCGTTCCCTCCCAGTCTCCTTTTATAATCTGGTCGGTACTGCCACCATATCTGAAGGACTTAT
>DADR01000039.1:4130-6628 GCA_002495055.1 Methanoregula sp. UBA247 | reverse complement strand
TTGATGGCCGGAAGATTGCTATTCCATCTGCACCATCGCCGTCCCAGTCTCCTTTTATGATCTGGTCGCCAACTCCCCCATACCGGAAGGATTTATTGACAACACCATCGAGATTGTAATCAAAATACCAGTATCCCGTTGAATTACGGAAGATTGCTATCCCATCGACTCCCGTTCCCTCCCAGTCTCCTTTTATAATCTGGTCGGTACTGCCACCATATCTAAAGGACTGATTGATAACCCCGTCGAGGTTGTAATCAAAATACCAATACCCCGTTGATGGCCGGAAGATTGCTATTCCATCTGCACCATCGCCATCCCAGTCCCCTTTTATAATCTGGTCACCAACTCCCCCATACCTAAAGGACTTATTGATAATGCCATCGAGGTTGTTATCGAAATACCAATACCCCGTTGATGGCCGGAAGATTGCTATCCCGTCATTCTCGGGCGGGGTGAATATCGTGAAGGCCTTAATACAGATATTTGCACTTGGATAAGTTAACGTCATATCAGACCAGGTCTGTCCGCCATCATCACTAAAGAAACTTTCACCTGAATGTGCAGTAGCCTGAGATGAATAATCATTCGCAGCATATTCTATCGGAAGAGGATACTGGTAGTAATTCGTTGTCAGATTCATGACGACTGAAAACGTATCATTATCCTGAAGAGTGACTCCGGGAGTGATTACCAGGGAATAATATCCAGGAGGGCCCGACAGAGTCCCGTTCCCCCGATATGAATAACCGGTCGTATTGACAGGCCCGTCATCAGGATTTTTATAAATAAAGAATTCATACGAGGTATTAGTATCAACCGCGTAGAAACTTATGGCAGTGAGGGTTTCTGAGGTATTGCTCTGGAATACGTTGGCACCCCATTCGAAATTACCTGGCGCTCCGAAACTGCCTATCCACCCCAGGGGATCATACTGATAAATATTATCATAATTCTGAGCACTTTCTGCAGTGAATACGGCATTATTTAACCCAATCCTAGAATCGTAGTAGGAAACATGGAAATACCCCTGCTCTCCCCATTCTGTACCCCAGCTGTTTTTAATGATAAAGGCACCATCACCCGGCGGGACATCGGTGAAGTTATACCTGCTGTAATTGTCATCCCAACCGACAATTCCTACAGCATGATTTCCAGGGGTAGAACCATTAAAATAATATGCAGCTGTTGTAATATTTTCGATTTCGTAGTGAGTAATATTTTCGAAATAGGTATGATAATACAATGACGTATACACCACACCGTACGTCATGAGTGCCGATTTAATATTGTTATTATCTGCAGGTCCCGATCTGTCCGGAAGGAACAGAACGTTTTGGACATGTTTTTTAGCAGGAATGCCGGTTGGTGAGACATTGGAAAAAGGATCATAGGGATCATCTGTCTCATTGATGGGGCCAGTCCAACGGGCCAGATATGCCGTTGACTGGAGAGCGTTCCCACCGTCATCAGCAGCGCGGTCAAATCCTTCTGTATATTGACTCGAGAGGAGATTTTTCATATTATTTTCTGAAAAGTCCCATGATTCTGCCGGAAGGAGGTAGGATTCAAGTGAGGCATAGGTAGCCTGCGCCCAGCAGCTTCCGGCACTCCATTGATCTCTCACTGGAGTTACTTTTTCCAGAGTCCGAAGATCAAAAAGTGTAGGGGACGGTCCCGCATTGACGGGGAAATTATACTTTGCAGGATTTGAAAGGATAGACTGAGATACATCCTGCCCCTTGATATATGAAAGGTCAGTTAACGGAGGAATAAAACCAAGGCCGCGTTGCACGTTTTCAGATATCTGTGGCGAACCCAGGATCTGTGTGTTAGTTTTTGCAGCGACATTCTGTGCAGCAAGGGTCTTTTTATATGCAATAAAATCCGGGTTAATGGGAGCAAGACGTTGATTATTATAAGTGACGGGAGAGACTGAAGATTTTACGGTTGGCGATGAGGATTTATCAGCAGCAGGAGTTGCAGCAGGGAATGTTTCCCGGGCAGGGATTTGGGTTGAGAGGGTAACCGGGATCGTCGTTATATTGATTACAGGGGATGAATTTATAATGGGGGGAATAACGGGGATTTCGTTTATTCCCGAAGCACATACCGGGACGATGAATAAACAAAAACAAATAATGGAGAGAAGTATTGACTTGACAATCCCTTTTGATAATTGCATGACTCTTTATTGATTTGTATAATAATTAAGTTCACTAAGGTACCAATTATGAGAGAGTAAAACTGATATTCATTCGGATTTTGTAACAACAATAATAAAATCTTTATCGCATCCCGGAACGTGTCCCAATACCGCTAATGGTGTATTTTGCGAGGGGCTAAAAAAAGGTTAAAGGGATATTTTCTGATTATACTGTTTAGATCCACTTTCCGGCGATGATCCGGTCGCTGCTGCCTCCATACCGGAAGGATTTATTGACAACACCATCGAGGTTATAGTCGAAATACCAGTAGCCGGTTGATGGCCGGAAGAT
>DADR01000039.1:0-3989 GCA_002495055.1 Methanoregula sp. UBA247 | reverse complement strand
CTCCGTCGCCGTCCCAGTCTCCGACCACGATCCGGTCGTTGCTGCCTCCATACCGGAAGGATTTATCGACAACACCATCGAGGTTATAGTCGAAATACCAGTAGCCGGTTGATGGCCGGAAGATTGCTATTCCATCTGCTCCATCGCCGTCCCAGTCCCCGACTACGATCTGGTCGCTGCTGCCTCCATACCGGAAGGATCTATTGACAACGCCATCGCGGTTGAAATCAAAGTACCAGTAGCCGGTAGTGTTACGGAAGATCGCTATCCCTTCGCCGGTTCCCGTCCAGTTTCCTTTGACAATACGGTCGTTAATGCCGCCATACCTGAAGGATTTATTGATAGTTCCATCGAGGTTGTCATCGAAGTACCAGTAGCCGGTAGTGTTACNNTGTTACGGAAGATCGCTATCCCTTCAACCCCGGTCGCAGGTGCCGTTGTTACGGTTATTGCGGTTCCAGAGGAGGTATCGCTCCCACCGGCATTAGAGACCGTGAGGGTTGCAGTTCCTGATACAGTGTACGTATGGGTTGTGTTCCTCAGGGATGATGAAGTTGTGTTGAACCAGGTCCCATCACCAAAGCTCCAGTTCCATGTCGTTGGAGTGCCAGAGGAGGTATCATTGAACCTCACGACAAGGGGAGCTGTTCCTGACGTGACGTTTGTCGTAAATGATGCAACAGGTGCACCGGGAGCAGAGGTGTGGTTCCCAATCGCATACAGATTGGTGTTACCTTCCCCACCACCGACATACACAACACCGTTTGCCACCGCAGGACTGGAGTATATATAATTACGTACAGCTACGGGAGTTGTCGTATAGTGCCAGGATTCCACGCCGGTATTGGCATTGATAGCATAAATATTGCCATCGTAGCTGCCCACGTATACAGTACCGTTTGCTATTGCCGGGCTTGAGACAACCGTGTCAGTAGGAGTTGTGAATCTCCATTTATCTGCAGCGTGTGTGGCTATGTCGACGGCAATCACATCACCATCGGTATTGCCAACGTAGACTACACCGCCAGCAACTGCCGGACTTGACTGAACGCCATTTCCGGTAGCATATGACCAGTCCAGCGTACCTTCGGTTGCATCAATTGCGTATATAGACCCGCTATCGCTTCCGATATACACAACACCACCTACAACGGCTGGACTTGATAAAATCGGGCCTCCGGTATTATAGCGCCAGTTATCAGTAATACCATCCGTCACATTAAGGGCATACAGATAACCGTCTTCATTCCCTATATAGACAAAATTGCCAACCACTGCAGGACTTGAATGCATCCTGTTTGATGCAGTTAAGGTAGCGTTTGTCTGATTGCTCCATCGGACACCCCCATCATCTGCATCGAACGCGTACACAACACCGTTGTCGCTGGCCACATAGACAGCAGAACTCGTCACCGCGGGACTCGAGTGTGACGGCACTAGACCAATATCAACCGGACCCCATGCATCCAATCCGGTGTCGATGTCAACGGCATACAATTTTCCATCATAGCACGAGAAATAGACGATACCATTAGCTACCGCCGGGCTTGCATGAATATCATTAGCGGCGGTGTAGGTCCATTCCACTGCACCCGTTAACGCGTTCAATTTAGCGATTTTATTACCGAGACTCGCCTCATAGACAAAACCATCTACGACCGCCGGGCTTGCATAGGTGCTGTTATCCATGACATACGTCCATTCATCAGGATCGAGATACTGAAAACCGCCAAACGAGTAGTTCCATAACAGGACATTGTTCGGCTTTGCCGCTGTATCGTAATATACCCCGGTATGGGCAGTATCATTACGGAACATGAATGCATTAACCCCGAGCGGGAGCATCATGCAGAGCAACACCGGAATTATCAGGAGGCGCCAAGTGCCACCCGAAATACCGAGCGGTCCGGACCGCCCCTTTGAAATATCTGATCTTCGTGTCATACCATTAACATCCTTCATAGTATTTCCAATAACCGAAATCGAAGATTCCGACTCCACTATAGCTGTACAATAACTACAATGAAGATTGGTGGAATATATTTTATTAAATTATTTAAGTATTATGGTCTGCTTTTCTTCATCGGAAAACCCGGAGAAGAAATTTTTAAAAAAAGCAGAACGGAAATTTTCAAAGGATAGCCATCGGGAACAAATGATTAATCCAACCAGATTTAAGTCATAGCAAAAATCGATCAATCCTGTGAATCCTTTGGTAACGTTATCGGGTGCGGCATATTCAAGGGAAATTCAATGTATCAAAAAATTTGCTCGTAGAAATCCTGGTTTAACGGAGCAATCACACCGAAAACCGGGCCGGATGTTTTTGTCATCTGGGGCTGTTTTACCGTCAAAAAACCCCTGTGAGATTTCTGGTACACCAGAGCCTGCTACGAGCCCGGTTATACCTCATTTCCCCCATCCCCCGAATTTTAGAGGTCATAATTTTGGAAAAATGCGGAACCGGGCTGGAATTATTCAACGATCTCCGACGGGAACGGATGAGGTCGGATATAGCAATGTTACGAAGACTAAAAAAGTAGGATGGGATGTGGTTTGGGACGCGGGCGGGCATCGTTCGGGGGATACTCCAGCATCCACCCCAGGGAGCATCAGGGATAAAGTGGAATTCTCCAGAGCAAAACTACAGTCCAAAAAAAATTTTTTATTCTGGTCAGGTAACTTCCAGGTTATACGCCCGAGTTCCGTTAAAATTATTGGCATCGGTAGCATTGACCGTGAAACTGAAGAGTCCGGTGACCGTAGGGGTGCCGGAGAGTGTGCCGCCAGTGCTCAGGATCAATCCCGTGGGCTGGACACCGGATGTAATGATGAACGTGTAGGGTGCAGTCCCTCCACTCGCTGTGATAGTTTCGCTATACACAGTATCCACGGGAACTGGAGAGGTGAGGCTCGCCGGTGAAAGCGTGATCGCTGGCTGCGAATTCACCGTCAGGCTGTAGCTCCTCGATCCATTGAAATTATTGGTGTCAGTGGCGTTGATCCTGAACTCAAAGGTTCCAGGTGTGGTCGGGGTGCCGGAGAGCGTGCCACTACCACTCAGGGTCAATCCGGTGGGCGGGGTACCGGACGTGACACTGTAGGCATACGGTGCTGTCCCTCCGCTCGCTGTGATGGCCTGGCTATACGGAATATCTTCATAGATCGCTGAAAGGCTCGCCGGTGAAAGCGTGATCGTTGGAGCGGTCACAGTGATATAGTTCGTCCTTAATAAGCTGTTATTACCGGCTGCATTCGTCACCGTAAGGTTTACTGTATAGGAACCAATGGTGGAATATTGATGAGATGGATTCTGAAGGGTGCTGTCAATGATACCATCATTGGTGAAATCCCATGCATAGGTCAGGGGAGCTGTGCCGGTAGAATTGTCAGTGAAGGTGACCGTAAGGGGGGCAGAACCACTCTGGACATCTGAAGTAAAGTTTGCGACCGGTGCTTCCGGGGCAGGAGTCACCATGATGTAGTCCGTCTCTACATCAGAGTCGCTGCCCTCAATATTGGTTGCGGTGAAAGTGACCGTGTAGGTCCCGGCATTAGAATATACGTGGGATGGACTCTTCGTGGTTGCGTAATTCCCATCCCCAAAGTCCCACGAATAAGTCAAAGGTGCACTTCCTGTTGTCTGCCCGGTGAATTGGACAGTGAGGGGTGCAGTCCCAGTCTGGACATTCGAACTGAAAGCTGCAGTAGGAGCGACAGAAATCCATTTTCCCACAATGATCCGGTCAGTACTGCCACCATATCTGAAGGATTTATCGTATCTTCCATCAAGGTAGTTATCGAAATACCAGAAACCCGTCGAAGGGCGGAAGATAGCTATTCCGTCCCTTCCGGTTCCCTGCCAGTCTCCTTTGACGATCCGGTCAGTACTGCCACCATACCTGAAAGATTGATTGATAACGCCATCGAGGTTGTAGTCGAAATACCAGTACCCGGTCGAAGGACGGAAGATAGCGATACCGTCTTTC
>DADR01000013.1 GCA_002495055.1 Methanoregula sp. UBA247 | reverse complement strand
CCATCAATGCCGGCGGTGCTCTGGCATCCGACCAGGGAAACTGTATTTATGCGTTCAATGGTTCTTCGGAAAAATTCTGGGTATATAATATTGACACAAACACCTGGAATGACTCTGTTGTTTCTGATGTGCCCAGTCCGGTAGGTTGGGGAGGAAGCCTTGCATTTATGCCGGTATCCACTTACTATCAAAGTTATGGTACGTTCGCGTCAGAAGTGAACAATTCAGGACAGGCAGGAACACGTGGGGATATTTTCGAATGGGATGAGATTGTCGCTTCAGGGATAACCGATATCACATTTGAGGTCAGGGCGTCCGATACGAGTTTTACCAAAGCAGATCCCCTGCCGTCATGGATATCAGTTGGGGGGACTTCTCCCCTTAGATCAGGACTTCCTTCAGGACAATTTCGTCAGTGGCGTGCTACCCTGTCGACAGGCAATTCAACAATAACGCCAATTCTTAACGAGGTAAGACTGTGGTCCTCGTAATATCTGGTGTGCAGGTATTCATACTATCACTAAAAGACCTCGTAATGCTGAGGGGTGTACCGTGAGGAATTCAGGAATTGCATACCTGAGATCGTTTTTACCGCTGTCAGGATACCTTTTTATCCTTATTTTTCTCCTGCCGGTACCGGTTTTTGCACAGAGCACCGTTGACCTCACATCGAGGGAGACAGGCATGCTCCCCTGGGGGGTCACCGGAGCTATGCCGGGTGATCACGGCTCGACATTCGTTGATCTTCATAACAATGGAACCGGGAACGGAATTGTCTACATTTGGGTGGACAATATCAGTATATCCGACAGATACGGTAATCCTGGTGGTGGGCTTGCCAATTATATGTACTTCAATGTATCCCACCCGTATCTGAACAGCACAGAAAATCTTCCTGCACGTATCACTTCCTTTCCTAGAGCTCCCCTGTTGCCGGATCATTTTATCATCATCAATTCATTCAATGCCGGAGATACAATCCGGCTCAACTGGACCTGGGAATTTATAGAGACAGGACAGCCACAAAATGATGCACAGAATAATACCCTGCATTTCAACCTTTCATACACACTGGTGGATCTTACCGGCCCCATAGTACCCACGCCGGTTCCTGCTTCTATACCATCAGATGTCCCTTCGGGAACAGCTGGATCACCTCAAGATCGTTCCATATTCGAAGCGCCGGGCATCCCTGGCTTAAATCCTTTTCAACGTCCCCAACTTTTAGCACCAGCAGAAGAAGATTTGGACATAGAATCCCGGCAACCGGCACTTCCTGATCACAGGTACATTATGATTATCGCACTCATCCTGCTTATCATTGCAGTTGCCATTCATTCACAACAAAAGAAACACCCGGAGTGGAAAGGACCAGCTGACGTTCTTCTTGGAGTTGGCATCGCCGTGACATGTATCGGCATAATCTACCAGGCATACCTTATTTCAACCCGCGACGGCCAGCACCTCGTCGGGACACACTCTATCACAGGGCTCATTGCCACCATCATAATAATCCTTGTTCTGGTATTCTGGAACCGCCAGAACAAAGAGAATGAAAGAGATAATAAAAAAAACGTATGGATTTATTTTCTTTGGATTGTTACAACAATTGTGTGTCTGGTACTCGGTCTTCGGAGCGTTGGAATACTCTGATTGAATGCTCCGGGAATATTTTTAGTTGATCACGAAGCATAAACGGAATCAATAGATCCATAGACGTTTTATAGTATCTGGCCAAGAATATGCATTACGAGGATCACTGATGAAATGGTTTGATTCTATCCGTCGGGATCGCCCCCTTTTTTCCTGCGGGGTTACTTTTCTGATATTCGCTCAGATCTTCTTTGGACTCCTGATTTTTATGACCAGCCCGGTCACGGCAGCCACTGATACTCAATCTGCCACAGATCCTCACATACAATGGGTGAAATCATATAGCTCTGCTATCAAGAGGGGATCGATTTCTATCATTGGCGGACGCGATGGTGGATCCGTGGCCATCGGAAATGTCCAATCTGCACCGGGAAATCCCAGTCTCTATATCATCAAAACTGATACAAATGGGAATACAATGTGGGACTGGACAGAAGCAGGGACTGCCTGCGAGGAATATTCCCTTATTGAAACCCCCGATAAAGGATATGTTGTTGCTGGAAGCCCCAACACCACCATAACGAACGGGATTTTTCTCATGAAACTTGATCCGTTCGGAAAAAAGACATGGACTCAGAATTACCAAAAAGGTGAATATTACCATGGAAATCATATCAGCACAACAAATGATGGTGGATTCATCGTCATTGGGTCCGTATACAGGAACACCTCTTCCCCAGCATCTCTCTGGGATGTGTTCATCCTTAAAACCGATTCCGAAGGACGGGAATTGTGGACCGGATTTTTTATGGGTGAAAAAAATGATTTTGCCAATTTCATCTTCCAGACCGAAGACGGGGGATACATCATAGCCGGGACCACCGAAAGCTATGGCGGTGCCTGGGGCCCTTACAGATTTCTGCTCAAAATGAACGAATTTGGCAATAAAGAGTGGTTTACCACCTTTGAAAAAGGGTTGGGGAATGAAAAAACATCCGTTATTCAAACGCCGGATGGAGGGTATATCATCATGGGAACCTCCCTGCCCGATACTATAGATCAACAATACCTTGATCTTTTCCTGGTCAGGACCGATGACCGGGGTAAAGAGCTATGGGGAAAAAAATATTCCGGGATGGGGAAAACTGCGGGTACTCTTCTTACCCTTGATACTGAAGGTATAACAGTTATCGCAGGTTCCAATCAGGGATCTGACCGTGAAAAAACCGGTGAGATGGTCTCACTCAACATCGACCTCGACGGCAACGAGCAGAGGAATCGGACATTTAGTATCGGACAAACCCTGGATATACAGGATATCGCGATTGCCCCGGGGGAAGGATATTTTGTCGTGGGTTTAGTTACCGATGGGGAAAATCTCCAAAAAAACGGGTTTGCCATCATCAAGGTACTGGATACACCTTTCCGTAGTATGGTGCCTGCGAAAAACTCTTTCGATCTTATGGTTCTCACAAAAGATGCTAAAACCGGGACTGCGCTTGGGGGAGTCCATGTGTATCTTGACGGGGAGTCTGTCAGCAGCACGACCGAACAGGAAGGAAAACTGACACTCCGCGATAGAGAGAGAGGCTTACATACTATCAGGGTTGCCAAAACCGGATATGAAGAGATCACCCGACCAGTCGATGTTACGGAAAAAAAGCAGGTCTCCTTCACACTCAACCGGTCAAACGTGATACCCGTGCAAATCAAGGGATCAACAGATGAAAAGATTGACTTGGTTTTTGTGGCTTCGAAAACCGCATTTAACTGTAATTCCAAAACAAAAATCCAGACAGTAACCTATACCGGTGATCAACAACGGTTCATCGCGGATGTTCACAACAAAATTGACAATATTTTTTTTAAGCTGGATACCTTTTCATCCGGTTATATAGGTCTGCCCGAAGATTTCCGGGAACGGTTTAATTTTTATTATTACTGGGATCCCGAGAGTTTTGCGGATGCCTTCGACGGTTGTGCCGGAACGCTCCCCAATGAATTCTGGAATGATGCACCATTTACTGATGTGGCAATCATTTTGTATCCCTCGTATGAGGGGGTCTATACCGGTTCCCCATGTGAACCGAACGGATGTGCAAACGGCTTGGGGCCTGGATCGGGATCCTGGCTGAAAGCGCCGGCAGATTCCCCCATGATTTTTCTTCATGAGAGCGGTCATGTTGTCTTCGGTTTAATCGATACTTATTGCGGGGATACGTATTACGTGGAAAATTCTCCTTTTCCCAATGTTTGGGATTCTGAGTACTCATGTAAAAAAAATGCCGAGCAGGAACGCTGGGATACTACCAGCTGCCGGCAAATTTTTAAACCTGCCAGCAGCCGGTCGAAAGATCCCTGTGTGAAAAATTTCTGGAGAGCTGATCCCGATCCCGATGTCATGGGCAGCGGGGCATATTCTGGCAGGTTTGGCAATGCTTCAACTTCACACATCCGTCTTATTTTTGATACGATCAACAGGTGGCAGAAATGAAGCGTTTCATCATAACAGGTCTTATTGTTCTGCTGCTCCTGCAGGTAACCGGACTCGCTTCTGCAGAAGAACCTCCCGATTATTCAAAGATTGTCATTGTGCACCTGAACATAAATAAAAACAGCATCACAGAAAAGTCAATTGAGATGCGTTACGGACACGCCCCAAATCTCGAAACCCGGTACGGGGACTTTAAAGGGACGCTAAAATCAGCTGATGGTTCCACCATCCGCGAATTTGATCTCTGGGATCCCCGCTATCAGCTGGGGGATGTCCTTGAAACAGACAATGAATCTTCCGGTTATCTATCCGGGTATCTGACGTATTCTGATACAGCTGATCTTTTCCTTATCCTGCCCTACTACGAAAACCAGATGACGTTTGAGTTGAGTGACAAAAAAACCGGCACTCTGTTAAAAAAAGTAAACATGTCTCAGGCAATTATAAAATTTCAATCAAACTATCCGAAAGATCCAGGAAGTGTTTCGGTATCTCCGGTCCAATTCGACAAGCCAGTCATATACCTGATTATCGGAGTCGTGATTTCCCTGCTTATCATCGGGACTATTCTTTCTATGATTCGAAAAAAATGATTTAAAACCCTCTTTTTTCTTTGTATGTTTTCTTTTTCTAATAAGGAGGGGAGTTTTGAATTTTCTCATTTCAGGAACAAAGGGACGTGCCCAATGCAAATCCCTTTTTATATGCTGCGTCGAGGAGATCCGGTTGCGATCGGATATCCTTGATAGTATCCATATCGCTAATCAGGAACTCATCGGTGTACTGACAATCGATGATGTCAAAAAATGCCTTAATTGTTAACTTTGACCCGATAAATACTTCGGGAATATTCATCCCGGAAATGCAGATAAACAATCCAGATCGACAGATTTTTTTTTCTTTGGAAATCAACGGTTTTTTCCGTAAGTATTTTGCCATAAAAAAAACCTGAAACCGGTCAATAAATGATTTGAGCTTTCCCGGAATTCCCATAGTCATGACCGGCGTTGCGATGATGAGACCATCCATTTCCCTGAATTTTGGGTACATCGCCTGCAGATCATCATCGAGGATACAGGTTTCATGTTCTTTGCAGAACATCATCTCCTGGCATGCCTGGAAATCAAGATTTGCAACAACAATTCTCTCTACGGAACATCCTGCATCCTCAGCGCCTTTAAGCGCCCTGTCAAGCAACTGTGCGGTATTTCCTTTTGTAAGGGGACTGCCAAGGAGACCGATGATCTTTCCTGCCATAGTAACACCTTAAAAAAAATACGCAATATACTTTTGCCTATTGATGAGTTTTTCGTTTTTCGCCGTATTTTATTTTTTCTGATGTACGAACGCAACTCATATATATCTTTGACGTGCATGAAAGTTTTGGTGAATTAGTTGACCGAACAGAAGACGTACACCGCAGGACAGAAAGTCGGCGCGGGCAAATATGTGTGTATTGATTGCGGAAAGGAACTTGTGCTGGACAAAAGTGAGCAGGATCTCAGGAAATGTCCTGCCTGTGCCTGTGAAGAATACCAGTGCTTCCCCATGACGCATATCCGCCCGGACATCAAGACTCCGGAGGATGCCAGAAATCCACCAAAACGCGGTAAAAGCAACCAGTAACTTTCATTTTTCTTTTCAGGCACTGTACAGCAAGTGTGACTCCTGGGAGTCCCTGCAAAAATGTAAACGCAGGGTACCTTCTCCCAGATCTATCCGGCAGGAAAGGAGGATCATATATGGTAAACGTTTCAAAAGAGGGGCAGGTCTTCCGGTGTGAGATCTGTGGCAACGTTGTTATTGTGAAAGAGGCCGGCGGCGGCGAACTCATCTGCTGCGGCGAACCCATGCAACTCGAGAGTGATTAAAATTATGGCAGCCAAAAAAACCGTTACCAAAAAGACACCAGCGAAAACAACCGCAGTAAAAAAAGGTACTGATAAAAAACTCAATACCCTTGAAAAGAAGATCGGTAAAGTGCCGAAATTTTTCCGGGAATTGACGACAAAAGAACCCGAGATGTTCAATCTCGTAATGAGATTCGAGCAGCACATCTGGGATGATGGCAAACTGTCGAGAAAGACAAAAAAGCTGATTGCTATTGCGATTGCAGCAGCTATGCGTGACCAGCATGCCGTCCGGGCCCAGCTGGCCGGTGCAAAGAATCTCGGGGTCACCAAAGCAGAGGTCGAAGAGGCGCTCCGTGTTACTTTCCTGCTCTCTGGTATGCCAGCCTATGTGTACGGCAAGGCACAGCTCGACGAGGTCATGCCCTGATAAGGTTCATGAGGTGAAGGAGCATGGAAGACACCTGTATCAGCTTTCCCGTTCTCGGGGACCCTGCACCGGACTTCGAAGCGGAAACTACCCAGGGGCCAATCAAGCTTTCTGACCTGAAAGGAAAATGGGTGGTGATGTTCTCGCACCCTGCTGACTTCACGCCGGTCTGCACCACCGAGTTCATAGCGTTTGCGAGTATTTATGATGAACTTAAGTCTCTCAATGTCAGCCTTATTGGCCTGTCTGTGGACAGCATCTCATCCCACCTCGCATGGGTGCATGCCATAAAAGAGAAGATGAGCATAACTATACCATTCCCAATCATTGCCGACCTGTCCATGAAAATATCGAAAAAATACGGGATGATCCACCCGGGACAATCATCGACAGCAGCGGTCCGTTGCGTATTTTTCATTGACGATAAAGGTATCATGCGGGCGATGATCTACTATCCGCTCCAGAACGGGAGGTTTATGCCCGAGATCATCCGGCTGGTCAAGGCGCTCCAGACCACAGACAAGTTCAAGGTCTCAACACCGGCAAACTGGCAACCGGGCGATAAGGTAGTGGTTCCACCACCAAAGACATCAGCTGAAATGGAGAAACGGTTGACGGAAGGGTACGAGTGCAAAGACTGGTACCTCTGCTTCAAGAAAATTTAATAAATAAACTTTTCAACGTGAAATAGATCAAAAACCAACATTTTTAGCATTGTCGCTACAAGAAAACTGCTATGCCGATCAAAATCCTCGCCTTTGCCGGAAGTCCCCGCAGGCATGGAAACTCAGAAACGCTGCTGGACTGGGTGCTGGGCAGTATGTTAGCCGATCTGGACGTTGTCATAGAGAAAATCTCCCTTGATGAAGCAAATATCAATCCCTGTAAAGGGTGCAATGCCTGCGAGAAACTCAATAAATGCGTCCAACGCGATGGCATGGACATCTACCATGACAGAATTATCGCAGCCGATATCATCCTGCTTTCCTCACCCATATACTGTATGGGCATTGCATCACAGCCAAAAGCCCTAATAGACCGTGCGCAGGTCTTCCGCTCACGGAAATACGTACTCAAACTCCCGGTTGTGCCTCCGGAACGCAAAGGAAAACGACTCGGAGCGTTTCTTGCAACAGCAGGGCAGAACTGGAGTTATGTGTTTGATGCTGCCGTTCCTTCCGTCAAGTGTTTTTTCCACGTGATTGACATTAAAGATGCCGACGTCGCCTACCTGATGATTAAAGGGGTGGATGAGAAAGGAGCGATCGACCTTCATCCAACAGCACGGCCAGATGCAGAGAAACTCGGAAAATCGTTGGTTGCCGAAATTAAAAAGCGGCTTGCTGCGTGAGCCGGATGACCGTAACCATTCTTGGCATTTCAGGAAGCCCGCATCGGCACGGAAATACAGAAACCCTCCTCGATAGTTTTTTAGAGGGTGCACGGTCAGCCGGTGCATCGACAGAAAAAGTCGTACTCAGGGATTTGGATTATGCTCCCTGCCGGGGATGTAACTCCTGCCATAAGAATGGCGAATGCGTGGTTAAAGACGACGCGATCGCACTGTTCGAAAAAATCCTTTCTTCAGATTGCCTTGCGGTTGCTTCACCGATTTATACGATGGGGATAACAGCTGAGCTGAAGGGATTTATTGACCGGCAGCAATATCTCTGGGCCCGAAAGTTTATTTTAAAAACACTCTACTTTTCTGATGATCATATCAAACGCCACAAGGGAATTTTTATTTCGACTGCAGGTCTTGGGTGGGAAAATGTTTTTGATGGGGCATTTCCCGTCATTACCGCTTTATTCAACACAACAGGGTTTGAGTATTATGACAACATGATAGCAAATGATATGGACCGGTACAATGGAATAAAGAACCACCCGACAGCCCTTAAAGAAGCGTTTGAAAAAGGTCAGAAGGTAGTACGTATGATAGAAAAGCTAAAGAGGGGATAATCCGTTTCAATATGCATCCATTTTTTTTTTGAAAAACGAGGGATCAGAGGAGGTAAAACGATCCCACAAGAGTCCCGAAGGAGGCAATGATCAGAACGGCAAACACCGGGATGTTCCATGCCATCACCTTTCTACCGTCAAGAATACTAATCGGGAGCAGGTTGAACGCTGCGATCATCGCATTGATCTGGACACCAAATATGCCAATCTGCGTGAGCAGGCTGCCCGTCACGGGGCTACCGATGAGAACAAGCGCAGCAAAAGGAATACAGAGCAGAAGGTTTACAACCGGCCCTGATGCTGATATAATGCCGTTCTCTCTTCGGGTTAATCCCTGCCCGTTCGCTGAATTGCTATAAATTATCGTAGCTCCCGGTGCCGCAAAAACAAAACCGACAAGGGCTGCCAGGGCAACTGCAACGAGGAGCATGGAATTGTCCTTCCTGAACTCTGCCCAGTACCCAAAGCGTATCGCAGTAAATTTATGCGCCATTTCGTGAAGTATAAATCCGATCCCTACTGTAAAAAGGGAGATACCAAAATAGATCAGGGCGACCAGCGGGTCAACAGATTTTAATGGCCCAAGTACACCATTTGGTGCAATTTTTATGATGGCAAAGGACAGTGAAATCGCCATCCAGGCAAGGAAAAGATCTGCCTCTTCGCGCCTGCTTATCCGTTCAAACATGAAAACACCAGATCAGATAGAGTGTTTATGTGTTATCTGCTTTGGTGTTGAGGAACACAATGATTATGTTTATTAAAAATCTCGGTCATGTACCTGATATGTCCCTTGAGACTTTACGGGAAGAGATCACGAACGTGGATGCTCATATTATCCGGCTCATCGCACAGCGTCAGGAGCTTGCAGGAAAAATTGCACAGGTCAAGATTCATGGAGGCTTACCGGTCCATGATAATCAGAGAACAACTAAGGTTCTTGAAGATGTGTTTAACCTTTCAGTTGAGAGCAAGATCGATCCCGTTGCAGTCCAGAAAATTTTTGAGATCCTGATATCGATGAGTGAAGATCGCCAGAGAGGATTTTCCGGAGAGGGAAATCTTCCGTGAAGGCATTTTAAGAGTATAGATGGAAGGATTTTCTTTTTTTGGATTTTTCATCCCATCCAGCCTGAAAAGATAATCACGCCCAGTGTGATCATTGCCAGCCCGACAACGAAGCGAAGCGTCCGGCGGTGCCGGACCCTCCATTCATTTGCCCGTTCGGGAGAGACACCATAGGCGACCATTAGCAGGATAAGGATAAGCGGCAGGACAAAGATGAAATTGTAAAGTATGAGATACGGCAGTCCTTCCATCAGCGTGTAATTCCTGCTCATGAGACCAAGAATTGCCAGATAGATGCCCCCGGTGCAGGGAAGCTCGAATATGCCCACAAAAATACCCAGAGCAAATGCAGCAGGCAGGGACGCTGTACTGATATAATGCTCAATCTGTTCTTTTTTCGACGAGGGGATCGCAAGGAGGAAATCCTCTTGTTTTCTCAGCACGTCCAGAACCGAGATCACTCCGAGGACTACTGCTACTGTCGCACCGATAAGCGAGAGAAAACGTGAGAACCCTGAAAAAGAGACGACGGTAAACAGCCCGAATCCTGATAGCAGATAGAAGATGAAGACTGCAGCAATATACACGCCCCCGACCATCAGGATACGCCGCCGGTTTTTTAGAGTGACAATGGAGATCAACAGGAAAATCAGTACCGTGAAGGCGCAGGGATTAATACTATCAATAAAGGCAGATGCAACAACAATTGGGATCGTCAGTTGAAGGGTACTCGGGGCACAGGTTGGATCAGATACCGGAATTGTCTGTGGTGCCGTGGAGGTGCACGATGCAATTCGTTCTCTTTCAGCCAGAATCGTCGCTTCAAAACGATTTTTGATGTCAGCATCACCGACCATGGCGGTCGTTCCTATGAACAGGGCTGGTACCCCGGTATTACTGACACCGTACTGCCGGCTGATCACAGCAAAGGTTTCCTGATTTGTCGTATTATGATACACTTCCAGCATCCGGATATCGAGTTGCGGGTATTTCCCGCTGAGATCCAGCAGGAGGGGTTTTACGTTCTCGCAATGGCTGCACCCGTCCCCATAGAAAAAAAAGGCGCTGATAGTCGCATTCAGCGATGTGGTATTTGAGAGGGGGGAGATCTTTACTGATTCCGATTCATCAGTTACTGCTTTTTTTTTAATTGTTCGACAATTACACTTTCAAGGTGGGAAGGAATATCACGTTCGCCAACCAGGGGAGTATTATTCCCGATCACGATTACTTCCGGGACGCCGGCACTTTGTATCCCGAGTTTCCTGTGCAGGGACTGGAAGAGGGCCTGGTTGGATTCATTATGCCAGGTCTCAAGAACCTGGAAATCCACATCGGGATATTTTATTGAAAGATTCTGTATAAACGGTATCACGTTATGGCAATGCGGGCATTCTTCCCCGTAAAAGAAATATACGGTAACATTACCCGTTAAAGAAGTATCCGGGATTGTTATTGGAATTGGGACAGATTGTTGAGGTTGAATAAAAAATACCGCAGTGGCAACCAGTATCACAATAAACAGACCTGTAATGATCTTTAACGTATTGTCCATACCGTTCCTCTGTAATAATCTTATGTTATTCGTTAATATAATGCCTGTTTTCCCATAAAAATCAGTTATTTTAAGGAGATCATCGTTCCGACGCCGTCGTGGGTGAAGAGTTCAAGAATAAGATTGTGTTCAATATTTCCATTAATTATATGTGCATAATTCACCCCATTTTCCATTGCTTTAAGGAGTGAGCCTACCTTTGGAATCATACCTTCTCCAATCGCTCCTGACTTTTGCATCGCATTCGCTTCATTGAGGGATAATTTTCTGTACACCATTGTACGTTTTGCATCCATCACACCATCGACATCGGTCATATTGATGAGTTTATATGCTTTGAGAGCTATCGCAATATCACCTGCGGCAGTATCTGCGTTAATATTTAAACTTCCGCCAAACCGGTCAATGGCAATCGGGGATACCACGGGTATGTAGCTCTTGTCAAGAAGCGTGTTCAGGAGAGATGGATCGATCCTTTCTATCTCCCCGACGTGCCCGAGATCAACGTCTTTTTGCACACCACCAACATCTATCCTCTGGAGATCCATTTTTCTGGCGATGATGATATTCCCGTCACTTCCTGACAACCCCACACCACGCGCGCCGCATTTCGCAATCAGTGAGACGATCCCCTTGTTGATTTTCCCGACAAGAACCATCTGGGCGATCTCGAGAGTTTCCCGGTCGGTAACCCGTAATCCTCCCACAAATACCGATTCTTTACCCATCGCCTTCATCTTTTCAGAGATCTCCGGTCCTCCACCATGTACAAGCACAACACGGATTCCCACGTAATGCAGGAGGACTGCATCCCGGATGGCATTTTCGAGTACAACCGGGTCCACCATCGCGTGACCGCCGAGCTTGATTACGATTGTCTTGCCATGGAACTCCTGAATATAGGGCAATGCCTCCATAAGAACGTCTTCGCGCTTCATCATGTGGTGTACCTCCCGTTGATCTCCACATAGCGTTCAGTGAGATCACAGCCCCATGCGGTTGCTTCTTCTTTTCCTCTCGCCAGATCAAGGACAAAGATCACCTTTTTCCCGTGCATCGCTGCTTTTGCCATCTTCAGATCTGCGATGATCTCTCCTGACTTTACCAGGGGATACCGCTGATTTCCATCACTTATCCAGAGTGAAACTGCATTTGGATCAAACTCAATGCCAGCCCGCCCGGCAGCGGCAACCACTCTTCCCCAGTTGGGATCTTCCCCATAGACGGCAGTCTTTACCAACGGAGACTCAATAATGGTGCGTGCAATTTTTGCTGCCTCTTCTTCCTTCTGCGCTCCCCTGATGGTCACTTCGATTAATTTTGTAGCTCCTTCACCATCTGCAGCGATCTGCTGGGCAAGGGAGCGGCAACACTCCTCCAGAGCATGAGAAAACTCTACAGGATTTACCTTGCCTGATTCCCCGGTTGCGGTGCAAAGCGCAATGTCATTCGTGCTCATGTCCCCATCAACGACAACCCGGTTGAATGACCGTTTTGTTGCCTTTTTGAGGATTTGTGACAGTGTTTTTGCACCAATATCCGCATCAGTATAAATAAATGCGAGCATTGTCCCCATGTTCGGTGCGATCATCCCGCTTCCCTTGGTAATTCCCCCAATAGTGAACGTTTCTTTTTGTACGAGTGCGTGTTTGGGGAAGGTGTCGGTCGTCATGATGGCCTCGGCTGCAAGGCTTTCAGCTTCCGGGGTACGATCGATTTTACGTGCGACCTCCTCGCACTGGCGTTGAATGAGCGGGAGATCGAGATATCTCCCGATAACACCGGTACTGGCGACACCGACCTGGTCAGGATCGACATTCAGTGCAGAACCTGCAAAGGTCGTCATTTCAATTGCATCGTTATATCCTCTTTTCCCGGTATATGCATTGGCACACCCGCTGTTTGCGATTACTGCTTCCATTGTCCCCTTTTTTATCTGCTCGCGCATAAGTTCAATTGGGGCTGCTTTGACGAGATTTTGGGTAAATACCCCTGCTGCTGTTCCGGCTGCTCGGATAAGGGTAAGTCCGAACTTGCCTTCTTTCATCCCAAACGTCTTTACACCCTTCACAGCACAGATACTTCGAAACGTCATTTCAGGTTTCAGCTCCCTCTTTGGCAGAATGGGTTGTTCCCACTGCGTGAATGATATCAGCCCGGGTCAGGATCCCCACAATCTTCTTACCCCTCATTACCGGCAGTCGTGCTATCCCCTCTTTCAGCATGAGTTCGGCAGCTTTGCCGATCTCCATTCCTTCTGTCGCGGTGATTACCCGGTGTGTCATTACTTTTTTTGCCGGCATATCCCCTATATTGCGAAGTGCATGTTTTGTCTTCTCCCAATTAATAAACTCACGGATGGGGATTTCAATAATCTCGAACGGTGATGGCAGCCAAAGGTCATCAGATATCCTTTCTGATTCGAGGAGGGAGATGAGATCAGATTCTGTGAGTATCCCCACGAGTTCAGAACCTTCCATAACCGGAAGCCCCCCGATATGATGCTTCCTCATCAAGCCGACGGCATCACGGAGGGAGGTTTCAGCAGTGCACACGATTGGATTTTTTGTCATTGCATCCTTTACCAGCATAATAGTTCACCTACGGGAGCATCCCGGCCCCAATGAGTCCGTCCTTTTCGTTTAGTCCACACATCAGGTTCATATTCTGGATAGCCTGGCCGCTCGCGCCTTTAACGAGGTTATCAATTGCAGATATTGCAACGACGCGTAATCCTTCGCTTTCAACCATGAGATCACAGAAATTGCTTCCACGGACCGCAGCAAGAGAAGGTTTCTGATATCGTACAAAGTATTCACGTTTATAGAATTCGCGGTAAAGATTCTCGACTTCTTTTTGTTCGATAGGATCATTGAGCAGGATATGGGCTGTTGTCAGAATGCCACGGTTAACCGGTACAAGATGGGGGGTGAAATAACATTTCGCTTTTGAACCGAGCCGACTAACCTCCTGTTTCATCTCAGCAAGATGGCGATGGGTTGTCCATTTATAAGGCCCGATATTGTCCCCGACATTCGGATAGTGCGTTGTGGCAGAAGGATTGTCTCCCGCTCCACTCACACCAGACTTAGAATCAAAGATTATTGTGTGAGCGTATTTTGCCAGGGGTGCTGCTGCGAGCGTTGCCCCTGTTGGGAAACAGCCGGGATTCGCAATAAACTTCGCATTAACGCATTCCGTCCGATGAAGCTCAGGGATTCCATAGGGTGCACTGAAATAATCTGAATGGGTGACCCCGTACACCTTCTCATATATTTCTTTAGGTAAACGGTAATCGGCACTGAGATCCACTACTTTAATTCCTCTCGACAACAGTTTCCCGGCGTATGTCATAGCAGCCGTATGAGGAACAGCAAGAAATGCAACATCTGCATCAATGGCATCGACAGCCGGGTTTTCAAATTTCAGATCGGTAAATCCTTTGAGGTGAGGGTGAACGTGATCAAGAGGGGTCCCTGCAAGTTTGCGGGAGGTAGCGCAGGTCACCTTTGCAGTAGAGTGGTGAACGAGGAGACGTATCAGCTCACCACCAGCATAACCGGAGGCCCCGATAATGGCAATTTTCATAAGTGAATATCCGGTTATAAAAATTTAATGCTTTTTAGGCCGGAATGTTGAGAATTTTTTTTAATAAAAGACCGTAGACCGGAAAAAGACGTTACATGTGTTCCAGTTTACGTAAATAGAGAGAGTGTAACCGTTGTCCAAGCAGCTCTATCCGCTGCTTATCCTCAAGACCTTCCAATAAATCTGCTGGAAGCGAATCAATACCTTTGGCAGCACCGAGATATGCCCCACATATTAGCCCGATAGTATCTGTATTTCCGCCAGCATTGGCTGCGACCGTTAAGAGATCGGACGCGTTTGAATACCTTTTGATCAGGAAAATGGCAATTGGGAGTGTCTGGAAAACGGATACATCATTTCCAATTTTAAGCAGAGCTGTTTCGGTATCCATTCCTTCTTTTTCCATTGCAAGTGCTTTTTTGATTTTTCCACCAAGCACCTCATCTTCAGACTGAGCTTTCTCCAGCGCTTTTTCAACGGGATCAGAACTATCATGGAGAGTATGATAGATGAGCGTCACAAAAGTTGATACTGCAGCATGTGCTGCCGGATGCGTATGGGTAACATTGCACGCACGTACTGCCCGTTCGCAACCTTCATTCATATCAGGAAATGTCAGTCCAAAGGGAACTGCTACCGGAAGGCATCCGGAAGTTGTGGATTTTACTCCTTGCTGAGGAATTTTTTGTTTAATCGTACGCTCGCATAATGCTGAAACCGAACCATCAGGAAAGCGAAGCTTACCCTGCGCATAGAGCTCTCGGAGAGCAGTGGAATACCGTTCCTCATTGTACTTTCCGTCAGCCAGCAGTGTAGCGACAAGGATCATTACCTGAGTGTCATCAGTATATTGTCCGGGATTTAATCCTTCGTTAGGATGGTTTTTGTACGGGCGACGGTACCCGTACTTCATTTTCTGGAGATTGGGAGATGTGCTTTCGTTGGGCATTCCCAGTGCGTCGCCAATCGCTGCACCAAGCAGGCACCCTTTGTACTTTTTAAGCATCTATCCTATATTGAAAAACCCGGATAGATAATTCTTGTTATAATCATACTCATATACAGATCGTCAACTCTGTCATTTGGGTCGTCGTTCGTCGATCAGAATTTTTAAATAAGTTACTAACATGATTAATAATGTAAAATAGGTGGGAAATGAAAAAGGATTTTAATGTCAAGCTCGTCGATGATGTGAAATCGTACACACCCGACCCACACTACAAAAAAAATGCATGGATGGGAGACTACGAGAAAGCCTACAAAGAGTTCCTGGCAAATCCAGATGCATTCTGGAGCAAGATGGCCAAGGAGCTTGAATGGATCCGTCCCTGGAAAGCGGTGAAAGAGTGGAACTACCCATATGCGAAGTGGTTCACCGACGCACAACTTAATATCACCGCAAACTGTCTTGACCGCCATGTTCACAATCACCGGCGAAACAAGGCGGCACTCATCTGGAGAGGGGAAAACGGTGCAGAACGCATATTTACCTACCAGCAGCTGCTCAGCAGAGTGATGCAGTTTGCGAACGCACTGAAAGATATCGGTGTCAGGAAAGGCGATCGCGTCTGTATATATATGCCGTTTGTTCCAGAACAAATTATTGCAATGCTTGCCTGTGCCCGCATCGGTGCTGTCCACAGCGTCGTATTTGGGGGTTTTGGCCCGGCTGCTCTCAACATGCGTATACAGGATGCCGCTGCAAAGGTCGTGATAACTGCTGATATAGGCATGCGCAGGGGTAAAACGATCCAGCTGAAAGCGATTGTTGAAGAGGCTCTCATTAATGCCCCTTCCGTTGAGAACGTCATAGTACTCAGGCGGCAGGATCCCCCGGTTGACCTGAGACCTGGCCTTGAGCTGGATTTCGAGGAATTAATGGAGAAAGCATCCCGCGAGTGCCCGGTTGAGGTCATGGACGCAGAAGATCCGCTCTTCATCCTTTATACCAGTGGATCTACAGGCAAACCAAAGGGTATCGTCCACACCTGCGCAGGGTATATGGTAGGAACATACTACACCAGCAAGTATGTGTTTGACTTAAAAGATCCGGATATATTCTGGTGTACAGCAGATCCTGGATGGATTACCGGTCATAGTTATATCGTGTATGGCCCTCTGGCTGCTGGAGCGACTGTATTCATTTCAGAGCTTACACCAGATTACCCGGATGCCGGTAGTTACTGGGATCTGATTGAAGAACAAAAGATCACGATATTCTATACTGCACCAACCGCGATCCGAATGTTTATGAAGATGGGTGAGAAGTGGCCAAATAAATATGACCTGAGCTCACTGCGGATAATCGGATCGGTCGGGGAACCGCTGAACCCTGAGGCGTTTGAATGGTACTATCACGTTATCGGCAAGGATAAATGTCCGATTCTTGATACCTGGTGGCAGACCGAGACCGGGAGGCACATGGTCACCACGATGATCGGCGAGCCGATGAAACCCGGGTTTGCCGGGAAACCCATCCCGGGCGCCGTTGTC
>DADR01000021.1 GCA_002495055.1 Methanoregula sp. UBA247 | reverse complement strand
TCCCGCTCAGAAAGCACACTCCCGCCCATTTCCTCTATCCGGGCTGTATGCTCACCCTGGACAGAAACCAGCGAATAGAAGTGGATCGCGCTGCCGGGCCGGCAGAGCCGGAACGCATCCGGCAGGAACTCCGTGCCGGCAAGGGGCAGGTTCATGACGACCCGGTCGAACTTCCATGGCAGGACGGCAGCGAGCCGCCGGGCATCTGCAAGAACGGGAACAGCGTTACGGACCCGGTTCTGCATGAGATTTTCCCGCATTAGTTCAACGGCACGCGGATTGAGATCAGCGGCAACAACCAGCGCAGCCTTTGCTGCAAGCGTGATCGCAAACGGCCCGACCCCGGCAAACATATCAAGGATCTTCTCGTCTTCCTGTACCTGTGCAAGAATGCGTTGCCGCTCGGTGGAGAGCCTGACAGAGAAGTATGCCCCCGCAAGATCAATTTTAAACCGGTGTCCGTACTCGATCACATCGGTGCGGGTGGTGCGTTTGCCAGCAAGAATCTCAAATTCGCGAGTACGGTACTCACCCGTAACTTCGCTTACAGCATACACGATTGTATGAAGTGACGGACGTGAACTCATAATTTTTGCCGCGCCCGATGGGTCGCGATCCTGCATGATTGCGATACCGCCAACGAGCTCATGTCGTGGAAGCGCCAGCCGTCCTGGCAAGACCTCAAAATCGTATAATTCCGCACCTTCACAAGGTGCGGTCACTGGCAGGAGAAGTGTGGAGCCATCACGACGGACTTTAAGCGATAAATCCAGTACCCCTTCCTCAATAAGCCTCCGCCGGACTTCTTCGCCCTGCTGTGCCAAGACGCGGACGCTCCATTGCTCGACCATCTTCCATAACCACCTGTATCATAAATTTATACGATGTATAAATATTCATGGCTGATGATGCAGAGCGCCGCGGGGAGTCCGTTCCCGTAGAGGGATCCCGTCGAGACCCGGAGAAGGAAAGTATCATTTTTACCAAGCTGAAGAATGGCTCATATAAGATTTACGAGCTGGAGAAAGAATTCCCGCCTCTTGATGCGATTCGATTACGACGGGCATTTATCGAACAGGAAACCGGGACAACTCTTGAGAATGTCGGTATTTTCTCTATCGATATCGAACGAGTGGTGAAACGTAACTGCGAAAATATGATCGGCACGGTCCAGGTACCTGTCGGCGTTGCAGGACCTCTTATTGTTGCCGGGGAATACGCGCAGGGAAGTTTCTATCTTCCACTTGCAACAACAGAAGGTGCACTCGTCGCATCCGTTAACCGTGGCTGCAGTGCAATATCACAGGCTGGGGGAGCTCACGCACGTATTCTCCATGACGGTATGACAAGAGCACCTGTTTTTGCTGTCGATAGTATCGTGCATGCCAGACAGGTAGCAGACTGGGTGTCTGCTCACCGTGATGATCTCCGCGCGGCTGCAGAAAGTACCACATCACATGGAAAAATGACCGACGTTGTAACATATATTGCCGGCACCAGTGTTTTTGTCAGGATCGAATTCGATACCAAGGATGCAATGGGAATGAACATGGTCACGATAGCGAGCGCAAAGGTTGCAGAGCTCATCGCACAAGGAACCGGGGCACGGCTCATTGCCCTTTCCGGTAATATGTGCACCGATAAAAAACCCGCAGTGATCAATGGCATTATGGGGCGTGGAAGAAGTGTTGTTGCCGGTATTGCTCTCTCACATGAAAACATCAGCCAGATCTTAAAAACTGACGCAAAAAGCCTGTTCGAGGTGAACTACCGAAAAAATCTTGTTGGATCTGCGCGTGCAGGCTCGATGGGATTCAATGCCCACGCGGCAAATATCGTTGCTGCCATGTTCATCGCATGCGGGCAGGACGCAGCCCATGCAATTGACGGCAGCACCTGCATCACCACCGTGGATCTGACGGATTCTGGCGTATATATCTCAGTAACACTCCCTTCACTACCCGTGGGAACGGTTGGTGGAGGAACCGGGCTGGAAACACAGCAGGAGTGCCTCAGGATACTCGGCGTTGCCGGAGGGGGAAATCCCCCGGGAACCAATGCCAAAAAATTTGCAGAAATCGTCGGGGTAGGTGTACTGGCCGGGGAGATCTCCCTGCTTGGTGCCCTGGCTGCCCAGCACCTCGCACGGGCACACCAGCAGCTCGGGCGTGGTTAAAACCTGAACTCTTTCATCATTACGAGAGCATCCTCCCCATTGAAATAATAGTCATCGATCCGGAAAACATCCCGATATCCCAGACGGCGGTAGAACTTCTGCGCGTTCGTATTGGAAACCCGCACTTCAAGTTGGACTGCGGTTGCGAGTTCGACCATGAACTGGTGCTCAAGCCGCCATAACAGTAATCTTCCGATCCCCATGCGCCGGTAGGACGCACTCACCCCGAAATTGCATAAGTGTCCATAGATATTTTCACCAGTGTTTTCCAGTCCGCCAACGATAAACCCCGCTATAGCGCCATCACAAACAGCAACAAAGTAGGTTGAAGGAAAAAAAGTAAAGGCTTCAAGAAAAACAGCAGGTTCCCATGGATCGATAAATGATTCTTTCTCGATGGCAACAATCGCTGTAACATCTGAGGGTACCGCCCGGCGGATTTGGGGTAACGGGTACATGGCAGGATCATATGGCCGGATCATCGTTTGTGACTCCTGTTCCCTCAGCTCAGCAGTATCATCAATGAGATCGTTTTAGTACAAAAGTGTTTGTCCCGTAATAATAGGCGGGAAAATATATGGTAGCACACCCAACAATGAGGACAGGTTATTTCTTTCGTGTTCGTAAGGTGAATTGAATGGTCATGATCTATCGTTTTGCAGGAGTTCGTCCCGATCGTTTAGCAGCATCTGCAATTGCAGCTGTTCCCTACGATGTCGTGACCGCTGATGAAGCACGGGCAATCATCGCCAAAAATCCCGAAACTTTTCTCCGTGTAAGCCGGCCGGACGCGGAATTGCCAGGTCTTGCTCCTGATGATGATCGTGTATACCAGCGGGCACACGAAAATTTCGTCGCGCTTGAATCAGATGGTCGCATGAAAAAGGATCCGACACCCGGCATGTACCTGTACCGGGTTTTACAGGAGGACGAAACCTTTCTCGGGCTTTGTTGTTGTCTTGACGTTGAGGATTACCGGAAAAATAATATCCGCCGCCATGAGCAGACACGTTATGACAAAGAAGAGGACCGTACCCGGCATATTGAGGCAGTTAAAGCCCACAACGGCCCCGTGGTTCTCCTTTACCGGAACGGGGAAGGAATTTTTTCCTTTATTGAATCACTTGTCAATCAATCATCAGCACCAGATGCAGAAGTTACGACGCATTCAGGAATAATTCACCAGATCTTCCGGATCACAGATAGGAAAGCCCTTGATCGACTTGAAACATGCTTCTCCTTGGTACCGGCGCTTTATATCGCTGATGGTCATCATCGGGCAAAAGCTGCACTTAATGTGGTGGACCGTCGCATCGCTGCCGGAAAAAATGCTATAGGTGAAGTAACACGGTTTATGGGAGTGATGTTTGCTCATGACCGGGTCAAGATTCATGGATACAGCCGACTGCTTACGGATTTGGGTACTTTCACCCAGGAACAGTTCCTGAACAGACTCAAAGACTGTTTTGATGTCCGGGAATATGGTCCGGTTGATGGAAAAGGGTACAACATTCCTCCAAGAACTACTCCCCCCGAAAAATTCCACGTGATTCACCTGTACCTTTCTGGGCGCTGGTACGAGTGCACACGTCCAATTGATTCCAGTCTACCGCCACTCAATACCCTTGATGTCGCCATACTCCAGAAACATGTGCTTGAGACAATGCTTGGTATAACGGATCCTCGGGGAGATCCACGTCTGCAGTATCTCGGGGGTGCCCGTCCGGTTTCTGATCTTGAGAGACTCGTTGATGAGGGCAAGTACCAGATTGCATTTGCCATGCAGCCGGTAAGGGTCGATACCGTTCTTGCCATCGCAGATGCAGACGGTGTCATGCCACCAAAATCCACATGGTTTGAACCAAAACTCCTGAGTGGTCTTGTCGTTCATACTTTCAAATAAAAAACCCAACCCTTGCCCTTTATCGTTTTTTACAGCGATTGAATCTGATATGATTACTATTGCACTCCCAAAAGGCAGCCTTGAGGCACAGACACTCCAGCTTTTCAAAGAGGCTGACCTTGAGGTGAGGCGAACTGACCGCGATTATAATCCCCGGATTGCCGATGATCGGATTGGCAAAGTAAAAATACTACGCCCGCAGGAAATCCCCACCTACGTTGAAAAAGGATATTTTGATATTGGCATCTCCGGTCTGGACTGGGTAAATGAGACCGGATCCGATATCGTCGAAGTAGCAGATCTCTCGTATAGCAAGACCGGGGAGGGGAATGTAAAGATCGTGGTCGCTGTTCACCGCGATGAACCGATTGAGGATGTCAGCCATATCCGCCCGGGAAGCCGGGTAACAACGGAATACCCTGAACTCACACAAAAATATTTTAAACAATTGGGAATCCCTGTTCAGTTATTCCACTCTTACGGGGCATCAGAAGCAAAAGTACCCGATCTCATGGATGTGGTAGTTGACCTGACAGAAACAGGTACGACTCTGCGTAAAAACGGACTGAAGATTATCGGGCAGATTATGGAGTCCTATACGGTCATCATTGCAAACAAAGCGAGCTGGGCAGATCCACAGAAACGCCGGGAAATCGAGGAGATAAAGATCCTCCTCTTTGGGGTAATAGAGGCACGGAATAAAGTACTCCTGACAATGAACGTCCCGACCCGCAGCATGGACAAGATTGTCGCTGCCCTTCCAGCCATGAAAAAACCAACGGTCAGCCACCTTCATGGGATAGACTATTACAGTATCCAGACCGTTGTTCCCAAGAATGCAGTCAACCAGCTGATCCCAAAACTCAAGGCTTGCGGTGCAGAAGATATCCTTGAGATCCCCATCACTAAAATCGTGCCGTAATCGTACATTTATCTTTTTTATGAACAGGCAAACAGGTACAAGAAGAGGTCGCGATCCTCCAAAAACAGATGACCGTAGGTAACATTTTTTCCAATCCAATGATGGTTGATACTAAAAAGAATACCAATATTTATATCTGTTCTTCTCTAAATAAGCCTTAAGGAAGAATATGCGCAGAAATATCCCCACCATTTTCGCCATCGTACCACTTATCGCATTAATCTTGATTAGTGCTTGCATAGCGCAATCACCGGCAAACCAGTCATCTCAGCAAAATCAGGGGATTGCCCAGATTACCGCACTGGGAGAATCTTCCCGCATCAGTTTCGAAGAAGCAAAACAGAATCTCCGGGAATATCAATCGGATTCAATGGATGAAACGGGTAATGAAAAAAATGTATATTTTATGCTTTCCCGAAATCTGGATGAATCGGGAAATGCAAAAAGCTGGATTTTTGGAGTATCCGGAAACAAAGGATCAGAGTTTTTAGTTAATGACAGGGCAGGCTGGACAACGATAAAGAATGTAACACTCCCTTCTGAACAGATATTTTTGGATACGATTGTGACGCCCGGCAATCTGCTCAAACAAAACAGAGCGGCAATTAATCCATCCCCTGGAGTTACTGAACAGTGGGATCTTGAATTACAAAGAGGGGTCTACACGCTCACGATTACTTCGGGAAGTTCAAGCAGGAGTCTTACGTTTAATGCAACCACAGGAGCGTTGATCATATAACAATGACTGACGAAAAAGGAAATCTTTCCATCGATTTTCTCGTGGGCTTTACGATTTTCCTACTCGCGTTTATCTGGGTAGTATCGATGATACCCGGATTATTAATCGGGTTGCAGTCCTATACAATAGATTTTGATGCGGTAGCATACCGGACTGGTGTAATTCTTGTCGAGGACCCGGGATGGCCGGCCGCTCCTCCGTGGGAGTCCTATAACGACCTGCAAAAATTCAGCGTGACGCGCTTCGGTCTTGCATTATCAAGAGATAGACCTAATATCCTCTCTCAGGATAAAGTGAACCGCTTCTTCTGTACAACGGCTTTTATTTACCCTGACGATTATCACCAGAGAGCAATATTTGGAGACTACCCGTACCGGTTCAATATTTCAATTTTTGATAGAGAAAAAAACAATACGCAATCTATGGGAGGAATTATACCGGATGGCTATGGGTATTCCCGCCGTATTGCCAAGATAAAAGAAGGGAGTTATGCCACAATCGACGCGTCGTCCGCGTCCTATCATAAAACAGACAACGTTAATACGCATGTTTTTTCGATCGAGATCAATAACTCCTACCTTCTTACCGATATCACGAATCTGGCATACCAGATCGATCCGGCCCGGGAAAAGATAGTAATCAACATCACGAATCTGAGTTCAGTGAGTTCAACGTGTAATGGAATTAATCTGACAAACATAAAAGTATATAAACTGGATGCGGGGATTTATTCCCCGGTGCCCTATAATCCCGCCACAAATAATCCATATATCGACGGCAGTAGCGTACGGGTGTCATCAATGCCGACGACCGTTACAGACAATATTACGCTCGGATTTACTCCGTATTTTTTCGATCAGATGAAGGCCCAGAATTCACAGATTTTCATCGCCATGAGGTTTGACGTTACCACGAATTGTATATTTTTGAACAATACACAGGCACTTCCGGATTATGATGGTTTAGACGGGGTTCTGACATATTATAATCCGGCTACCAAAGTTAAAAATCTGAATACTACCCCCTTTGAATACGATTACAACGCTACCCAGGTCACTCAGCCAAAGCTCAAAGATGCAATTGTGGAGGTAGCGGTATGGTAAGGAGTGAAGAGGGGCAACTCTATACAATCGAAGGGATCGCTGCAGGCCTGATCATGATCATGACTGCATATCTGGTCGTCAGCGCTACATCCGTGTATACTGCCGGGGATACCCATATCAGCGATATGCACCTCGAACAGATCGGAACTGATGCACTGATGGCGATGGACACTCCCCCGGATATATACACGATAAGTAATCTAAGCGCGTTTGTTCGGGATGACAATGGAGAGGGATTCAAAAAAATGTTTTTAAACATTACCAACAACCGGACCTTATCTGGCCCTGACCATATCCAGTTTACCGCGAGTTACACCTGCCGGAATAACGTAGATAATTCAATAGCCTCCTATCCTTTAAGTTTTTCCCGCAACCTGAGCGGTGGAGAACATGCGGTCCGTGTGACAAAATGGGTGATTGCGAAAAAAAATGTCTGTGGTAATAATTATTTCCCTGTTCAGGACCGTGCTGTACTTGTGGAGGTGCTGATGTGGCGCGACTGAATGATGATGCCCAATGGATTATCCTTATGGGGTTCCTGATAAGTTTCAGCTTCTTCTTCCTGGCAATTATCATCAACCAGTCCACCGTGGTTGGACAGACTACTGCGGAGAGTGTAATCGAATTTCCGAAAAATGATATCCGGGATCTTACGGGAGTTATAGAATACAACACAACTGTTTCGAATTCCACGTTAGTTAATAGCGATATTACTGCTATTGCAATGAACCGCAAGAATGCAATTGTAAGATATACGGTTATATTACCTCAAACTCCGCAGGATACCCATTCCTATGCTCTCATTCATTATAATAACGGGGTGACAGAATATGATGAAAACTGGACGTCCCTGTAACCAGCGCTATACCGAATCCGGAGTGGCAAACCTTATCGAGTACATCATGATCAGCGGAGTACTCATGGGACTTCTTATTGTAATGCTCCTCCTGGTGAACACAAACATCATGGAAGATCCCGCCAACAGGCTGTCTTATGTCGCCTTTACTGATATCGGCAATGGTATTTCCACGCGGATCGTTGATGTATATTCAATTGCTCCGAGAGATGGGACGATTACCACCCGTTTTGATATCCCCGATGATATCGCCGGGAAGAATTATTTTGTCGAGATCGGTCCCGGTGCAAATCCGGTTGATCAGGATGTTATGATATCACGGGGATCTCTTGAGACGCATGTTGCGCTCGCCGGAGTGGGTGCCACACGGGGAATAGCGGGAAATACAACAGGAAAGGGATTGAACAAGATCAGTTATAATTCGAGTGGTTATAATGGTTAAGAATACGAGATCAATTGAAAGCGGAGTTTCCGAAGCGATTGGGTTCATGCTTATCTTCGGAATGGTGATTGTTGGTATCGGTCTTGTGACACTCTATGGATATCCTTTGCTCCTTCAGCAGCAGGTGAGTGCTGATGAGAAGATCATGGAAAAGAACATGATTGTATTGCAAAATGATATAAAAAGCCTGGCATACAAGACCGTGCCGTTCAAAGAGACCTCACTCAAAATTGGTGGGGGATCATTGACCGTATATAATTCAAGTTCCGGTACACCCTCATCAACCATCGAGATCAATAATTTTGCGGGCACCGAGTCATACCTCCCTCCCTATATTCCCAATACCAGGTTTATTCCCGGTGAGCTTCGCTATGAATCGATGAGCTCACAGACAGATATTTCACTCCAGAATGGAGCGGTGGCACTGCGCAGGCATGATGTGACTGGATCGGTTATGCTCGCCGAGCCACGGTGGTTCTTTGATAGTACAACAAACAAGATGGTAATAAATCTCATCAATATTACCAGCACGAATATTATGGCAAAAGAAGGTATTGGCACGGTACAGATGTCATTGGTAGGGGAACCATATTTCAACGAGACCGCTATTCCTAATCCAAACGAGATTGAAATAGTATATACATACGATCAAATTCAGGATTATTCGGTTGCCTGGGATAACTATATCTGGAATTCATGGAATATTCCGCAATCATATAAGGTACAAAGGATTCCAGATCCAACCAACCATAAAATAAAATTCAGATTTAAGAACGATGGTTCTACAGATATGATGCTGGTCATCAAAATATTTGAAGTCCGCATCAAATCAATCTGATAACGTTTTTTTTAAAATAGGAAAACTGAAGATTAAAGATAATTATTGCGCCGGAGCCACTCGACCTGTGGGCCGGTGTACCGGTAGATAATATCGCATTTTTCATCCTGAAAGTTCCAGGGAATGATAATGAGAATATCGCCTTCACGGATCCAGACTTTCTTTTTGATTTTTCCCTTGATTCTCCCCATCCGGGTCACACCATCGAAACAGCGGACACGGATATGGTTTGCCCCCATCATAAGTTCGGCATTCCCAAACATTTCCCGGTTTCGTTTCTGGGGCAGTTTTACCCTTATTATCTCATCGCCCGGAGGTGATCCCGGTTTCTTGTCTGTCAGTACAACCTCTCCTCTTTTTCATCCCTTTTTATGCTTTTTATTTAGTGCTTAATTTTTAGCGCAAGAGAAAATATAATTAATCCTTCCCGGGGTAGTTGAAGTACCTAAAAACAGTAGAATACCGGATAATTCAGCCATATCTTTTATTTGAAATCCCCGGGGAAGGTAGTATCACACACAAAAACGTTCCGATGCAGGAGAATGTTCAAAAAACAGGTAGTTCATCCAAATTGTCCTCTTGTCATAATGAGCAGGATGAGCATGCCGGCACCACAACAGGAAATCAGGAGTCCTGATACACGATTGATCAATCGAAGTGTTTCTCCACCGAGGTGGGTACGCACCGAACCGATTGCCCCGCAAAGAATGATCCACCATACCGTAGAACCAAAAAAAACTCCGGCAACAAATTCCGCAGCAGACACAAAAGATGTGCAGTCGATCACAATCCCAAATCCCGGCAGCATTATCAAAAAGAAGATGAGTGTGAGGGGATTTGCAATGGCAATGGCAACCATGGACAGGTAATCCTTCAGGTACGTCTCGTGTACAGTCTTTATGCTGACACACAAGGGTACGGACATGAAAATCCGGATGCCAACAAGGATTAAAACTATGCCGGCAAGGAACCGGAAAAGATATTGCTGGGAGATTATCACACCGGAAATAAACGTGAGGCCAAGAACCGTGATGGCAGCATAGAATGAATCTGAGGTCGCTACTCCCATACCGGATAAGATCCCATGGAGTCTTCCATCACTTACTGTCCGGTGAATGCATATGAGGGCTATCGGACCAACCGGTACGGCAAGGGTCAAACCGATGACGATTCCCTGAACAAACAGACTGAAGTCCATACAGCACCGATATCGGGGTGATTGCAGATTACCGGACTCATGGGAGATAACTGAACCGTGAGTTCACCACATCTCTTCTAGACCGGTTCTGGTCATGGTGTTAGATTTTCTCAATACAACCAGTTGAATGTTCCCCGTCATCAATGTGCTCCTGGTTGTGCATACACTACGTGCCCGTCAGAAGTGATAATGGGCTTGTTTCAAACGGGTTCAGACACAAAACAACCAGAACCGGTTCGCTAACGGTAAAGTGTACATCAATAATATCGATGGTTTCTGCTCATTTGTAAAAGAACGATTAAAAAAAGATTAGGTTCAATCACAGAGTCCATGATTTTGAACTATGTGCACCAGGTCTTTGCCGGGTATAGTTAAGTGGTTTGTACTGAGTAATCACCAATTTTGCGATCTCAAGAAGGAACTGCTCATCATCGACATAGAGCACGGAGATCATGATTTTGCTGTGCCATCCGGCCCAACCGCACATTGTCCTGCACGAACCACCGGCCTGATCCTGTCTTCCGGAACCGCCTCAAAAATAGCCTGGCGGAGTTTAGTTAAATTTGCACCGGAACTTCCCATTTTTTCTATGAAGGTAACCTGCCCGAGCAGGTGTGCCTCGTCTTCATACCGGGTAACCCTGAACGCCACGAAATAGATAAAGGGAATCATCTCCCCCTTGGCCCGGACATTCCGCAGGAGTTCGTTTCCTTCGTTGTCTTCACGGTTATAGTCGGTAACGATCACATCATAGGAGATATACCTCAGTTTATTCATGGCATCCTCATCAGAGAGCGATGTATCGACCATCATTTCCCCGTCCCGGTCGAGGTACAAACAGATCATATTCGCCAGTGCCGGGCTATCATCGACATAAAGTACTGATATTCTCCGGCAATTACCTGAGTTCGAACCATGCCCTGATACCAGGGGGGTGGGGGGGAGTATTTCCGGTCTGTTCAACATTAACATCGCTAACATCCTCCTACCAGGAAAAAAATATTTTACGCTGTGACCTCATCGGCGCCTGCCAGGTTGGTTATATCCAGTTTAACGCTCTCGTCCGAAACAAGTCGTTTGATATCGATAAGGATCAGGAGTTCATGGGCATCCCGGTCCTTGACCCGAATCTTCTTTTTGATTATCCCGATAATGGCAGAATTGTTCTGTTCTACCATGGACGTGCTGGTATCTACTGCGGAACGATCAAAGGTTGTCACGGAGGACACATTGTCCACCATGATTCCGGTCTTGGATTCGGTTATGCTATCGTCGAGGACGATGATCCGGCTGTTTTCATCGGTTGCACCGGATTGCCGGGTAATGTTCAGACGTTCTTTCAGATCGATGATAGTGGTAATTTCACCGCGCAGATCAATGATCCCCTTGATATATGCAGGGGTGTCGGGCAACTGGGTTATTGTTTTATATTCCACAACTTCCCTGACGTTGAACAGGTCAACGGCAAAGTGTTCCTTGCCCAGTAAGAACTCCACTACCTGGACCGTATTTGACCCTGATTCCAGTCCACCCTGCACCGCACCTCTGCTGGTCCGCTTTGCGGAAACCGGGGTGGGGGTCCCGGTTTTTTCATCCGTGTTCTGTTTCATGATCCGACCTCGTAAGATACTGCTTTATGCAGCCCGCGCTGAACTGGAAGATCCAGCTTTTGTGATCCGGTGGAGGGGGGCCTGCGAATCCTCGCCATCATCCGTTGCAAAGTCATTGTCAGCGGCGGCGTCATCTGAACCTGCCCGGACCCTGAATTTCCCAACTTCTTTTGTGACCTGGTCTGCAATGACGGTCACATTCTGGACAATCTTGGTGATCTGGTCGATTGCAGCGGATGATTCCTCGCTTGCTGCTGCCGAGTCCGTGGCTTCCTTGGCGGTATCATTGATCAGCCCGTTGACTTCGGTCACGCTTGCGGTCACTTCTTCGACAGAAGCTGCCTGTTCTTCTGCAGATGCTGCCACGTCATTGATATTTTTGTTGATCTCGTCGATGGATGCAACAATCTTGTTGAAGACCTCCAGGGTCTGGGACAGGGCAATACCGCCTTCTTTGACCTCGCTGGTTGACTTTTCAACATTCTCGACGGCACGCTGGGTCTGTTTCTGGAGTTCGCCGATCATCTGGCGGATCTTCTCGGCCGAGTTCTCGGACTCTTCAGCCAGGGACTTGACTTCGGTGGCAACAACCGCAAACCCGCGGCCTGCCTCTCCTGCACGGGCAGCTTCAATGGCTGCGTTCAGGGCGAGAAGGTTGGTCTGGTTGGCGAGGTTTGCGATCAATACGACAATATCCCCGATCTTGTCCATCTGGGACTTGATATCAAGGATAATCCCGTTGACCTCGGTTGAGGACTTGGTAATCCCGACCATTCCCCGGTCTGCCTTCGAGGCAAGGTCTGAACCTTTCTGGGACAGTTCCTCGGATTTCTTGGCGACCTGGGCAACTGCTTCTGCCTTTGTCGCCACTTCCTGGACCGTGGTTGACAGGTCTTCCATTGCCCGTAAGACCTGCTTGATGCCTTCACCGCTCTTTTCCGCGTTCAGGCTGACGGCACCGGCGTTCTTGGCGATCTGGGCTGAACCTGCGGATACTTCTTCAACACTGGCCGTGGCTTCCTGTGCACCGGCTGCAAGCTGGTTTATCTGCTCGGTGACTTTCAGGAGCGCTTTGGAGACCTGCACACCGACATTGTTCAACGATTTCTTGAACCGGGCAAAGTCGCCCTGGACCTGCAGACGGTCGTCAAACCGTTTCGTGAAATCGCCTTTTGCATAGGTATCGGCAACCCGCATGGCCTCGTTGAGTGGCGCGGTGAAATATTCCAGGGTCTGGTTGACTCCTTCGATGATCTTCTTATACTCGCCGTGATGCTTCGTCGCATCGGCACGGGTGGATAGTTTTCCTTCAACTGCCGCGTTGGACAGCATGTTTGCGTCTTTTGTCAGGTTCTGGAGTGCGTCAAATGTCCCGATGAATGACGGTACTACCCGGTCTTTATCCGACCGTTTCCCAATCTTGTGATATACCTCGGATTCTGACAGGTCTCCTTTACTGATCAAAGCCAGGGAGTCGGCAATGTGGTTGACCCGGTCCCGGACCGTGTTCACCGAGGTCTTGATATCGGCAAATACTCCTAAATAGTTTCCTTCCACGCCTCTTGAATGGTCATTGACTGCCATCCGCTTGAGCGTTTCACTTGCCTCAACAAGCCCGCCAAGTCCGTCGATACACTGGTTTAAGTTGTTCTTGATCTCGTTGAAATCGCCCTTATACTGGTCGGTGATCCTGGCCGGGACGTCGCCTTTGCTGATCCGGTCCATATACTCGGCGGCAACGTTGAGAGGTCCGATGATCGCGTCAAGGGTATTGTTGACACCTTCAATGGTCTTTTTAAAATCTCCCTGGTGCTTGGATGCATCGGCTCGGATATCCAGTTTGCCGTCAATCGCTCCGGTTGCCAGCATCTGGCTGTCCTTAACCAGCAGGTTGATGGCGTCGATACACTGGTTTAAGTTGTTCTTGATCTCGTTGAAATCGCCTTTGTACGTGTCGGTGATCCTGGCCGGGATGTCGCCTTTGCTGATCCGGTCCATATACTCGGCGGTCATGTTCAGGGGTCCGATGATCGCGTCGAGCGTGTGATTGACACCTTCAATGGTCTTTTTAAAAATCTCCCTGGTGCTTGGATGCGTCGGCTCGGACATCCAGTTTGCCGTCAACTGCTCCGGCTGCCAGCATCTGGCTGTCCTTAACCAGCAGGTTGATGGCGTCAATGCACTGGTTTAAGTTGTTCTTGATCTCGTTGAAATCGCCCTTGTACTGGTCGGTGATCCTGGCCGGAATGTCGCCTTTGCTGATCCGGTCCATATACTCGGCCGATACGTTCAGGGGTCCGATGATCGCGTCGAGAGTATTGTTGACACCCACAACGATCTCCTTGTAGCCGCCCTTGAAGTGGTCCGCATTGCCCCGGACATCCAGTTTGCCGTTTGCCCCTGCTTCAGTGAGCATCCTGGTTTCGGTGACCAGGCCCTGGAGCGAGGTGACGGTGTTCATGAGCGCCGGGGTAATCTCGTCCTGCGGGTCCTTTGCCATAACCATAACGTTCAGGTCGCCGTCAGCGATCTTCTTCATGGAGCCGACAACGTTCTTCTGGAGGTCTTCTGAGAACGTGTCCATGGTACCTGCCATTTCGCCGATCTCATCTTTCCGGGACAGTTTCATCCGGTTGCCAAGGTGGCCTTTGCTGAGCTCGTCAAGGTTCCGTTTGACATCATCTATCGGACTGGTGATGCTCCTTGAAAGGTAGAGTCCCAGTACTATCGCGATCACGATACCCGCAATGGTCAGAATTGCCAGGAACAGGCTTGCCGTTGCTGCATCAGCCGCAGTCTGGTCTGCCAGGACCTTCGCCTTATTCTCATTGATGGTGATAATATCCTTATACGCTGCAACGGTTGCCGTGCGGGCATTGATTAAGGGTGAACCTGCCGTCAGGGCTGCAGTAACCGCTGCCATGTTGTTTGCCTTCGCATTGGCCTGAAGCGCAGCATACTCCTGCATGAACGTTGCATAATTCGTATCAAATTTTGCCAGATCGGCTTTTTCCACATCGGTCAGGCTATTTGCACGGTATACGTCCATGTTCTTCTTGATATTCGTATTAAGATCTGCTATGGTGGTATCCAGGGTCGCCCGTGACTCCGGGATGTATGTATACCGGTACGCTTCAGCCCGCATTTGCTGGAAATCGGCCTGGACATCACCAAGAGCCACTATCGGTAACAGGCGTTCATTATACATCTCGGCACTTCTTACTGCCGAACTCTGGGCGTTCATATAGCCATACGCGGCTACAATTGCAAGTATAACTACAACAATCAGGAATCCTCCTAAAAGTTTCTTCCCGATTTTCATGTCATCAACAAACTTCATTTCTTTCTCCTCCGTTCTTGAATAACCATAAATTTTTCAATGCCAGCGGAACCGGTGTATAATCCAGGGTCCCGTCAATGTTTGTTCTGCAGTCGATAGAGTCAGGTACCATGTCCGTCCCTGACAGCAGGCCGGTACCTTCCGGCCAGTTAGTGTTCATTTCAGTGCTGATTTCTCCCATGTCCATCTCCATTTCCTCTTTAAAAATCTCTAAAATTCAACCGGTCAGCCGAGATTGATCATCGGTTCTTTGTACACCTCATTCATGACCTGCGCCAGACCCGTATACATCGCGGTGAGCCCGCAGATAACACCATCAATACCGGCAATCTGCAAAATCAGCTCACTCCCGGAAGCATTGCCTGCGATCAAGAGGAGGAACAAAACGGTCAGCAGCCCGAAGACGATCTGTAATGCTTTGTTCAATTTCAGCGTAATAATAAACATAACAAAAGCGAACAGGCCCCACAGGGTGAGAAATGCCACGAATGCTTCTTTGGGCATGGGATCACTCATACCGAGTTTAGGCAACAGAATCATGCTGACGAGTGATATCCAGAAAAAACCAAACGAAATAAACGCGGTTGTACCGAACGTGTTATTCTTCTTCCATTCCATGATTCCTGCAATCACCTGGGCGATACCCCCGAAGAATATCCCCATTGCAAAGATCGTAGATCCCAGTGCAAAGAATCCGGCATTATGCAGGTTTAACAGAACGGTCGTCATGCCGAATGCAAGCAGACCCAGCGGAGCCGGATTTGCCGTTACATCAGTGATTTTAACCTCTTTTATTGAATCTTTCACAACGTTTTCCATTTCATCCTCAATTTCTTGTTTTCTCAGGTCAAATTTACAAAAAACGGCGATTTCAGAATTTTCACGATCACTGAACCCGGTTACCGCCATCCGGTTTTTCCTGAGACTTCCTGTTCTCCAGGGTATCGGTGACAACACCGGTATCAACCAGCAGGTCCGCAAACCTCATCCACTTCATGTCCATCTCAAACGCGATGTCGGTCGTTGTCATGTCCCGTTCTCCGATTGTCATCTCCTCGTAATTACTGGAAGACACCCGGGGTCCGTATCTCTCCCGGCAGTGAAATCATCAAGGCATACCATTGCCAGTAGGTCCTGACACTGCACAAAGGGATCGCGGGGATACTGGCATTCGCACACGGTTCCATCACTCGCCCGGTGTCCAAACCTTCAATCATAATAACCCCCGCTGCATCCGGCGGGCATCGTTGACAGTGCATAATATTCCTCAAGCCTGGCAGCAAGTTCATCCAGCACGCTGAAATGATCCTGAACATCATCCTTCACGGAATTTCCGCGGGATGAAATCCTTCCTGTTTTTCCTCTCATTCCCGATTTCGTGGTTTTTTCACTCACTCCGTTCACTTCCTTATAATAACCCGGAAACCACAATCCCTCACGTTCCTCATATAACAATTGTGGTACTATCTCCTTTTTTTTAAAAATATTTAAACTTATCTAACTGTGATGATTGTAAGTGTTGATTGAAAATATTAGTTAAAAACAATCAGCAGTATTGGACTATACTTTTAATCGGCACAATAATCGATATGAAAGTTAAGGAAGTGAACGCGAGCTAAAGGAATATTATGGTTCGACCGGAAAATCTCGGAACATCCACAAAATCAATGGATCGTTTGTGTTTCTGCAGATTCAAATAAAAAGGAAAATTGCCGATATTCTTGCCTCTGCTTTCTGGGAATACAGATACGAGAGTTTGACTTCTTATTGACTCTGAATAGATTAGATAAAAGAGTGCGAGAAGCAGGAGTTGAACCTGCGAACCCCTACGGGAACGGATCTTGAGTCCGCCTCTGTTGACCTCTTAGATATTCTCGCTTAGATTACTATTATTGCAGGATAAGAAAAGGCTTTGAGTGTAAAAGAATCTTATGCCACTTTCAGTTGAAAAAACCTGAGCTATCACACTGACCTTAAAGTAATCCTCGCGGACGTAGAGGGTATACCGGTATTTTATAGGCATACCTCATAAGTTCACCTGAAATACAACCCGGTAAAATCTTAAGCGAAGTATCATTTTTTCGATGAGCCGGTTGATGCTGATATTGCTGAAACATAAGAGACGGTACCTGCTGACTGGTGGAGATTGCGCTCTTCCGTTATCGATCCCAATAAAACCCGATCTCAATCAGCGGTCTGATTCTACATAAAATCGGCAAGGCCAAGTTGTTGCTGTTTCTCCTCACCAAATGTTGACGTAATCGCAAGGTCAAGCACTTCAACCCTTTGCTTGGTGTACTCAGACACCTTGTATTTCCTGCAGATCTCCCGGGACATCGCAAGATATTTCTTCACCGATCCTTCGTGGACGGTCGGGATGATATTCCCGTTGCAGATTCCCTTCCCCTTAAACTTCGTGCATTTACCGGCTAGGGGCATCCGCCGGTAGCTCGTGTTACATTTCGTGCAACGGAACTTCTGCTTTGAGAACGCTGAGAGGTTACCCATCAGGTCGCGGATGAAATGGGTAGTAAGCACCCGTTCCGCGACGTCATCGGCATCGACTGCACGTATCTTTTCGGCCAGGACAAGTTCTGCCTCGAGTTTTTCGGTCATGGTCTTGAGCTGGGTATACATTGATTCGATTGGTCCGGCCGATATGTCCGATGTATCGTGAGTGAACTGGAATCCTTCGAGCTGTGCCGGAGTGCCAATCCTCTTGTCAACCCGGTCAATAATCCCTTTGATCGTTTTGGGCTCAACATACGCAAGTGCGCTCGTGTACAGTTCAAGAGGATAGTGATCGCAGACATCGATATTCAGGGCTTCCTTATCTATTTCAGCAGGATCTATCCTGCTCGTCAGCACAAGCGGGGCATCCATCGAACCTCCCCGGGTCTGGGGCAGGAACGAGCGCGAGAAGTTGATCAGCCCGTCAAGAAGCAACATAATACAGTCTTCATCTCCATCGCACTGTCCGGTGAAGATTCCGTTCGCGACAAGTGTGTGATCGTCTGCAACGGTAAGGCAGTATACCCGCTCTTCCGGAGCCGGCACTATCTCAATGGACTGAATATAGTCGGCAATAACGTTTGCACCTTCGAGTACGGGAACCGGGTCCCCGACTTTGAGCTCCAACGCCCTTATCTTCCGAAGGTACATTGTGTCCCAGGTAAGCATCGCATGATCGGGGGTAACCACAATTTCCTTTCCGCGTTTTGTAATGAAATGGAGAAGCGTTTCAGGGGAACGGTGAATGGATACTGAAGTAATCCTTCGGATATGCATAATCCCCCCCGTATCAACGGTTCGGGTAAAATACGGCTGTGTCGGATCGGAATAGTAGGTTCCCAGCCTGTCAATACCCGGGCGGCTTACATCAAAATTTTCCAGGACAAATTTCCGTACAGGAGATTTTTTCCAGTGCTTTCCATCATATATCTCAACCTCGGTATCACCGTAGAAGCAGTTCCGGCGCTTGGCAGCATGGAAGAACGGGTGGGCATAACCGACATTTGCCCGGGTGAATCCGACAATCCGGGCAAGGACACCGGCACTCGTGTGGGGAGCAAGACCGATAACAAGGTGCCCAACGAGATCATCGGGTTTTTTAACATTATAGAATGGATCGAGTCCATAACATTTGACGAGAAGGTCATCCATGAACTTCGCCACGTTCACCATATATTCAGCGCATGAATCTGATATGAGAAGGTCCTGAGCACGCAGCTCAACAACCTGCGATCCGTTCTGGAGATCATATCCCCGGGTATCCTTGATATACCCGAGCGAACGGAGTTTCTCAACTGAAACCCTCACCTCGTTGGGACGGATATGGGTGAGCGGCAGGTCAATCATGTCAAACCGTGTTGTGCCATCCTTGAAGACAAAGATGTTCTGGATTGCCCGAAGGATTCCCTTCTCCATCGCTTCCACTGCTTTTTCCCGGGATATGACCCCCTTTACTCCCTTGACAAGTGCCACACTACCGGGTTTGAGTCCCAGCCGATCCATAGCCTTTGCATACTCCCCTTTTACATTCAGGGAAATTCTCTGATTGCAGGTGGTCGGGACATCGCAACCGGGACACCGCTCCATTAACGTTTCTCTCCCGCATTTGGGACAGGTAGTTATCGCAACGGTATGTGCTCCACACATTTCACATCTGTTGGTATACGTAATCTCCTGACATTCGGTGCATCTCCGCCTGCCGACTTCGATCTCAATGATCCCCCCTTCCTTTTGAAAATCGATATCCGTGATTGCTGCGTCCACTTCCGCAGTGTGATTGGATGCAGACTGGAATGATCGCCGGGAACCTCCGGAGTCGCCGAGAGGGAAAAGGACATGCGGAGGGGGATTCATTTTTCGGGGTTTGGATTTTCCTGGCCTGCCCATCCGTCCACCTATTCTCGTGCCCGCACGTGACCGGAGTTTCATCCGGGAAAGATGCGTAACAAGATTGAATGGTGTATCATAAGGTGCATCAGACCAAGCATCGCATTTTTTCAGGTTTTCATCAAGCCCCAGGCAGATAATGAACGCACGAAAAATTTTGATCTGGATATTACCCTTACGCACCTCGTGAGGGATGAGCAGTTCTTCAAGAATTATTTTTGTTGAGGGTTCATTCGGTATCTGCAGGAAATCCTCCACAAGTTTTCCCTGCCGGGTAACTGCGTCAGCAAGAATGAGGATCTGGTCAACAGAAAGATCGTCCCAGAACCATGTGTACGCAGGATGGAGATATTCTCCGGTTCTCGCCAGAGTAACGGCTTCTTCTTCATTTTTTGGAGGCTTTGTCCCGGCATTAACCTCAAGCAGCCACCACTCCTCACAATAGCCAGAGGGTATAAGCGGGTGGTTATTCTCGAGAAATTCACCAAACGAGACGAGAATCTCGCCGACATCAAGGATTTTTTCAATTTCGGGACCAAGTTTTTTCGCTGTCGCCTCATCGTCAATCCTGAACACATCACCATTCTGTAAACGCACCGTCGGTCCTTCGATCGAATCAACCGGTACAACCCCGCATGCCTTGCCCGGACGTTCGGTCTTCATCTGTGTGCCGACTGCAAGAAATTCCCCGAGGATATACAGGGTTGCGGGATGGAGACCCGCTGCAGCAAACCCGGTATTCCGGGACCTCCCGTACCGGAGCCGGAATCCTCCTTTCCGCATGGGATACGAAAATACGGGTCTTCCACCTATCAGGTCGCGAAGGTACTTATCCAAGGGTTTAATGCTGACCGTTCCTTCATCTGTTTTATTTTTAATGAGTTTGCCCAGCCAGTCCCAGCCATCCATCTTCATCATTTCAACTTTGCTCTTGAGTTTGGGAGCCTTCCCGGCAATCCCTTCTGCAAGGACCAGTGCCATACCACCCCGCACCGTGTTGGTCTCCACCCGCTCCAGGTTGCGGTGTCCCGATACCTCTTCCTGTTCAGTCGCTTCGCCATCAATGCATACCGGGCAATTTTCGACTATCAGCCGGATTTCCAGTTCGCTGGGCAGGTACTGGAGGTTCATGATGGTGTTGTACTGCCGGATCTCCTCGATATACCGCTCAACTTCTTCCTGGCGGGGATTGTAACGGTTGATGCCGAGCTGCCGGCGGACATAATCACCAACAAGAACCGAGAGTGCCTGTGCCGTCCCACCCGCACTTCGAATTGGACCGGCGTAAAAAATTTTCAGGTACTGGCTCCCATCATCGTTTTTCCCGAGCCCGATTTTAGCGATCCCTTCAGTGGGTGCCGCCACTACACCTTCGGTCAGCAGCGCCATCGCTGTACGGATGGCATGATCGAGAATCTGTTCGTTCGATGTCTCACCAAATTTCCGGGCAACGAAATCATCGCCTATTCGCAGGGCGACCTCTTCCCGGGACATATCAGATTCCAGCTCGCGTATCCGCTCCGCCACGCCTTTAATTCCCAGAAGAGCTTCAACACGGTCAGCAAGGTCACTGGCAATAGGAATCTCGATATCGGTCGAAGGATCGAGCCCACGGGACCGGGCTTTTTTGGCTATCGCTATTGCGAGAAGGAGGTCGTCCATCAGCGACTTTTCATAAGCCTCCATCGCTGGCGAGAGCACAAGCATACCGGTACGATTTCGCGTGAGCTGATTTATCTGTTCGTGTTATGATGATAAGGGGAAAAATGAGGACTGGTTATATAAAAAAGTACCACGCATTTATTTTTCCTCCTGCATTTTATTCACCATCGAGGGAAGCCCGGTTTCGCCCATCTGCCACAGGGTAAGGGTAGCACACGACCTGATAATATCATCGGCATCATCAAGTCGCCGCGTAAGGGGAATGACAGCAGGTTTTCCGATCCGGCAGAGAGCGCTGGACAGAAATCCCCGCAATTCTCGGTCATTAGATGCCATCGCATCGATTAATGGTTCTATTGCAGGAATGCCGATAGTTCCCAGGGCTGCTGCTGCAAATTTCCTGAATTCATGCCCGGGATGATCCCGCATGGCAGAAATCAGGGAATCTACTGCCGGAGCACCGACATAGGATAGAGCGAGTGCTGCATACCAGCGATGATCGTTATCGATAGCCTCTTCAAGCGCATGAATCAAAGGTTCAACCGAAGGTATGCCCAAGTTGCCAAGCTCCTGCACAGCTTGGTGGCGTATGTCGATCGATGGATCTGACAGAGCGGCTATGAGACGTTGAATTTTCGTCCCTGCAGGGGACTGTTCCTCCATGTTATCCTCCTTCATTTCTATCTTAACTGCTCTTTTCATTCTTTTGATGGGGGCCGTTCCGAAGTTTCTGTATAAGGGGTTCAACGGTTGGAATCAGAATTGCATCAAGTGCATCAGCTATTGCTTTTCGTTCGTCTTCATCTGCATTCTCAAGCATCTGGATTAGCGGTTGAATTGCGTCAGTTTCGCGTAATTCACCAAGAGCTGCGACAACTTCAAGTCGCGCAGCTCCACCGGAAAATTTTAAAAAATGCAGAAGTGGAGCCAATGCAGGTTTTCCAATTCCTGCGAGTGACATGGCAGATTCGGCACGGACATTTTCGTACTTGTCCGCAAGTGCCCGGATAAGTGGCTCGATCGCCCGTTTATCACGAATTTTCCCCAGTGCTATGGCAGCACCCCATCGAAGATTTCCATCACCATCACGAAGTGATCGTATGAGGGGATCGACCGCGGGTTCACCAATCTCCCCAAGTGCAAGAGCGGCATGACTTTTGACAAACCGGTCTTTATCGCTGAGCAGTATGAGGAGAGGTTCGATAGCTCTCGGATCACCAATCTCCCCAAGTGCTATTGCCGCTTTCCACCGCACGTCATCATTATCGTGTCGCAGTGCCCCTATAAGCGGTTCAACTGCAGGAGCCCCCAGTTTTGAGAGGGATTCTGCGGCCTTCCACCGCACGCCACTGAATTCATCGTTTTTCAATGCTGCAATCAGGGGGTCCACTGCAATCGGGTTCCCGATATCACCAAGTGCCGCCGCAGATTCATACTGAACATCCGGGTCCTTGTGGTTCAAGAGTCGGATAAGTCCCCTGACATCGTGTGCAGATTTCATTCCGTTTATGCTGCTACGGGAGGAGAATACATTCCTGATCTGATCGAACATCGAGATTCCGGATATAAGGATAAAAAGAAGAATTTTTCTGCTCATACGCGGTGTTGCATCAAGACGTGCAGGGATCATCTCTTGTAATTATTACAGGCAACGGGATAAAAAGATCGCGGGCTCGATGCCCAATAGCAGTTCCCGATCACGGATCCTGATACAGAATTTTGCTTCCGAGGGGGAAAGTATATATCCCCTTCAAAGGATTACACACAATGATCATGTTTTGGTCCTCAAGGATATGCCACTCGACAGCGATAAAAAAATTGGGAAATTAAAGGACATTGCAATAGGGAGATGCAGGGAACGGATAGAGCAGGCGGCATGCAAGGCAAAGGAATTGATGAATAAACCACTACCTGAAGGACAGAAAAAAAGCGATATATATTATAATAATAAGTCTTCCGGGATTACCTCAATTTTTAAAAAAAGGCACGGCCTTTAAACCTATGACACAGGATGTAGCGTGGGTCATACTATCAAATTCCCCTCATCAATTCTACTGACCGGTCTTCAGTTGTTGTGCCTTTTTCTTGCGTTCAATAATCTTTTTTACCTTTTTTAACCGGAAGAGATCTTCACGCTCGCGCTCATCGATGGTATTTTCAATATACTTTGCCTGTTTCTTCAAATCCGGGATGAGCACCTGTTCCAGCGCGTTCACTCGCCTCCGCGTCATCTGGATCTCGCCTCCGAGTCTTTTCAGTGCAGTCTCGGTTTCTGCGAGACCAATGATCAGATCCAGTTCCATCTCAAACTTTTCTGCAGTTTCATCGATCCTGCCACTCACCCCGATAATACTATAGCCCCTCTCTAAGATACTCTTTGACACTCTTATTTTCTCAAGTACAGGAACAGGAACGCCCATGATATTTTTCCCCTTGATATCAAGAAAAAGCCCTTTCCGCGTTGCAAAGGATGCAGACTTCAGGGTTACTGAATCATCAACCGCAAGAGCGCTCAGGAGCGAGCGCTGTGCCGAAGCAGCAACAGTCTCCAAATCCAGTCGGGATTTTGAAACGGATTCCATGATGTTGAAAAACTCCTGGATGAGAGCATCCATTTTCTCCCGCAGAAGGTCCCGCCCCTGCTCTGCGAGCTTGATCTGTGCATTTTTCTTGATGAGTTCCATCCTCGTGGGATTAACCTGTTCCATCGCTCATCCCTTTCTGAACGCCGGGTGATACTTCTGGATGTATTCACGTTTTATCCGTTTCAATTCCTCTTCCGGCAACATGGACATGAGATCCCAGCCGATCTCCAGCGTCCGTTCAAGGCTCCGGTTTTCATCACCCTGCGTGATAAATTTCTTCTCGAACTCGTCTGCAAACTTCAGGTATTTTTTGTCCAGTTCTGTTAATGCTTCTTCTCCGACGATCGCGACCAGCCTCCGCAGATCTCTCCCGTAAGCGTATGAAGCATAAAGCTGGTCAGCTACATTCCTGTGATCCTCCCGCGTCTTTCCTGCACCGATGCCGAGGTTCATGAGCCGGGAGAGACAGGGAAGGACATCGATGGGCGGGTTCGCCCCCCTCCTGTACAGATCCCTTGAGAGGACGATCTGTCCTTCAGTAATGTAGCCGGTGAGATCCGGCACCGGATGGGTGATATCATCGTCAGGCATGGTCAGGATGGGGATCTGGGTGATGGACCCTTTTGCCCCTTTGATCCTTCCGGCACGTTCGTATATGGAGGCAAGGTCTGTATACATGTAGCCGGGATACCCTCTCCTTCCGGGGACCTCCTCCCTTGCCGTGGAAATCTCTCTTAACGCCTCACAATAGTTGATCATGTCCGTCAGGATCACAAGGACGTGAAGATTATGGGTGAATGCGAGGTATTCTGCGACAGTCAGGGCGCACCGGGGAGTGGCTATCCTCTCGATGGTCGGGTCATCGGCAAGGTTCATGAAAAAGACCACGCGTTCAAGGGCACCGGTCCTTTCAAAATCATCCATAAAGAACGATGCTTCCTTATAAGTGATCCCCATGGCGACAAAGACCACTGCAAAGTTCTCTCCTTCGCCGCGTACTTTTGCCTGTCGTGCGATCTGGGCGGCAAGCTTGTTTGCAGGCAAACCGGCACCGGAGAATATCGGGAGTTTCTGACCCCTGACAAGAGTGGTTAATGCATCAATCGTGGACATCCCCGTCTGGATGAAGTCTGCTGGTTTGTCCCTCGCATACGGGTTAATCGGCATCCCGTTGATATCCAGACTTGTTTCCGGGATGATATCGGGACCGCCGTCACGGGGCTTTCCCACGCCATTCAGGATCCTCCCCAGCAGGTCAATGGACACATCTATAGTAGGGGGTTTTCCGGTAAACTGCACCCGGGTCTCTTTATTGTCGATTCCGCTGGTTCCCTCAAATACCTGGATAACGGCGAGGTCCCGCGAGATATCCAGTACCTGCCCTGTTCTCACTTCGCCGTTCGGCAGAGTGATCTGTGCGATTTCACCATAGGAGACCCCTTTAACAGACTGGACAAAAATCAAAGGCCCGGAAACATAGTTTACCGTCTTGCACTCTTTTGTCAGCAGGCTGACCGGCTTCATTTTTCCACCTCAAGTGATGCAATATTCTTGTCGATCTCCCCCATGAGATTCTTGATTTTATCGATATCGGCCTGTTCCTTCATCCTGCCAATCTCAGGCTTGAACGGCAGTTTCAGGATTTTGTTCAGGGCAACCCCCCTGTTCATGGCTTCACTCGTCCGATCATAGAAGTTGAGGATCACCCTGAGCATCCAGTACTGCTTCTCGAGCGGGCAGAACGAGTCGATCTCGTGATAGGCACTTTGCTGTAAGAAATCCTCCCGAATCATCCGTGTAACCTCCAGAATTGCCTTCTCGCTCTCTGGCAGGGCATCGGGACCGACCAGCTGCACGATTTCCTGTAACTCGACTTCTTTCTGGAGCAGGTACATGGTTACATCCCGCATCTCTTTCCATTCATCAAATCCACTTTGCAAAAACCATTCCTGAATACTGTCGAGATAGAGAGAATAACTTTTTATCCAGTTCACAGAGGGGAAATGTCTCCTGTACGCAAGACTTGTATCCAGTGCCCAGAATGTCCCGGCAATTCTCAGTGTATTCTGGGTGATGGGCTCAGAGAAATCGCCTCCCGGGGGGGAGACCGCACCGACAATGGTAATGGATCCTAAACGTTCGTCTGATCCCAGGCAGACAACCCTGCCGGCACGCTCATAGAACGCCGCAAGTCTTGTAGCAAGGTAGGCGGGATAGCCTTCTTCGCCCGGCATCTCTTCCAGCCTCCCCGAGACTTCCCGTAATGCCTCGCCCCATCGTGATGTGGAATCGGCCATCAGTGCAACATCATATCCCATGTCACGGTAGTACTCTGCCATGGTGATTCCTGTATAAATCGATGCCTCCCTGGCCGCAACCGGCATGTTCGACGTGTTTGCAATCAGGATCGTTCTCTGGATAAGGGGCATCTTCGTCCGCGGATCCACAAGTTCGGGGAATTCTGTCAGGACATCCGTCATTTCATTTCCCCGCTCCCCGCAGCCGATATACACAACAATCTGCGTATCTGACCATTTTGCAAGAGTCTGTTCCGCTACCGTCTTTCCCGTACCAAAACCACCGGGGATCATGGCGGTCCCACCCTTGGCGACCGGGAACATGGTATCAAAAATTCTCTGCCCGGTGACAAGGAGCGAACGCGGATCCTGCTTTTTCCTGTAGGGTCTCCCCTTTCTCACCGGCCATTTCTGCAGCATTGTAACAGGAGTGCCGTCATCGAGAATGCAGACCGGCTCTTTTACGGTAAACGCACCGCTGTGGATTTCCCTGATGGTTCCGGAAACCGGGGGAGGGACCAGGATCCTGTGCTCAATATTGTACTCCATTACCGTCCCGACTATGTCTCCGCCAGAAACCCGGTCTCCCTTTTTTGCGGATGCAACAAAATCCCACTTTTTTTCCATATCGATACCGTCAACAGAAATACCACGGGATATGAAACTGCCGCTTCTCTTGACCAGCACCGGCAGAGGTCTCTGTATGCCGTCATAAATCGAGGAGAGGAGACCCGGCCCGAGCTCAACTGAAAGGGGCGTTTCGGTGTTCAGGACCCTTTCACCAATCTTCAGGCCTGATGTATCCTCATACACCTGGACAACCGCCAGATCCCCGTCAAGGCGTATGATCTCTCCGTTCAGCTCCTCGGCACCTACCTTCACCACATCATACATTTTCGAGCCTCTCATCTGGTCCGAAAGAACCACAGGCCCCGATATTCTCGATATAACTCCCGCAATCATGACGCCCTACCTCCTAATAACGATATTATACCCGATTGCCCTCTGCAACAGCCGTTCGATGTAACTTGTTCTCTCGAGACCCTTTATCCTGGCGGGAATCGGAATAATGATCGGTCTGTACGTCTTTTCGATTTTTTCCAGCAGTTTTTCGTCCAGTGCTGCCATGAAATCTTCACTTATCGCAACGATCCCTGTATCATCCTTATATATCAGGGGGGGTATGATCTTCTTTGCCTCATCCAGATTGGATACCTCGAGTACATCCACACCGGCAAGCCTGAACCCCGGTGCCGAATCGGGATCGGTTACAACGACAAACCTATACATAGATCAATTCCTCCCGGATTTCTTTTTCTGTTATGTCAGCAGTCTTGCACCTCGCGATGATTCTGATATTGGTGATCTCGTTATGCTTAGCCCAGATATACCCGACTGCAACGGCAATACTCAGCGGATCACCAAGAAACCTGCTGATCCCTCGTTTAATCAGATATTTTTCAAGTTCTTTCTCAAATACTGATATCTTTTCTGCCTTGAACACATCTGCGGGAAGATCCGAGAGAAATTTGTATGGCGTGGCATCCAGGACTTTGATCGCTCCTTCAAGCGTCCCCGATTTCAGCATGGAGAGCAAATTCCCGATATCCAGTGCAAAGCCGCCCTTGATCAGGAATGCTTCAGCCTCGTCATTCTCGACTTTGTCCCGTATCATTTTCAGGACATTTTTGATATTTGTCACATCGATCTCCGTGGTTATCATATCCAGGATGATGCGATCATCATAGGTATCTTCGCCTAGTTTGTCTAGTGCATTTTCATAGTAAAATTTGTCAATAGCATACTCAAGAACAGACAGGTCCCTTTTTTCAGAGTATTCCTTAAAATTCCGGGTTAATGGTTTTGCATATTCGATCCCCCATGTTGCTAGGAGATCGATAACCGCCTTGACATCCGCCTGTTTGATCAGCTCCATAAGCGTGGTATCATCCAGTTGCCCTGCCGGGACAAGACATTCGACGATCTCCGCTGATGTCATATGGATATTCTTTCCCCTGAGAATCGTTTTGATGTTCTGGATATCCCACCGCCCCAGCAGAATTTTCATGTATATTTCAGATTCTCCCCCTTTCAAAAAACTTAAAATCTTTCTGAAGGCCTTGGTGAAATCATTCCGTAAGGCAACCTCGAGACACTTTATCCCGGAATACTGGATGGTTGCCCGTTCTATCTCCTCTTTATAGGGGGTATTTGTCAGCTCGGCGATGATAGAATCAACGTCGGGTTTGAGGATCAGGGATTCAAGCACGGGAGGATCGAGCAGACGACTTTTCATGCCTTTTATCCGGGCATTTACATAATCATACTCCACGTTCACTCGGACCACCGTAGAGCATTGAAAATATTTCTGGTTTAAAAAGATCCTTCGCCTTCTCAAATCTCGATTCTATCGTATTGAATACGATGAACTTTCCATCTTTTGTGCTAGCGTTCAGACCTCCCGCTGTAGTAATATCGGTAACCACCTCGCAGTTCAGTCTACTCTCGGACAACAATTTTTTACAGAGGGTCTCATCCCTTTTATCGATATGCAGCAGGATATCTTCCCCTTCCAGCTCCAGAACCACCTCTTGTAACATTTTTCTGAAATTCTGCTCGTAATCTGTACGCGATCGTGTCGACGAGAGAATTTTTTGGGCTTCAAAAAAGGCTTTTTTATATACTTCATCTTTGGTCCGGGTAAACTGCATCCGGGTTTCGTCTTTGACCTTTGCAATTAATTTGTTACGTTCGACATCTACATTTTTTCTGACTGCATCCAGATGCTTCTTCCTGATGGCTTCGTCTTTCCCCTCTGCCGCCTTTCGTATCTCAACCGATTGCCTGTATGCATTTTCCTTCAATTCCGTAATTCTTTCGCCAGCACTTACCTCCACTGATTCAATCAGCTGCTCAATCGACATCGCTCACCAACCCCTGTTATTGTTTTTTATAGGATCAGTACAGTTATTTTCGATCCCACGTGTTCCTCAATGTGTTCCCGGATCCGCCAAACGACCAATTTTACGATTTTCAATAAATCATGGCAGATTTACCGGTTCTCGCTTGACCTGCCCCTCCGTTCAGACAAGCATGATCATGATCATTGCCGCGACCACGAAACCCAGAATGACCAGAGTTTCAGGAATTGCCACAAGTATCACCATGAGACCGAAAGTTTCTGGTCTCTCCGCAATAGTCCCGGCTCCGGCAGAACCGATCTTTGATTGCGCAATTCCTGTTCCCAATGCTCCAAGTCCAAATGCAATTCCAGCTCCTATGGGAATACCCCAATCTACCATGTTTACCACATCCTCTTTTTTTTTGAGTTTATTGATATTACCCTGATTAAAAGTTGTCAATCTGCGGTACAGAATGTTTGTCAAACCAGCGGGATGACCCGTGTTCATTTCACGGTTTCATCCTCCTTTTCCCTCCTGAAAGGTGTGTACAATTTTCCCCCGCCCTCAAAAAATTTTGAATTGAATTCCACAACATGCAACCTGAAGGAATGCAAAAACGGGCTGAACATCGCAAGCACAAGATTGAGTATATGCAGCAGGGCAGCAATCAAAAATCCAAGCACTGCTACGTCCATCATCCCCCCGAGCTTGTTGGCAACAAGGGCAAGGATGACAGACGCCATACCGATTGCCATAATCCTGGCATAGGAGAGGATGTTTCCCACGGTGCTTATGATCTCGAATACACCAAAGAATCCTCCCCCGTAAATGATCATCGGCACAGAAATGACCATCAGTACCACGCCGAGCTGAAGGAAGATTTCCGGAACTACCTTTGCCGCCCCGCCAACGACAAGGAGCAGACCCGTGATGACGATAATCATTCCGGCTTTTTCTATTACATGCTTCTTACTCTTTTTTGCGACGGCATTGAGGATTCCCAAGCTGAGACCGAGGAATATATGGAATACACCAATCGCAATCGCAAGGATCAGCATGGGCACTATCGCCTCAACCCTGTTCCAGGTGATACCAGCGATTGTTAAGGGATGGAGCCAGCCCATTGTTTCACCGAAATCCCCGAACAACTCCCCGAAAATGAACCCGAAAAAGATAGACGGGATAGATGATATAATGAGGATGTTCATCAGGTGCTGGAGCCAGAGCTCCATTTTATACTTCTTTTTCACGATCAGGGCAAAAACGAGAATGATGATGCCATACGCGATATCCCCCACCATGAGACCAAAAAAGAAAGGGAAGAAGAGCGCAAGCAGCGGGCTTGGATCAATCTCCCGGTATTTTGGTGCGTTGACCATCTGGAGGAGAAATTCAAAGGGTTTCACAATTGCGGGATTATCATAAAAGGTGGGAGCCTCGTCCATATTCTCCGGGCTGACCTCAATCTCATTCACAAAAACCCTGTTACCGAAGGCATCTGTCAGAGCTTTTTTTGTGCGGTGCAGGTATTTTTTAGGGATCCAGCCCTGAATTACAAAGGTGTATTCAGTCTGACCGAATTTGCCGAATACACCTGCTTCTTCGTTCCTGTCCTCAAGCACTTTTTTGAGGACCGCAAGTTCCTGGTACCATTCCGTGGCGAAATTTACCAGTTTTTCGTCGATTGCCGCCATCTCGTCGATTGATTTCGTCCTCTTTAGAGAGATGAGCTGCAGGATTTCATGGAAGGGCTTACCGAGGAACTCAGAAGGCAGCCGCACCTCATTGACATTCTGGGAGAAGATGAGCGAGTGAACCCCTTCAGTATATCTTTTATTGAAGACAATAACAGCAGCAATAGTTGCTTCATCGATATCTGCCGAAATCATTTCAAACTGTTTTTTTGTAATTTCTAGCAGCGTATTATTAATGAAGTCTAAAACCTCCCTGAACTCTCGCTGGATGAGGATTACCGTGACTTCAAAACCCTCTAAAATTGGCAACTGGTTTTCCAGAGGTTGAATTTTTTTAATTATTTTTTCGTATTTGTCCATTGCGCCAAGGGAAAACTCCAGGTCGCTCTTTTTTACGGCGAGGTCCTTTGTGGTCGATTCAAGTTCGTCGATTACGTGATTTGCCCTTGCCAGCAGTTCGGAATGGCTGAGTTGCTGCAATTCCCCATAGATCTGCTCCTGCTTCTTCGTATCATATTTAATTTTTGGGAGGGCGAGGAAAATTCCCCCTATTTTTACCAGGGTATTTGCGATATCTCCTCCCTTTTCGATATCCATCCTTCTTAAAAGTGTATCCCCCGGGCGGATTGTTCTGGATATATCCTCCAGCTGGACAGTTCCCGTGTGGTACAGGACGTCGACTACGCTCTGGAGATCCTTTTTTGGCCCTAGTACCTGAACCTTTTTCATCGTCTGCAGCATATCGCCCTACTCCGAGGTAACAACTTTTGCGATCTTATCTATTGCTGATGGTAAATTACGTTCACCCTCTGCTCGGACCAGTAACGCCTTTTGATTACTCTGATCTCTGAGCTGTTCAATTTCTTTTTTTAATTTTTCCATTTCCCTTTCATAGTATTCCTGGGCAGCCTTTTTCCCCTGCCTTTCCGAAGTCTCAATTATTTCTGAGGCTTCTTTCCTCGCATTGAGAAGGATTTCCTCACTTTCCCTCCTTGTCTCATCAATTTTGATGCTGATCATCATTTCTTTTTCCCGGATTTGCTGCAATAACGATCTTTCTTCTGCCATATGCAACTCCTGATTTGATCCCCGCATCTTTTTTATTATGATGTCAGACGGTGATTCCGACGGACTTTACTGTTGTGTTCCTTTACCCTTGTCCCATGCATCGATAATCCATATCAGCAATGGTTAATTGAACCTGCTTCAGGTTAATATTCAGGATTTATGTCAATTTTTGGCAAATATTAAATATGGACAATGTCAATACTTCTGTTTCTAGATGATAAATGTTTCTATATTCCGATTCTGCTTAACCAAGGTCGCATTCCATCGAGATTATTATTATATATTTTATAAAATTACGCGGGGCAGGACATATTATTTTATTTTTTAGGATTCAACATCGATTTGTCTCGTCAGAGATTTGCATTAGGTCATTCAAGTTACATCCAGATAGCATTAAATATCGTAAATAATATTTATTGTTAAAAGGCCTGTCTTGTCTGCTTCCAGTCCTTCGATATGTCTATTGGGGTGACCGATGTTCGAAAAAATCCTGTTCGCGACTGATTTCTCGGAGTATGCAAAGAAAACACTTGAATGCATAGCTGGTTTTCCCGGAGCCCGCGATGTTATCCTGTTCCACGTTGTCGAAGAGGCCAGAGCTCCGAGAGGGGGTGGAGAGATAGGTAATACGTTCTACCGGACTGGCGAACATAATTTACTCCAGGAAGAGAAACGCTACCTCGAACGCCTCAGCCAAAACCTCAGGGTTACAACGGCAGTAAAGACATCATCCGATTCCGCCGGAGCAATCATCGAAACAGCCGAGGAAACGGGCGTTTCCCTGATCGTTATCGGTGCACGGGGGAACAGTGTCGTGGAGGGGGTTCTTCTGGGTAGTGTATCGATGGCGGTCCTCCGCCGCAGCAGGACCAACGTGCTGATCATGCGCCATAAAATTATCGAAGTGATGAAAGGATATATCTATGAAATGTGCTGCCCGATGATCCTCTGCCGGGTCCTCTGTCCGATTGATTTTTCCCGATTCTCAGACAATGCGATAGCCATCCTCAGCAGGACAAAAGGGATGAGAGAGATTATCCTTCTCAATATTGTTTCTCAGGGCGAGACTGAAAATGAGATCGAGGATAACGTCCAAAAGGCGAAGGGTCAGATAGAAGCAATCCGTATCAGTCTTGCCACGCAGGGCATTGCAGTCAGGACAATCGTAAGGACTGGGAATCCCACTTCCGAGATCACGAAAACTGCCGATGATGAGGACGTATCTGTCATCTGGATGAGCTCCCACGGAAAAGGCTGGTTCCGTGAACTTTTACTCGGCAGCACAGCGTATACGGTGGCTATGAACGCAAAACGGCCGGTGATCATCATCCGAAAGCCGGAATGAATGGGAACGAATAAGGCCAAAACTCTCCGGATGGCTGTATGGCAGGCATCATCTTCGTCCAGAATGCACTATCAGAATATCCTCGATCAGATATCGTATCGATGCTTGTCCTTACCAATAGAAGGTGTGAGGTTCGGGCGATGTTACTCCGAAGCATGCGATACCGGGTGTGGGGTCCAGGGTGTTTTCCGGGGTTCCGAAGGATAAATGAAATCAGGAAAATGGAAAATGATCCTGCCGCACGCTAAAAAATTCCCATGAGGTTTCTAAAAAAATAGGGAAACCTTAAACATATCAGAACTATTCAATCACATGTATGCATTCAGGGAGTATCATTTCCGTGGTTGTCTTCTGCTCGATACTCATAGCAGGGTGCATACAGCTGCCGGGCATGCATATTCTCAGTAACACTCCTGATCCTGTTATCGGCCAGTGGATCGGTGGTGAGCTGCCAGCATCAGACCGGCATATTATTCTTTATGAAAACCAGACATTTTTTTCAACGAATTTCTTTTTAAACCGCGGTGAAACGACTGATACCGGTACCTGGACAAAGAAAGAACCCGGACTTTATTCAATGCGGTCAGTTACCGGTGAAATAAACGACTGGGTGTACGATTCATTTGATGATTCCCTGTACATGAGCGGATTACCCCAGATGAAATACCACCGCTATAAAGGTTAAGGCAGGGGCTTTCATCTGTTCGCTCATGAACTCCAATTCTTCATTCGTATCTTTCCGGTTCCTTTTTGACCAGAAACCTATTTTTCTGCACGGACAGGCATAATTACTGTCGTGATACCGCTATACTGTAAACGTCTCTGAATCGCAAATGCTGTCTCGTTATGCAGAATTTTCTGAAACGGATTTTCGTGACGGAAAACGATCTGTCCGGCGAAAAAAGTGGAGTTCGGGAACTCCTTTGCGATATTTTTACAGATTGGAACTGCCAGGTCCACAACATCGGTTCCGATATCCATCCGGTAATCTGCAGCAAAACCAGTTTCCCGGGCAAGATCAACGTATTTAACAAGTGAGTTCTTCGTTGATTTTGAAAGTGCAGTCACTTCAGCTGCACCCTTGAATGTTCCTGAATCTACCACGGCAATAGAGACAAAAATGAAATTTTCATAAACACCGGGAAAATTTTTTATGATAGAATAAAATGTGTTTACACCAAAACCATGAAACCCTGTGACGAGTTGCACCGCTGTCATTTTGTGGGTATTTACCGGTTCGGTATTTTTGCTCCCGGTGGAAGGTATTACCTCGAGCAATGTATCTAATTTCCTTAATCCCTTTGTTACTTTCTGGTAATGCCCATGGATCAGGAAGCAGAGCCCTACAAGTGCTGAAGTCAGAAATATGGTGAACCAACCTCCCTGACCTAACTTTTCAAAAAGGGTAATGGTGAGGATAGTACTGCACAGCACAAGACCGGTAAGGTGGACCGGGATATGCCGTTTCCATTCCTTCTCCGTTGCACGGTTTTTATAGAAGAACCGGGACATACCGAATTCAGAGATTGAGAATGTGAGAAACACATTGATTGCATACATGGTAACCAGGATGATGACAGAGCCCCGTGTAAATATCATGATTAAAAGTGCTGACCCGCCCATAAGCAGGATACCGTTGGTCATCGTGAGGCGTTCCGAGAGCAACGCAAACGAGCGGGGAAGCCATGAATCTATCGCCATGTTCGCCATGACCCGTGGACCATCAATGAATCCGGTCTGAGCGGCAACGCAGAGCAGGGCAGCTTCAGAAAAAATAGTGATAAGTGCGAGGATTCCTCCCAAAGGCCAGTCACTAAAAACACCGTTCGCGAGCACTGCATTCAGCGTCTGACCTGGTACTGGTTGAACGTTCCAGAGGAGGTAGCAGGCAAAAAGGCCACCGGAAAGAACCGCAAGGGAGATAGCCATATACGCCATCGTGCGCTTACCGGTCTTGACCCGGGGCTCGCGCATGATTTGCATGCCGTTGGCGACAGCTTCAATCCCGGTGTAAGTACCACCCCCCAGTGAATAGGCTCGTAAGAAAATTGCCAGTACTCCTATAATACCGATAGCTGCCAGATCGCGGGAAAGTCCCGCCTGGATCCCTGCCGCAACCGGTGCAATCTGAGGTGCGTGGGCAAAAAGGCCGTACCCTAGCAGCAGGGCGTGAGCTGCAATGAATACGAGAAATATCGGGGCGAGCATCGTGACAGACTCTTTTACCCCCCGTAGGTTGATAACTATCAGGATAACGATAAGCAGGCAGGCAAATATGAGTTTGTACGGCTGGTACGAGTACGGCAGAAATGAAAAGACCGCTTCACCGCAGGCAGCGATTGAAACTGTGATGGTCAGCATATAGTCGATCAGCAGGGCGCTTCCGGAAACGACCCCCGCCTTATCACTGATCGTGTGTGTTGCAACGATATACCCCCCGCCCCCACTGGGAAAATGCTCGATAATACGGGTATAGGCATACGAAATAATGAAAACCGTGAGCGCAGTTCCAAGAGCAAGAAAGACTGCAAGATAGGTGTGTTCACCAAGTGCAATGAAGGCTTCCGGAGGTCCATAGGAGGATGATGAAACACCATCAGCGCCTAAACCGATCCATGCAAGGAGGGGAAAGAGAGCAATCTTATGGAATATACCGGGATCTTCTACATTTTTCTTAGCACCAATTATAAGACGTCGGGCACCAGCCCGAATATCCTCCCAGTTCCACGAGTCCTTAGGTCCCACGGTATCTTCATCCGGCAATCAGACAGGTTCAATTCTGATGGATGCGGTGCCTGTCTGCATCTTGGGAATAGTTCAAACCAACGGTGATTATGCAATAAGAGCTACTGTAATGTTAACCGGCTTAATTATTTTCTGGTATGTGAAATCTACAATCCGCTGTATAAGCCCGACCCCTGCCATTATTAATGGATTTTCAGTAGTGATTGGGGACAGATGGTTGATTAAAATTGTAAATATGACTGATGAATTACCTAAAAAAAATTCTCTGGTAACCAAGGCCGGTGTATGAAAATTATAATTCTTGAAAGAAGATGTGGGGAATGTGGGCTCAATCAATCCTGGATGCCATTTCAATAAATATATTTTATACGGATTTACCGGCACTTCTTTTAAATCCCTACATTTTTACCCAGAATACGTGGAAGAGAAATTATACCTGATTTCTCTTCATCAGCCGTTCTCATCTCCTCATATATAATCATTATATACTATACCAAAATACCGGAGGTGTCCGGGATACTCGCATGGATAATGCGAATCTATCCCACGGAGAACTGACCCAGGATACCCAGGGTAAACGCCATCACCAGCAGAGCCACGGTTTCAGTCATACCCAATACAATCATATAATTGCCGAATCCTTTACCGGTTTCTCCCATGGCGTCGCAGGCACAGGCAGCACATTTACCCTGAAAGTATGCAGAAAGGCCGATTGCCGCACCGCAAAAGGCGCCAATACCCCAAAGGTACTGGCCTTGGGCGGCAAGTTCAACCATCCTGTTCATGACGATCATGCCATAGATCGTCTGGGTCAGTGGTGCACCGACAAAAGCAACGAGCATAAATGTTGCCGGCTTATTCTGGCTGTAATTTTTCTTCCATGCTCCAATCGCAGCCATTCCGGCAGTACCTGCCCCGGCGGCAGACCCACAAGCTGACAAGGCAAGTACCAGTCCCAATCCCAGATCCTTAAACTGGATCAGCAAATCCGCATCCATGATATCCTCCTGTTCATTCTTTGAGCGGCTTGAATGCAAACCCACTCCATGTTACGTTCGCATGCCCCGAAAATTCCAGCACATTCAGCCTGACACCGTGCACAAGCACAGACATCGGTCCTAATGTGATGTTTAAGCTATGGCCAATTAAAATAATTATCACCCCGGCAACTAAAGCTGCGACACCCTCGCCCAATCCGGATGCCAGCGTATTCGTTGTCTCTGCTATAGCGAGAGTTGCCAGACCAACCGCAAAAAGACGGATATATGATATCACATCGGTAAAGTTATTCATAAGGCTCAACATGACCGTCCCCAGCCCATCTCCAATGCCCCTGAGCACATTGGTCTGGGGGTTGGTAAATAAAATCACGAGCACTATCCCCGCAGCAATCAACCATATCCCAAAAGAGGGAAATGCTGCACCCAGGATTAGTGTCCTGGCCAGGAAAAATGCGGTCCAGAGAATGCATATCCACCCGACATCCGAAAGCGCTTTCAACGATGGAAATTTAAGGTATGCCCCCCAGGAATGGGCGATGGATAAGTGCAACGCTCCCAAAAAGAAGCAGAACGATTGCATAAAGTCAGCATCGTTTAACTGCGGAACAAGGGGATTAAATCCTAAGTTGAGCAGCCATGCCTGACCAAAAAAGGTCCCGGTCAGCACACCCCATAATACTGCGCAGGAACCCAGAAGGTAAAAGAGCGAAAAAGTCGTTTTTAACTCTGTGTGCATCTTCATCTTTTTCTGCAGTCCCAGTGTGATCAGGATATAGACCAGCCCATAACCGGCATCACCTATCAGAATGCCAAAAAAGATACTGAAAAAAATCAGAAACAACGTACTTACGTCAAGTTCACGATATCCAGGAATAATCCCCAGGAGGTCCAGCACAGGCCTGATCCTACCAACCCATTCCGGATTGCGCAAGAGCGTCGGTACATCATCATCATCCGAAGGCTCATCGATCATAATTCCCCATTTTCTGCTCCTTGCTTCGGCAAACAGGTGCTGTTCCCTGTCAGAAGGGATGTATCCCGTTACATAACTGACAGGTCCTTCCGTTCCCATGCCGCTTACTACCTGCTGGAATTCGATCTCGTTCTCCATATTTTTCTTTATTCCAAAAAATACTTCAAAAAAACAAGCGGATTCAATAATCTTACTTTTTATTGTGTCTAATTCCTCAGTATTCCCGGCGAACTGTCTCTTTAGCAAAGACAGGCTTTGCTTTGGCGGAACAATTTCCGGAAAAGCGGATTCGAACTGCCTGCGCGAGATGGTCACGCAATTGGCAAAGTCACCTGCGGTAAATATCGTTTTGACTATCACGTCATCAGGAAAACTTCGTAATTCTTTTACCGGCACCTGGTAGAGTCTGAGGTAAATGCCCTTTTGGCCCAGGTGCTGGACCTGGTCGAGATCAACATCACCCCAGTGCTCCCACTCACTGATTTTAGCGATAATATTTCTGGAGGAGGACTCCAGTTCTTCCTGGCGCCTGCTGAGTTCGATGATATGGTCTGCAACCGCAGTCCAGTCACCATTGATATTATTCTGGGGAGGGATGTTATTCTCTGACGCTATTGCCCGGTTCAGGACATCAATCGAGGAATTAATCAAGGCCACGTTTTCATTGAGTACGGATATATCCCCGCTCTCAGGCAGATTCCGGTGTTCTACGTGTAAAATCCCTAATTTACGCAAATATTTTACCGTCTCTTCTGTGTCTCTGGTTTCGCAAAGGATCGTGGCTTTTTTCATCGGAACAATCATATCGCCACTCCTTCAAAATCAGCCTCTTCGATTTTATTCTTGGCAATTTTACTGCGACCAACGGCATTGGTCATCTGGTCGCCGATATAGATTTTTATCAGGCGGATTGCCTCTTTTGCCTCGGGGATTTTTATCTTTTCGAACAGATTAACGCGCTGCGTGGTAATTCGCAATTCATGCTTCAGGATAGATATTCCTTTTTCAATAAGCTGTATCTCTTCTCGTAATGAGATCATTTCCCTTAATATATCTACACCTGTATCCACCCAGAGGGGTGTCAGGAACAAATCATACTCTGCCGGTCCAAAACTTACGCGTTCAAAAACCGGTATATCAACCCCGGCAATATTTTTCCTGGCGGTGATGATTTTTTCAGGAATGAGCCATTGCCTAATTTCAGGAGCCTCAACCAGAAGCCCGGACCAGTTTTCCGCTGATTTCTTCTTTTCGGATAAGGAATTCAATCTCTTTTTAAAAGAGCCCTGCTGGTGTAAAATTTCAAGTTGCAGCTGCTGTTTTTTCAGCTGCAGCGTGGGCAGATACCTCTCGTACTGCCGCAGGGCATCCCGTTGCCTTTTAAGTTCACCTTGAGTAAGTTTTATTTTCATACATGTGTGGCCAGTACTTATCTATCATGGATTTCTTAATCCCCGTTTCCTCGGGAGAGAAACAATTGTATAAAATCTCCCAGCCCAGGTCCAGTGCTTTTTCCAGGGGGATATTGACCTTTAATGACATCATTTTATCTTCAAAGAGTTTTCCGTATTTAAGAAGTTTCACATCCCAGGAACTCATCTGGAATCCCATAGCCTGCTTTTCCAGTGTTTCGCGGTAATCGGCAAACAGCTGAATCATAGTGTCCATAATCATCCGGTGGTCTTCGCGGGTTTTACTGTTCACCAGCTGCTTCAAACGGCTTAAGGAACCGAATGGTTCGATCACACCGTTCTTAAGATAAAATTGCCCCTCGGTGATATAGCCGGTATTATCCGGAATCGGATGAGTTACGTCATCACCAGGCATCGTCGTTACTGCGAGAATGGTTATTGAACCTGCAGTGTCAAAATCAACTGCTTTTTCATAGCGGGCTGCCAGCCGGCTGTAAAGGTCGCCCGGGTACCCCCTGTTTGAGGGGACCTGTTGCATGGTGATAGCAATCTCTTTTAGCGCATCGCAGAAATTACTCATATCCGTTAAAAGTACCAGAACCCGTTTTCCCTCCAGAGCAAAATTCTCTGCCACCGCGAGACTGATATCCGGAACAAGCAAACACTCCACAACCGGATCAGCCGCGGTATGCATAAAAACAACCGAATGGGAAAGTGCGCCGTGTTCTTCTAAAGAGTCTCTGAAGAAAAGGTAATCTTCATGTTTTAAACCCATGCCACCTAAAATAATGATGTCGACTTCCACCTGGGTCGCAATCCTGGCCAGCAATTCGTTATAAGGCTCACCGGCAATCGAAAAAATAGGGAGCTTTTGGGATTCCACCAAAGAATTAAAAACATCGATCATGGGTATGCCCGTCCGGATCATCTTGTCCGGAATAATTCTTTTTACCGGATTCACGGATAGCCCGCCAATATCAACGAGATTATCGGTAAGTTCCGGCCCGTTATCAAGGGGCACACCGCTTCCGTTAAAAATGCGACCTAAAAGCATGTTGCCGGTAGCGATACGCATCGGGTGTCCTAGAAACCTTACCTTGTCACCCGTTGAAATACCCCGGCTTCCGGCAAAAACCTGTAAAAATACTTTTTTTCCGTCAAGCCGGATTACCTGGGCCAGGGAAGTTCCCCGTTTGGTGATTACCTGGGCGAGCTCCGTATTGCCAATGTTTTCTGCCTCGACAGTAACGACATCCCCGACGATCTGTTGTATGTTGGTGAATAATTTCTGCATACTAACCTTTCTTTAACCGCTCGAGCAACAACGCCCTGATCTCCTTTTCAGTTTTTTCAAACACTTCGTTCTGCCACGGAGTGGTGTTCCAGCCCTTAAAAAGCTGTCTCAGATGTAAAAAAAAGTGTAAAGCCGTATCTTTGTCCTCAAAGATAAATTCCGATTCCAGGATATGATAAATAAAATCAAAAACGTAGATCTGCCGTTCTTTGGGGGTAGCTTCGTCAACTGCATCAAAGGCATTCTGCTGCAGGTAGACGAAATCGAAAAATTCGGCTTTCAGGTAGTCCACATAATCGGAAAGCGACGTCCCCTCTTCCCCGATCACTTTCATCATCTGGGAAACATCGAAACCCTTGTGCAGTATCGTTTGCCCCCGCTCTTTCTGCTTCCCGTCAATAAAACTTTTATACTTGCTCCAGCTGATTAGCGGATCAATTGCCGGGTATCTGCGGGCATCAGAAAGGCTACGGGAAAGCCCATGGAATGCACCAACTACTTTTAAGGTCGCCTGGGTTACGGGCTCATCAAAATTTCCCCCGGCAGGGCTTACTGTTCCGCCGATAGTAACTGAACCGGTTGAGCCATCATATAAACGCACCATACCTGCCCTTTCATAAAAAGAGGCGATCCGCGACTCTAAATATGCGGGGAATGCCTCTTCTCCGGGAATCTCTTCGAGCCTGCCGGACATCTCCCGCATTGCCTGAGCCCAACGGGATGTGGAATCTGCAAGTAACAGTACATGAAGACCCATCTGACGGTAATATTCAGCTATAGTTACTGCCGTATAGACACTTGATTCTCTCGCTGCTACCGGCATGGAGCTGGTATTACAGATAATAACGGTGCGGTCGCTCAAAGGCCGGTTGGTTCTGGGGTCAGGGATTGCAGGGAATGTTTTTAATGTCTCGACCACTTCTCCGGCACGTTCGCCACAGGCAGCAATAATTACAACATCCACTTCAGCATGCCGGCTGATCAACTGCTGTAAAACTGTTTTCCCTGCTCCAAAAGGACCGGGAATACAATATGTCCCCCCCCGAGCTACAGGAAAGAGCGAGTCAATGAGACGCATCCTGGTAACCAGCGGTTCGCCGGGTTTAAGTTTCTCGGTATATGCCCGTACAGGAATTTTCACCGGCCAGTTCTGGCTTAAATACACAGGATAGACCTTTTTGTTCAGGTCTATTATCTGAGCAACCGCCTCCCGTATCGTGAACCTGCCGGCACCTTCAATCGATTTAATTTCAAACGTTCCCCGCAAAGAAAAGGGTACCATGCAGTAGTGTTTGAATATTTTTTCCACCACAAATCCGATTTTATCTCCGGCACGGACTTTATCACCGGGTTTTACCAGTGGGGTAAAATCCCAGTCCTGTGTATCAGAAAGCGCCCTGATATATACACCGCGTTGTAAGAAAAAGCCGCATTGTTTTGCAATCTCCGGTAAAGGATTTTGCAGGCCGTCAAATATCTGGCCGAGCATCCCTGGTCCCAGCTCAACAGAAAGGAGCTCTCCGGTAAACCCGACTTCCTCGCCAATTTTTAAACCGTCTGTTGCCTCGTAGACCTGCATTTCCGCAAGGTTGCCGCGAACACGGATGATTTCTGACTTGAGACGTTCACCTGAGTGCAGGATATAGGCAACTTCATTCTGCATTACCGGAGAATCGAAACTGACAGTTACCATATTGCCGCTGATTTTGGTAATTCGGCCTTTTCCAGGTTCTGTCATCTATACTCCTTTAATGCTGTAAAGCCTGATCAAGCAGATTTGTGCCATCTGCACTGCGAATGTTCTCCCAACGCTGGAGTATCAATAATTTATAGGCATAGATTATCAGAACAACCAGATCAAAATAATGACCTGTTGTCAACTCTTCCAATACCTTCCAGCGCGTTTCATCCAGTGTCTTCTCCACATCAAGAACAGAAGTATGTATATTTGCTGCCTTAATTACGGGAGCAAGGGATGATGCACCGTAACTGTCGGATCGCAGATACGTCACCGGCTCAGTGTGTTTTTTTATGGCACGAATCCTGAACAACTCATTTCTTAAGGCACTATCAAATTCGATCCATTTCTGAATAACCGGGTGTCTTTTACCTTTTTCCAAATATTGTTCCGGTTGCGGCAATGATCGTAATACCTGAAAGTCTTTTTTTGGAATGAACGGGCAACATGCTTCAAGAAACTGTTCAAAAGAAAATGGCGGTTTCATTCCGAAATGCAGCATAGGAAGGCTTGCAATCAGATAGGGATAGAAATCTGCCATTTTATTTCATTCCTTTCCTGCATCCTGAAGAATCTGGTTTAATTTTGGTTTAAGATAGGTGCCGATATATTCTGCCAGGGCTTTATCGGTAAATTCATAACAGGATTTTCCGCTGTCAAAACTAATGGTAAAACCTCCTGAAATTTCTTCCGCTGGCCTCAAAATGATCTTTTTCTTCGTTTCTTCCCCCAGTTTGTGTAAAAAATTTTTTTCCAGGATTTCCAGGTCGTTTTTATTGAGTAAAACGGTAATGTCACTACCTTTTCCTGCACTATCGTTCTTGACCACTTCGACCAGAATTTTGAAGAGTGCCTCCGGAGTCAGGGCCTGCTGGATATCCGAAACCACGATACGCCCAAGCATGGCATTAATTTCTTTTCTTAAGGAGAGGAGCAGATCCCTTCCTGCCTGGGCAAGCAGGATCTTTCCTTTTTCGTCTTCACGGTGAATTTTGTCTTTTTCGGCAGCAATCATTTCCTCTGCTTCAAGCCTTGCCTGAGTAAGGATGCTATCAGCATTTTGTTTTGCCGCAGCCTCTATTTTTTGTGCCTTTTCCTCAGCAGCCTTGATTCCTTCCTGATTTATCTTTTCGATCAGGTCTCTAATCTCTTCTGCCATAGAAAAACCCCTTAATATTATTATGGAATATCAGGAAGGCATAAAACAATTTTATCAGCTCACTACTGTTTTGACCCACATACATCGCAAGATCCGATTACTTGGTAGTAGGTGCCCTACTATAAAAATCATTAAGTTCCTTAAAATTTACAACCAGAAGAATCAGGATAAGCAGGATATTGATATTCTGCCAGATATGGATAATTTAAATTATTACAAGAAAGAGAGTAGAACAACAGGGGGTAAAAAAAATGTTTAGTAGGGTATTGGTTCCCACAGATTTTTCTGAATATGCAAAAAAAACCATCCTATGCCTGACCAGGATCCCCGGGATAAAGGAAGTCGTTCTCCAGCATGTGTTCGATGCCACCCAGCACACCAAGCACGGGTGGACACACGAGGCACATATTGAGAATGTGAGAATTCAGCTGGAGGAGGAAAAAAAATTTCTCGAACAACTGGGATTTGTCGTGAAGGTGAGCGTTGATGTCATCACCAGTGGCAATATCTCGACGGCAATCCTGAAGAAGGCCGAATGTGAGAAAGTTACCTCCATCATCATCGGTTCCCGCGGGAGAGGACTTGTCAAAGGTCTCATGCTCGGCAGCGTTTCGGCTGATATATTACGGAATGGAAAGAAGCCCCTTTTGATCTTCCGGCACAGCTTCGCCGGGGAACTTAAGGGAGAAGTATTCAACAGATCCTGTCCCGGGATATTTACCCGGATACTATTCCCCACAGATTTTTCCGATCCTGCCCAAAAGGCGTTGTCATCAATAAAGGATATCGATGGGGTAGGGGAGGTACATATACTTCATGTCGTGACAAAGGGGGAGACTCATGAAGAGATCGAGTCAAATGTTCGGGAAGCAACAAAGAGACTTGAAGAAATAAAAACCGGGCTTACCAGTGCCGGGTTTAAAGTAAAGAGTCATATCCGGCTGGGTCGACCGCCTGATGAGATTATCAGCCTTGCAGATGCAGAGGATATCTCGCTGATTCTTATGAGTTCGCATGGGAAAGGGTTACTGACGGAGCTTCTCATCGGAAGTACAACACTTGGGGTTGCAATCCATACGAACCACCCCCTTTTGGTCATCCATACTCTGGGAAAACCGCTGAATTAAGAGCGCACCCGATTTTTTTATCAGGGAGATTTGACACTATCATCTCCCTTTACCGTGTTTCCCTATGAGGTGCAGTATTTCTCAAACGCTTCCCTTGAGTGAGACAATATATCTCCTACCAGTAACGTCTTGCCAGCACAAGCTCCGGAATACCGCGGGATATGGAGGTTATTCTGGCTTTTATCCTAGCAAAACTATTTAATCAGAGTTAAAAGATTTAGTTGAGGATAGATGCATGCCAGATGTGACCAATGATGAGCGGGGGAGAAGAATTTTTCAGCTGCACAAGGAGCGGGCTGTCGAGAAGGCAATAGAGAAGATGCGCCACAACCCGGGATCGGGGGTGTCAGCATTTTCAATACAGGATATTAAAACGCTGAACTACATTCTTGGTGAGACGTGGGTCTCTGTTGGGAGACAAATCTGGGAACTGAGTTCATTTTCCCGCCTGTCAAGAAAAGATCTGGAAGAGATTATCAGTATCGGAAACGATGTGAAAAGCAAGAAATTACGGGAGGAAACGGGGATCGATAAAATCTGCGGGATCCTCAAGGGATCCATCAGATGAGGGGGATACCAGGATCCTGTTCTCTGAATAACAATATTATTTCCTCCTTTTCCCTGATTCTTTAATAAAATTTTAAGGAAATCAATTCTTGTTTTTCAGGAATGAGATATCACTCACAAAAACCGTTTTTATACGGTTAATCACCTGACATTCCAGACTGCCATTATGTGACTTTTTTAAAAAACAGTCAGGATCTTTTCAGGAAGCTTACAATTATTTCGTTTCACCGGCAACGAAAGAGTACCTTCTTATGTCTGGTTTCCGACACGAGTACCTTCCTGTTCTCCAGCACCCTCATTTTACATACTAAAAAATGTCTGCTGGTTATGCCAGACCAAGATACTGAGGAATAAAGAGAATACCAAAGAAGCACACCATCAGGACAAGACCGAGAGGGACTCCTCTTCTTGCCCATTCCTTACTCGTGATCTCCAGTTTTCCTGCAGCAATGATATTGGGAATATTTCCAGGAATGAGCATCCCTCCGGCAATAATAAGCCCCATAACAGAGCTTTTTATCTGCTGGACTGAGAGGGCGGGCCCGATCTCAGCAGCAGCAAGTGTTGCATTATCGAGCACAGCAGAGGCCGTATTTACCCAGTAAAGTCCTTCTGCCGGGATAAGTATCACATAATCAAGGACGATTGGTTTGAAACCCTCACCGAGAAAGACCAGTGCCATGATAAACAGGTACACTTTTCCGGAACGGACAACAACCTGCCGTATGGTCTCCCGCTGGAGATGGCATTCGGACACTCCGGTTCCGGCACTACCTCGTTTGTACAGGAAAACCCCGATAAATCCCAGAAGGATGACTGCAGGTATGATATAGATACCCAGTATACTGATGAGAAAATCAAAGCCGGCATAATGCGGGGCACCGGATAGTTTGGAAATAACAATAGTGGAGAGGGGTTCCCCGAGGGGTGTTAAAGCGGCACCCAGCCCGATTGCAAAGCAGGCGACAACACAAACATCAATCTTGGAATCACGATCAAGCGGCAACGCACAGATAATTTCAACAAGCAAAATCGCTGCGAGTATTGCAGAGATAATACTTGAGATGAGTCCCAGGGTGATAATCAGTCCGAAAATGATCGTGGATACAGAGAATTTTTTTACCAGAGAATATATTGCCCGCTCGATTTGCCGGTACCAGACATATATGATAATCCCGACAAGAAGCACGATCTGCACAATACCTATCGGTATCCCATAAATAGTGGCAATATTTAACGGGGTGGTCAGAGCTTCTGTCAGGATCTTCCAGCTCCAACCTGTCTGTTCTCCTGGTAAGGGGATAAAACCGGATATAGTCAGTGCAAGTATCCCAGAGACGAACAGGAAAATCTCAAGGTTGCGTTCAATTGCCCGGACTTTAAATGGCAGGACCAAAACCGCAATGATAATGATGATGAGGCCAATTTTAGCCTGCATAATATCCAGCATCGTTAATTCGTAGGAGTGTGTAACTTGTAAATCTATTGAATTTTTTTTGTTTCACCGGATGGTTATACCTGGTCTTTAGTACGAACTAATCGAACAACAGGAGCATTAACCCACTATCCCGGCTCATTTTCATCTTCATTTCAGGGTTTCCCGTTTTTTGTTATCGACTATCCTGTTCAAAAAAAGAGCCATAAAGGTTATCAGGTGGAAGGGTAATGAGAGAACTGATCACGCATTCGTGTGCGGGAGACGGGGGATTAAAAATGCCAGATGTTTCACAAAAAGAGGTGGGAAGGCGGTTGTACCATGTTCACCGGGAAAAAACAGTTGAAGAGACAATAAAAAAAATAAAACATGGCGTTGGCACTGACTGGAACTCATTCACCCGGGAAGAAATCGGTCTCCTCGGGCACCTGTTACAATGCACCTGGAACGTAATCGACCAGAAGACCTGGGATAATCTGCGCTTCACCAGTATGACAAAAAATGAAGTCCAGAAAATCCTTTCCTACGGGAATGGGGTTGGCCCGGGAAAGAACCCGGAACCGGCTGCAGTCGCGGAGATAAAAAAAATTCTGCTCTCTCTCAAATGATTACATCCCACTTTTTTGGGTTTTACCAGAACAATAGTATACAAAAAGTGTCTGGCATATGATACCAGCGATTATGATGTTGCTACTGCCACGCACTCTTCAATCGAACCTATCCTGGCAACCGCACCGCACATATCCGGCACATAGGCAAGCGCTTTACCGCTGTTCACCATGATCGCTGAGTATCGCTCCATCACCGGTGAGACCACCATGCAGGTGTCAGCAAAGACCCGTGCTCCGCTTTTCTCAATGATATCAACGGTCTTTTGGTTTTTCCTGATGACGCCCTGTGCGGCAAAGACATAGAAGGGTCTTGTGATTCTTTTTCCCTCAAGGAGCCGCGCGATATCACGCAGTTCAGCTGGCGAGCAGTGCGGACAGCCAACAGCGACTGCATCAACAGGTATCCCATTGAAGAGCACATCAATCTCATCAGATTCGATCCTGATTACTTCAAGAGATGAAAGATTGACCTGGTTCTTCCTTGCTTCCGGGGTTACATTTTCAACATGAAAGAGCGCCACCGCCCCGGTTGCCGCCATTGCTGCACCGAGTGCTTTCATCTGATCAGGATTGGGAGTGACCCCCCGGAAGTAAGGTATTTTATTGCCCACCATTTTTCCGGCATAATAACCAAGCGCACCGTAACGGGCAGTAGTCCAGTTCTTTTTATCGGGTTGAACCTCGATGATCACCTGGGGAATACGGTTTTTTTCAAGATGCAGCCCATAACAGGGAGTTTTTCCAATCAGTGCGGCAGCAAGCGCACCGGGCCCCCCCTCGCGGTTTGTCCGTGCCCCGATTACCGAATTGGCGTAACTGACTGCCGATGATTCCGACCATGCAAGATGATCGCCAAAAGAAGTTTCATACAGGTAATAAGGTGTACAGGTGCATTCAAGGTTTACACCAAGTCGCTCATATGCAGTAATTACTGCCTGCTGTCGTTCTGCAAATGCAGGGTCGACACCCATCTCCTGCCAGCGTTCACGCGGCATACCAATCGGGTTTAACACCGCCGGGACCACGGCACGGGCATCAAGACTCGACAGCCATGCAAGCCCGTATTCCCCGATCGTCTTGTACGAAGCCCCGCTTACCTGTGCACTCCGGATTCTTACAAGCCGTTCAGCACCAAAAACCTTGCCAAGAGCAACGAGAAGTTCCAGCATCTTCTGCCGGGTTTCACCCTTCTCACCGGCAAGGATCTGTTCATCATCCGGATCCAGGAACATCTGTTCACCAGGTCGCACGCGAAAAGTCTTCCTCGCGTCCAAGAATCATTGTTGCATCGACTCCCACTTTCACGTTAGTTCCGTCTTCAAGCTGGCAGGGATCAAGGGATGATCCACGCACACCCGTGATCACCATGACGTCCCGGTCACCGCTAACCCGTGTCGCAATCGCGTACTCCACATCAAGAGGATTGCCGGGATCGATATCTTCGTCAACAATCACAACGTGTTTGAGGGACGTATGAGCAGCAAATGCCGCCATTATGGCATTTTTGGCGTCACCCTGCGTGCTCTTTTTAATCTGGATTACTGCATGAAGGTAGCCACAACCACCTTTGGTAAGCACGACGTTCTTAACTTCAGTTACACCGGCAACCGCACGGTAAATTTTTGGTTCATACGGGCAACCCATCAGAACTTTATGTTCATCACCACCGGGCAGAATCCCGTGGTAGATGAAATCCGGTTTTGTATACATGCCGGTAATCTCAATTACCGGCTGGCACCGTACCGGGTCGTAGGTCCCGGTTATATCCACAAACGGGCCCTCATCGGTGACATCTGCACCGATATATCCTTCCAAAACGATCTCCGCATCGGGTACCAGCACCCCGTTACTGCATTTCCTCACACGGATCTCGCCGCCAAGAAGTTCTGCAGCAAACCCGAGCTCCATACCGGTGGGCACCCGGGTGCAGCTCGCAAAGGTCACTGCCGGGTGAGTCCCGATGGTGACAGCGATGGGCAGTTTTTCACCTTTGGCAAGCGCCTTTCCCAGCATCACGTGCGTGTGCCGGCCTTCGACGAGGCGTGCTGCCACCCGGTGATCATCCAGCACCTGCATCCTGTGGATCGATGCATTCTCCACGCCTTCAAACCGGGAAAAAACAATCCCCGATGTCAGGTATTTGCCTGCATCTTTCGGGAAGTGGTGCATGATCGGGAGTTTACCAAGATCTGGTTTTTTAGTCGGGATCATGCCATCCGCAACTATCTTCCCGTCAAATTTTGCATCGGCAAGCGTTTTTACCATCTTCTGTTCTTCAATTCCCAGAGCAATCGAGAGAGCGCGTCGGCTTGCTGTGAGGTTCATTACTGCCCGTTTGCCTTCGAGGTTATGGAAAAAAAGGAGTTTGTCGGTGCTCCCCGCCATCTTGGGCGCTTGCATATCAGCTGAAACGGGTTCCTCAATGTCTACAACAAGCCCGTATTCCCGCATTTTTTCTATAAATTCACGCATCGTAGCCGCCCCATCGCTTTACAAGAGTATGTTCTACCTTGAGATGATCAAGCACGCGGGCGACGACCATGTCAACCAGATCATCGACCGTTTTCGGATTGTTGTAGAATCCGGGGCTGGCCGGCATAATCGTCGCTCCGGCATCCTCCGCAGCAAGCATGTTCTTCAAATGAATCTTTGAGAGAGGAGTCTCCCGGGTGACAAGAATACAAGAACGGTGTTCTTTCAGGCAGACATCCGCACTCCGTGTGATCAGGTTGTCTGCATATCCTGTCGCGATTGCTGCAAGTGTCTTTGCACTGCAGGGTATTACTACCATCCCGTCAAACCTGTGGGATCCACTTGCTATCGGTGCCGAGATCTGATCGATAGAATGGTAGGTTGCTTTGAACCCCTCAAATGAAACACCTTCGTGAACGGCAATCTGATGCGCAACATCCGAAATGATGATGTGAACCTTCGCATCCCTGCAGAGTACCTCGAGAAGGCGTCGGGCATAACAGACCCCACTTGCACCAGTTACTCCAATAACATATTCTTTTTCCATCGTATCTTCGCGCTCTCCTGTGATACCAATGTCTGATTCAGGATAAAAAGAGTTTATGGCGGAATCCTCAAAAGAAAAGGGAGGTTTCATTTTGTTTTAGGTGGCGCAAAGAAGCGGTACCGCACGTGGGCTTCCTCTACACGACGTGCATTTTTCGGGTTAAGGTCCCGGCGCGCTTCGATAACGAGGGTGTTGAGAATATTATGAAGCCGGAGCGTATCATAATCCTTATCCCGGTGTTCATTCAAAAAATCTAACAGATCACTGGTGCTCCTGAGCACCCCGGAACTTCCCACAAGATTTAAGCGGTTGAGTGTCATGGCGAGGTTCTTTTTTGCAATATCCATCTTGTAAGGATCGCCAGTAGCGAGGTTCAGCTCGGTAATCGAATTCAACAGTTCCGTATAGACCTTGAGTTTGTAGGTGTTTTCATGCACCCGGCGTTCAGCATTGCGAAGGTAAAAAACCGTGATGGTTATGACAACAACAATTGCCACGACACCACATGTCACCACAATCCAGTCTTCCAACATCATCCACCTCAATAGTTATGGGTTCCTCTTTGCCACCGTGACATCCACTTTGACTCGATTTCCTCTCATCTCAATTTTGTACAGGCCGGTGTTATACATTGGTATAAGGTGCTTGAGTTCAAAGCCGTTGGTACGACCATATCCAAACGTTTCTGTCTGGTTGGTATTCAAACTGGTTACCTTCATCTCAAACCAGCTATAGATTACGTTATCTGTGAGGGGGAGCACATTAAAACCAATACCCCACGATGGGTTGTCCACCCGGACATCTTCAATAAAAAAATCCTTCTCGCTCCCGAAGGTATATGACTTCTGCAGGTAAAGGTGACCCATGGAAAACGAAGGTTGCGGAACGGGTATCTTAGGTGTTTCTGTTATGTCTGATGTTTGTACAGGAGTCAGCGCCTGATTGGAACCGGGTGTTATGCCCTCGATACATCCGGTTATGGTTACACCTGCAAAAATCAGTATTAGAATGGTGAACACACATTTTTTCATATGGGGGAATGTTGGGGGCTGTAATATATTATTTTACTTTACCTTTTGTATCACCCGCTCAAGGTAAAATTTTTCGACATTGGTAAATCCCACCAGGCATGATGTCATCTGAACCTGGCTATTTTTTAATAAAGACACAATTTATTGGAAGAATTAAGCACTTCTAAATGTTCATTACCATTGTCATCCATCCTGCTGGAAATTCGGTGCAGGTATTCCGATACGGAACATGACACCATGAGAAAATCCCCCTCCGGCCTTTTAAGAAGAGTGTGAGTGATTCAAATCAGAACTGTGAGAATTCTTCGTAAATCCATTAAAACAGGGTGTCCTGACGTGTGGGCTTTCTTATATACAAAACCTCGCACCCGGCTTCAGCTACAGTATCCTGATATTCGGGGAGGGTATATACTCCGAGACGCCATTGCTCACGTCGTGTTGCATTGAGGGTTCGGATTCGTGGAGAGATCTCTTTAAAACCGACTACCGTGTGTCGGTTCTTCACTCTCACTCCAAGCGACATCTCACTGGGAATGGAAGGTATATCTACCAGAACCTCATGGGAAAGGAGACCTGCTTTCGAAGCGATCCTGGCTGCGAATTCACGGCATTTTTCTATCGGGACACCCTGCTCAAAAAGGGTCGTATTAACCTGGTCACTTCCTACATATAGGGCACGTTTATAGAGCCGGCGCTCATAGAGCCGGAGAGCAAGGTCACGGGCAATGGAATTTTCTGATGTACGCAATGCATGCATACAGGTTGCATCATCCATCCGGAGGATGTGTTGAAAACCATCTTTTTCTACCCTATCAAGATGTTCCAGTACTGCCAGCTGGAACATACTCTCTCCAATTCTGCTCACGTGATGAAAATACACGGTCGGACGCATGAGTGTCCGGGCGATGAGCAGTGATTCGGCTGCGTTTACCCCATTCTCATCAAGGACTGTGCCCTCACTGGTTCGGATCAGGTGCCGGATGAGACGCTGTGCATCGACGGAACCGTAAGGTGCACCGGTATAATAGGCATCACGAAGAAGGTAATCCATCCGGTCGACATCCAGATCTCCGTGGATAATGCCGGATAATGGATGCTTTCCTTTCACAACAGCGCAGAGTTCAGAGGAATCAATTCCCCATTCACTGAGCGTGTAACCTAACTGTTCCTCAACAAGTATATCAATATCATCGTGGGTACGTTGCAGGAATTTCTCTATGAACGGTTCGCTTGCATGGGAGAATGGCCCATGCCCGATGTCATGAAGAAGCGCTGCAGCGACAACCAGTGTGTGTTCATGATCAGAAAGCCCAAATCGGCGTGAGGCCACACCTGCAAGAAACATTGTGCCGAGCGAGTGTTCAAACCGCGTATGGTTGGCACCTGGATACACAAGATACGAGAATCCGAGTTGTTTAATATAGCGGAGGCGCTGAAGCACGGGAGAATCCAGCAGGGCAAGTGCAAAATCCTCCACCTCCACATAGCCATGGACCGGGTCTTTAATTATCTTCACGAATTCACTTAAAGAATCTTCATATACAATGCATAAAAGTATTGATCAATGATCACGTTCCTTTCTGGGGGGACAGGCACCCCAAAGCTTCTGCGAGGCATGCAGAAACTGGTGAACCGGCATGATATCTCCGTTGTGGTTAACACTGCCGAAGATATCTGGATATCAGGAAATCATATCTCACCGGATCTTGACACGGTTATGTATTTGTTTGCCGGGATCCTCAATACCGATACCTGGTGGGGAGTCAGGAATGACTCTTTTATTTCCCACGAGGAGATCACTCGTCTGGGTGTTGACGAGTTTATTTCAATTGGTGATAAGGACCGTGCAGTGCATATCGCCCGAGGAGAAATGTTACGTAAAGGAATGCGCCTCACGAACGCAACGAAAATTCTCTGCGACCGGTTCGGTATTCGCGAGACGGTTCTGCCGATGACAGATACCGAAGTTACGACACAGGTTAAGACAGATCTTGGCCTGATCCACTTTCAGGAATACTGGTTACGGGCAAAAGGAAAAATAGAGATAGAACAAGTAGTGAGAAGTTACAAAGAACCTCCTGTTGCAACAGAGGAAATTCTTGCCGTGATTGAAGCAAGCGATACCGTGGTGATTGGACCTTCCAACCCGATCACCAGTATCTCCCCGATTCTTGCATGTGAAGGAATAAAACCTGCGCTTAATGATAAATTAGTTATTGCCGTAAGCCCGTTCATCGGTAATGCTCCAGTCAGCGGACCTGCTGGAGCCCTCATGCGGGCTGCTGGTTTCGAACCAAGCTCACAGGGAACCATCAACTGCTATGAAGGAATCATGGATATCTTTGTGCAGGACATACGGGATCCAGTTATCGTGAGCCATTCAGCCCGGTTTGATACGCTCATGATTGATGAAGAAAAGAGTGTCGCACTCGCTCAGGAAATTCTGCGCCTTGCAAAAGACTATTAAACAAAGTATGGATCGGTTAAAAAGCCTGATTTTTGCAAACCTATATAATGCTGCGCAGTAACGGTTATCGTGGGAGATATGAACCAAAAAATGGACGGTAAAATTATTTTCTCAATTTTACTTTGTTCGATACTAGTATCTGGATGTATATCCGGTCAGGAATCGGGGAAAGGCACTATTCATCTTACATCATCACCTTCCGGCGCTGATGTATACCTCGACAATCAATATCAGGGAACAACTCCGGGTAATATTTCAAATGTGGAACAAGGAAATCATACGCTTGAATTTCGTTATTCCGGATATCGAAGTTGGTCAACAGAAATTTCGATATCGTCAGGCATATCCTCGTTTTATGCTGCTTTAATTCCTGATCCCAATTTACAGGTGTCTCTTGATAAAACTCCACTGACCACTACGGCACCCGCAAAAGTAACAGTCCAGGCGGATAAAAAGACCCTGATTCTCGGAGAATCCATGTTATTTTCAGGTACGAGCTTCGGCCCTAATAATGTTTTATTGACAATATTCGGACCGGGATATTATTCTAAAGGGGTGCTCCTGGATCGACCAAAAGTCAATTCCGCCGGGTTATGGAGCTATTCATGGAATCCGGGATTTTCAATCCAGTCGGGTTCATATATAATCGTCGTTGAGGATGAATTAATGACGATATCTGACAGGGTTGAATTTACCGTGGTCGGAGGGGGAGAGGTTACTATTACCTCAAATAGTTTTTCTGCTGCCAGAGGCGAGATCCTAAGATTTTCGGGTCGGTGCACAACGGGTGCTCAAAATGTATTACTGGTATTATATGGACCTGATCGATTCTCAGGTGGGATTGAATTGGGTTCACTATCTGTTGCGGCTGACAAAACGTGGAATTTTAAGTATACCCTGGATAGTACCATGCCTACCGGTAGTTATACCATGTACGTGTACGATATTCCAAAAACATCATCCAGTACCACGCAATTCACCGTTGGTTTCACTTCCTGATAAAAATACCACTTTTCGCTCTTTTAACAGATTGTGTTTTCAACTACTTCATCTTCTGAAATTTCCGTGTAAAAGCATGGATCTATTAAATACCGGGTTTAATTATCCCAAAAGTGAGAAAAACCTGCCAGAGGTACCCGATACCTATTTGAAGGATTTTATACTAATACTCGTTCGGAGAACCTACATGGGCATTACAAAAAAATTCCTCAACATGTTTAAGTCAGGAAAAAGCGAGGAGGAGGGGGAGAGAGTGCACGAGGAAGCACAAGTCAGTACACAAAAGGTACGTTATGACAATTTCCTTACTGCACTTAGTGAGGGTGATCTTGATACACGCTGGAGTGCGGTGAGATCAGTTGGTGACCTTGGCGAGCCATTCATTGAACCGCTCATTCGTGGTTTAAAGGATGATTACTGGATTATAAGGCGAGGATCAGCAGACACTCTTGGAAAAATTGGCGCTCCTGCTGTTGGACCGTTGATTGAGGCATTACACGAACCAGGTGACGATGTCCGGCAGGAAATCCTCCGTGCGCTTCAGTTGATAGGCGAACCTTCCGTAGGTGCATTACTACAGGGAATGAAACACAGTCACCCGTTCGTCCGAAGCGGTTCTGTTCAGGCTCTTGGGATCATGGGTGAGAAACGGGCAGTCCCCCAGCTTATCGAATCACTCAAAGACACTGATGCCAGGGTCCGGTATGAGAGCGCGGTTGCTCTTGGCCGTATTGGTGATCCACGGACAATCGGTCCACTCATCGAAACACTCAATGATGCAAAAGAACAGGTTCGTATGGCCGCAATGGCAACACTCTGTTCACTTGGAGAAACCTCAATAGAACCTCTTATCCGTGCACTCATTGATCCAAATGAGGATATCTGCCGCAGGGCAACGCTTGCTCTTGTTACTATCGGCGAACCCTCCGTTGATGCTTTGATCAAAGCCCTCATCGATCAGAACCCGGGTATTCGCAAGGGTTCGGTGGAAGTCCTTGGGCAGATCGGAAATACCAGGGCAATCCCGCCTATCATGAAGGCACTCGATGATCCTGAAAGGTCAGTCCGTATTGAAGTTGTAAAAGCACTTGCCTCTCTGGGAGTTCCTGCCATTGCACCGCTTATGCAGGTTTTCCGCGAGGGGAATTTTATGATGAAAACAAGCGCAATGGAAGCGCTCTGGATGCTTGGACAGCCTGCAACGACACCCCTGATTATGGTATTAAAAGATGACCAGAGTGATGTCAGGAAGCGTGCAGCACTCCTGCTCGGAGAGATCGGCGACCAGAAAGCGGTTGACCACCTGACCAGCCTTCTCAACGATGAAAATATTGCAGTAAGACGGGAAGCCTTCGAAGCACTTGAGATGATCAAGAAAAGAAATGCATAACAATGCCCGAATATTTTTTTAGTGTCCTTCGGAGTACCTTTTTTATTAAAATGCAGACCTGATACTGCAGGTCTGGTTAAAGCACCGTCATTCTTTGCACAGAAAAAATACTATACAATAAGGGATGATCGATTGGTCATGGATCAGTTCATGCAGGCTGCCATTGAGGAGGCATACAAGGGACAATTTGAGGGTGGGATTCCAATTGGATCGGTCCTTGTCCGAAAAAATAGTATTCTTGGAAGAGGACGAAACCGCCGGGTTCAGGAGGGAAATCCCATTATCCACGCGGAGATTGACTGCCTGCGCAATGCCGGGCGGATCGGAACGTACCGGGACACGGTGCTCTATTCCACGCTCATGCCCTGCTATCTCTGCGCCGGTGCAGCGGTCCAGTTCAGGATCGATAAAGTCGTTGTTGGCGAATCGCGGAATTTTTCAGGTGCCCGGGCCTTTATGGAGGAGCATGGTATAGAAGTGATCGATCTGGATCTTAGCGAGTGTTTCGTTATGATGCAGGAGTTCATTGCGCAGAACCCCCAACTGTGGAACGAGGACATCGGCGAAATCTGACTCGACATCTCCGCCGCTATTTTCATATCCTCACAATCCAGCTTCTCTTCATGGTTTCGCTTGCTGATATACTGGCAGCTGAAATGAGGATATCCCAGTCCATTATCCACACTCCTCTCGTGTACTCACCTACGATTTCAGAGATAACCGGGGCGAATATCTACCTTAAGCTCGAAACACTCCAGAAAGCTGGATCGTTCAAAGTGCGAGGGGCATCCAATAAGATTTTTTTGCATTTGACTGAAATCGGGGATGAGGGGGTGGTCGCTGCTTCAGCCGGTAATCACGCACAGGGTGTTGCGGTTGCAGCACATTCAGCCGGCATCCCCGCCACTATTGTAATGCCTGAATGGTCTTCCGTCTCAAAACAGGAAGCAACCAGAGGTTATGGGGCTCATGTCATTATTCATGGCCGTTCATTAGAGGAAAGTATTCAGAAGGCACAGGAGATCGCCCACACTGGTCGGCTTTTTATTCACCCGTACGATGACGATGAAGTGATTGCCGGGCAGGGTACCATCGCCATGGAAATTTTTACCGATCTCCCGAATCCGGATATGATTGTAGTACCGGTGGGAGGGGGAGGGCTGATAGCTGGGATTGCGATTGCTGCAAAAGCAAAAAAGCCTGAAATTAAAATCATCGGGGTCCAGGCAGCGGTATGTCCATCAGTAAAAGAGGCCCTTTATCGGGGTTCCACCTACAAGGTTATGGCGGGAAAGACTATTGCTGACGGTATTCGGGTGGCAGGGACAGGATCACGGACTCTTCCTCTCATACAGCATTTTGTAGACCAGCTCGTACTTGCTTCAGAAGAGGAGATCGCTGATGCTATGTTGCTGTTGCTTGAACGCAAACATATTGTTGCAGAAGGTGCGGGTGCAGTACCGCTGGCGGCAATAATGAATGGTTCTATTGATGTCAAACAAGGCAGCAATATCGTGCTTGTTATCAGCGGGGGCAATGTTGAAAGTTCCCAACTGTTCCGGATTATCCGGCAATCACTAAGCCGCCAGGGACGGAGCATGCACTTTTCAGTGATGCTTGATGACCAGCCGGGCACACTCGCAAGGCTCATTTCCGTGATCGCAAAGGAACGGGGCAATATCCTGCATATTCACCATGCCCAGGGGGATAGTGATATTCCCGTACTGGTAGCGAGAGTAACCCTCGAACTGGAAACACGGGGATGGGAACATATTGCGTCAATTAAAAAAGCTCTGTTGGTTAACGGGTACGAGATCCTTATGGGATAACCCGATAAAAACCGTCTGAATTCCTCTTATTAAAAAGTTATATCTCCCCAAGACTTTTCCAGTAACCGTACTCATGCGTCCAGAGATCTTTGTTGAACATCACCAGGCGTTTAAAGTACTCCTTGCGTTCTGCATGATATTTTACCTGTACCGGATCCTTCCATTTTGTCTGGATCGCATCAGCGAGTTTCCTGCCCAGCTCTTTAGCCTGTTTTTCTGCAGGTACAATTGCATTCGGATCTGCGCCAACAAGCACGGCCACCTTGCCGACTGTTGTCGCACCAAGGTTCATCATCGCGGAGTTCATATAGTCCGCGACTTCATCTGCCATTGAGCCACCCGCCGTGGAAACTGCACAGCCATATTTTCCTGCAAATGACTGGCAGTGGATAGAATCCGCCATCCGGTCGAGCATCGTCTTCATCTGGGCAGTTACTGCATTGATATAATTTGGGGAGCCCCAGACAATGCCATCTGCATCCAGCATCTTTTCCAGGAGCACCGGGAAGTCATCATCGTGGATGCATTCTCCTTTCGCGTAACAGGTACCACAGGCTGTACAGTACTTAATATCAAGACTGCAGAGGTCAATAAACGTTATATTCGCTCCTGCCTGCCGTGCTCCCTCAAGAACACCCATAACGAGCCGACGAGTCTGGCTCTTCTCCCGTTTCGGACTTCCGTTAATGCCAATTATTTTCATACATTGTCACCAGTGTAGGGATTTCCCCATGCAGGTATAAAGATATGCCAGAAGAAAAGTCCACTCTCCTAAAAAATCTTCAGTTGGGAGAGGATAATAAAAAGAAGTGAGAAAGAGAGAAATCAGATCTTTTTTTAACGCCAATCACAGCAGGAAAATGATATCTGCATATTGGGACAACCATATGACTGTTTATGAGCGGATTGATCGAAAGATTAGAATACCATATATCAAAAAACCGGTTGGAAACATTAGTTGATGGTATCTTTACCATCGCGATGACGATTCTCGTGCTGGGGATCACTCCGCCCAAACCCGATATATCCCAGGCTCATGCTGTACTTACCGGCCAGATTATCGATCTTCTTCCGGAAGTCTTTCTTTTTATTGTCTCTTTTTTAATTCTCGCCGGTTTCTGGCTTAGTCATCACCGCCAGTTCCATTTCGTCCGGGTTATTGATTCCCGATTACTCTGGATTAACATTTTCCTGCTCATTTCTCTTGTTTTTATACCATTCTCCACCGATGTGGCAGGGGACTATCCCGATATTCTGGTTGCTGTACTGCTCTTCCATCTCAATATTATCATTATCGGGCTCATCTTTTCATATCACGCGCACTATATTTTTCGGTCCAAAAATCTGTGCGACCCGAATATCGATAGGAAATTGCTGCAGACACAACTTTATCAATCTGTACTAATCACGGTTGTCGCGTCCATTGCAGTGATCGTTTCATTGGTCAATCCTGAAGTCTCACTGCTGGTCTATCTGGCTATTCCCATCGCAGGATATTTCCTGCAACAGCCGGCTCCTGAATAAAGAAAGAAGAATGTGAAAAAGATTTCCCGGTGAGCATTTTTTCCCCGTAGATTTTTTTTAAACGGCTGACAAAAGCTACCGAAAAACAGTGAGATTTTCGCTTATTTTCCCGAATGCACCGTACAATAGATTCAGTTTTTTTCGCAGTTAACGCCAGTTTGATTATCTCTTGTGGCAAAGGGTCATTGATACATCATGTCACACAGGAAACTCACCCTGATCACGCTTGTCACGTTTGTGCTCATCCTGGCCGCAGTTATTGCGGGCGGCTGCATGAGCTCGACGGTAATTGCACCATCCGGGGATATTAAAAAGTTCAGCTCGGAAGAAGAAATCCGCGTGTATATCCAGAATAACACACAGCTTGCACAGGATTCATATTATGGCGCCAACGGGGTAATGGTAACAACGGACAGGATGACGACACCTGCCCCTGCCGTGGCAGTACAGGAGTCATCCGCGAAAGGTACTGCCCTCCCGTCAGTTGCAGGAATCGGATCCACCGACTATTCACAGACAAATGTACAGGTCGCCGGTGTTGATGAACCGGACTTCGTGAAAAACGATGCCCGGTATATCTATGTAATCGCAGGCAGCACGCTAACCATAGTCGATGCGTACCCGGCAGTATCGGCATCTGTCCTCTCAAAGACCGAACTGGAAGATACGCCCCGCGAGATCTTCATCAGCAATAACCGGCTGGTTCTCCTGAAAACCGGTTCGGAAGAAGTTTCTGTCACCGAAGACCAGTCAATAACCTCTTCTGACGAAAAGATCGCCATAATGCCACCGCGATACCCTTATTACCGCTCCGCACCGGTCACTCATGCAGTCTTTTACGATATCAGTGACCGGGCACATCCGAAGGTACTCAAAGACTACACCATTGACGGCGATTACGTAAACGCGAGGATGATAGGAGATACGGTATACCTGCTCTCCCGTGAGTCAGTGTACCCGTACAATGACCGGATAATCGTTCCCGCACTACGGGAAAATACAAAGATTGTCGTGACACCGGATGTCTATTACTTTGATAATCCTGAGCGGCAGTACGACTTTACCACTATTACTTCATTTGATGCCAGCAACGGTGCCACAAAGGATGCCAAAACGTACCTTGTCGGCAGTGGCAATATCATCTATGTCTCAACCAACGCGATATACGTGACTTACCAGAAATACCACACTATCTATCGCTCGATGTGGGGGATAGCGGAGCCCGCGGTTGGTGTGGCGCAGAGTTCTGCCGGTTCGGCATCCGGCATCACGCGGGTATCATCACCTGCTCTTGTGGAAGATTTTAACACCATGAGTGAGAGTGAGAAACAGGCACTAATCACTGATATGAAGAGCAGCGAACAGGAAGCGATCCAGAAACGTGAGATCGACCAGAGCACCACTATTATCCATAAGATCGGGATCAACAATGGTGCGATCACCTATATCTCGAAAGGTGAGGTTGCCGGATACCTGAATAACCAGTTTGCAATGGACGAGTATGGTGGCAACCTCCGTGTGGCAACAACATCGAATGTCTGGACGACCCGTGGACAGTACGAGTATAACAACGTCTTTGTGCTTGACGGTGCAATGAAGACGATCGGGTCACTCACCCACATTGCCGAGCAGGAGACGATCTATTCAACCCGGTTTATCGGTGACCGGCTCTACATGGTTACGTTCAAACGCATCGATCCGTTCTTCGTGATCGATCTCTCGACCCCTTCAAGCCCGAAGATCCTGGGCAAACTCAAGATCCCCGGTTACTCCGATTACCTGCATCCTTATGACAAGAACCATATCATCGGCATCGGAAAGGAAACCGCAACAAACGATTGGGGCGGTGTCTCCACTAAAGGGCTGAAGCTTGCACTGTTCGATGTCTCTGATGTGGAGAACCCGAAGCAGATCGATAAAGTAGAGATCGGTGATTCCGGGACAGACTCTGCGGCACTCACAGATCACCGTGCATTCCTCTTTGATAAGAACAAAAACCTGCTTGTAATCCCGGCACGGGTGGTGAAACAGATCGATATCCCATCGAAATACAGTGGTGACCAGCAGCGGATCTGGTACGGGGCATACGTGTTCGGTGTCACACCAGAAACCGGCTTTGTCGTGAAGGGTACTGTTGAGCACAGCACCAGCGGGGGATACTCGTGGTACAGTTCACCGTACGATGTGAAACGCTCCCTCTACATCGGCGATACACTCTACACCCTCTCACAAAAACAGATTCTCGCAAATTCCTTAAACCAGATCAACACTACGGTCGCCACCATCCAGCTGACCGGGGACGGCGATGTGCTCTATCCGGATATGAAAGGAATGGAATAAAAAATATTTTTGTGTGTTTTTACCGGCGTCCTGCAGCCAGGATATACATAGCGCTGAAGCTGGTGCTGATATTCCCATAAAATCCATTATCCCCTGCACCCCATAGATATAGGATTTCATCATGCGCATTCCCATACAATCAGTTACACCGGCAAGCGGTCAGGCTGAAGTCTGTGGCTGGATCCACGAGGTCCGCGATCTCGGCGGTCTTGCCTTCTTTTTGATCCGTGACCGGACCGGTATCATCCAGGTAACTATCCCAAAGAAGAAAGCTCCAGAAGCTGTACTCGCCGCTGCAAAACAGGTCTCCCGCGAATCGGTTGTCCGTGTTTCAGGGACAGTTAAAGCGATTGACAAGGCACCGGGTGGACGTGAACTCGTGCCGGACGTATTTGAGATCATCAGCCTGGCCGACAGCCCGCTTCCCCTTGATGTTGTGGAGAAGGTGCCGGCCGATCTCGACACCCGGCTCGACGCCCGGTTTCTTGACGCCCGCAGACCCAGGGTTGCTGCTGTTTTCCAGATCCGCAGCGCTGCAACGCATGCTATCAACCAGTACCTGCATGACGAAGGCTTCATAAATATTACTACCCCCAAGATCGTTGCCGCCGCAACTGAAGGCGGGACCGAACTGTTCCCCATTGCCTATTTTGATAAAGAAGCATTTCTCAACCAGAGCCCGCAACTCTACAAACAGATGATGATGGCAGCAGGATTTGAGAAGGTTTATGAGATCGGGCCAATCTTCCGGGCTGAGGAGCACAACACAACTAAGCACCTCAACGAGGCAACCAGCATCGATATCGAGGTCTCGTTCGCCGACCATCACGACGTGATGCGCATCCTTGAGGATATTATTGTCAGGACCTACGAGTACGTCTACCGCTCCTGCGGCGACCAGCTCGCAAACCTTGAGATAACGGATTTTACCGTGCCGAAAGCCCCGTTCCCCCGGTTACCCTATAGCGAGGCTATCGGGATTGCTGCAAAAAAGATCGATGACCCAATCAAGTACGGGGACGATATCAGCCCTGCGGCCGAACGGGCGATTGGCGCAGAAATAGGTGGCCATTATTTTATCGTGGACTGGCCGAGTGAAATCCGCCCCTATTATGCGATGCAGTACGAGAATGATCCCTCGATCTGCAAGGCATTCGACCTGATGCATCCGCGGATGGAGCTCTCGAGTGGTGCCCAGCGGGAGCACCGGTATGACCAGCTCGTACAACAGATAAAAATGAAAGGACTGAATCCCGAGAGTTTCGAGTTTTACCTCCGGCCGTTCAGGTACGGTATGCCACCCCATGCAGGCTGGGGACTGGGAGCAGATCGGCTGGTTATGACGATGCTCGGGCTGTCAAATGTGCGCGAAGCGGTGTTGTTTCCTCGTGACATGCACCGGCTGGTTCCCTGACCACATACATTTTTTATCGCCGCGGTCAATTCGATTGTACAATTAATTAGTCGGATTTCCTATGTCTAAGGATTATTTCATCGATAAAGTTCTGGCGACAACCGTAGTTGGCAGCTACCCAGTTGTAAAAGGAAGCGGGCTGAGAAGTTTTTTCGATCCTCTCCATACTGCAGTCGAGACTGCAGTTGCTGATCAGATAAACGCAGGCATCGACATCATCTCCGATGGTCAGGTCCGCGGTGACATGATCCAGGTATTTGCTTCAAAACTCCCCGGGATTAAAGGGCAGGAGGTTATTGGAAAAGTGCAGCCCGCATCCGGATCCATAACCGTAGGAGAGACAAAATATGCACTCACACAATTCCCGAAGGTGAAAGGGATCATCACCGGCCCAACCACGCTTGCCCATGGTCTCCACATAGCGACACCCATGTACCGGAACAAGGAGGAACTGGCGTTGGATCTTGCCGCTGCACTGGTTCCTGAGGTGAAGGCACTCGAGGCTGCAGGAGTAACCCTGTTGCAGATTGACGAACCTATATTTTCAACGGGTATGGCAGATCTTACCGTTGGAAAACAGGCAATTGGACTCATCACGGCCGCATTGAGAATTCCTTCCAGTATGCATGTCTGTGGAAATCTGGGAAACGTCCTCGATGAAATCCTTAAGTTCAACGTTAACGTTTTCGACTTCGAATTTGCGAATAACCCGGCAAATTTCGACCTGCTCTCCCGACGTGACCTTGCAGGGCGGATGGTGGGGTATGGCTGCGTGGACTCGTCTATTGAAAAGGTTGAAAGTGTGGCAGAGATCAAAAAACGGATCGAAAAAGGAATTGAGATATTTGACCCACGGATTATCCTGCTCGATCCGGATTGTGGAATGCGGATGCGGAGCCGGGATTCGGCCTACTGGAAACTCAAGAATATGTGTGAAGCCGCAAAGGAAATACGAATCGCACTCTAGATTTTTCACACCATTTATTACACGATTAACTGGGGGAAAATTTTTTTTGGATTAGCCCAAGCGACTGACAATTCGTTTTAATAAAGATTAACCGGTTATAAGGTTTCAACGATAAAAGGATGTACCATCGCGTAAATTCCTCATTATCCCAAACCACAAAACCCAAAATATCCCGTATGAAAGATAATGATCGCGGAGAATCATGTCTGTTGATAGGGAACATCCAATCCGGGTCAGGGCGTTCCAGCACACTCCCTCAGAACCACTCGGTTATTTTGAACAAATCTTTTCTGAAAAGGAGATCCTGTTTGAATACGTGAGGCTCTGGGAGGGCGATCCCGTCAGTACAGATGACGCCACACACCTTGTATTCCTTGGCGGGCCGATGAGCGTGAACGATGAAAGCCAACTGCCGTGGCTCAAACTGGAGAAAGAACTGATCTGTCGGGCAGTAAGAAAGCGGGTTCCCGTGCTCGGCCTGTGCCTTGGCGCCCAGCTGATCGCATCTGCGCACGGAGCAACCGTGTACCGGTTTGTGAAGGAGAACGGCTGGTTCCTGATCCATCCGACACCCGATTCCACCGGAGTTTTTACATCCTTCCCGGATACCTTCCACGTTTTCCAGATGCACGGCGAGACATTCCATCTGCCTGTCGGGGGGAGACTCCAGTGCAGAGGGGATCGCGTGCCGAACCAGGCATTCAGGCTTGGATCGGCACTTGGTCTCCAGTTCCACCTTGAGATGACCGAAAGTCTGATCCGGGACTGGACCAGCAGCGAGAGAAAATTCCAGAAAGAAATTATCGGACGTGATACGAAACGATTTCTTGAAAGGAGCAACTTCCTATGCCGGGAGGTTGCAAGGGAATTTTTGTTCGGAAATATCCATACTACTCAGGCTATAATCAGAAAATAATTTTAGATAACTTTTTTTAAAGAAAATCTACGGCATTTTCCTGAATGTTTATTGTCCAAAAACAAGTATCATCGTAAACGCGGGATTTCAAAATGTGGGGAAATCCTGCTCAAGCGCGCGGATCTATTACATCAGTAAAAAAATACAAAAAATCTGGTTTACACGACCCGGGATGTAGTCGATGCTTCAATGCCATTGTCAGTGATGATGAAGGGCAGAAGTCGTCGCGGAGACGCTGTATCCTTCATCTTATGCACCGCAAGCGTTCGCTCGATCTCAGACTGATGGATATCTGTCTTGAATTCAATGACGATATCTGTCGCTCGCATAATCCGGGTCATTTCTATGGGCGCGTGAATCCCCGTGTAAACAACAAACATGATATTTGCACCACGTTTCTTCATTTCTGCACGGGTAAGCCGTAAAAACTTGAGAGCTTCCTCAATTCCATATTTAATGATGATAGTCGAGAGTGAGTCCACAACAATACGACCTCCTGCCATTTGTGGGATATACATCTCCGGGTGAAGATCAGTAGCATCGACCATTCCCACCTCGATATCTCCATCATTCATCAGATAAGTGCCCTCTTCTCCTTCCACTTTCCAGAACTGTAATGCAGCAAGATCAACACCGGCAAGCGGTGTCCCGTAGACCATGATAATTGTGCCTTCGGGAAATCCACCGTCCAGTAAAAGGTTAAGACCTACAATTCCGGTGGTACGTTTTTTCTGTTTTCCACTATCCGGAATGTCCTGTATGTGACCTTTTGTATTTGCCAAAATGCTTCTGCCATATGTTTTTTTTGGCGCTTTAAAAGGTTTGTGTGAACATTAGACAGTCTGGCTGGAATTATTTTTAGCTTTTTATAGTATGGGTGAATGAGTGCTGTACGTTTCCCGCAGCGTTCTGCGCAGCAATTTCCATCCATGTACTCTGGGGAGTGAATCAACGAACATCAGCGTACGTGGGATCTTATACCCGGCAAGGTGAGATCGACAATAGGAGCCGAGTTCTGTTTCCGTAAGGGATGTGCAGGGTTTGAGAACAACCGCTGCTACCGGAACCTCACCTTTACGTTCATCCGGTATACCAAAAACAGCAACATCAGCAATTGCCGGGTGCTGGATTATCACATTCTCGACTTCAGTGGGGTAGATCTTCCAGCCTGACATGATGATCATATCTTTTTTCCGGTCGGTAATGTAGAGTATTCCCTCTTCATCGAGATAACCAATATCTCCGGTCAGGAACCAGCCATCTTTACGGAAAACTGCTGCAGTCGCCTCCGGAAGATTCCAGTACCCTTTTGCAATTGAAGGCCCGCGAAGCGCAATCTCACCCCTCTCACCAAACGCAAGTTCTTTTTCCGGATGATCCACGTCAACAATTGACACTTCCGTGTAACCCACCGCAACCCCAACACTCTGGTAGTTCATGGTCAGGTGCGGGTAATCCGGGAGAGTCGTAGTACCCGATCCAATCACAATTGTTTCCGATAAACCATAAGAATTGGCAACCGGAATGTGGAACCGATGGTCAAATGCTTCCCAGACAGCTGGCAATAGCTGCCCACCCCCGGAAATGATCACCCGTGCATCCATGAGACGTTTTTCGGTTCCTGAAGGGGCATGGACAAGCGAGTGCAGAACCGGGGGCATACCTGCGAGAATGGTGACCCTGTACCGTTCAGCAATATCGAGATACCGGTCAAGATCGAAGCGCTCCATTATTACATAGGTACCACCAGCACGGAGGATAGAAAAACCCCATGAGAGCCCCACGTGCCCCATTGGGTAAATTCCGAGGTATACATCTTCCTGACGGAGCCTGAGCGCCTCACGTTCTGCATCAAGGGCGGTCATCCAGTTGCCGTGAGTGAGCATCGCACCTTTGGGTTTTCCCGTTGTCCCTGCAGTGTACTGGATATGACAGAGGTCATCGGTAAGACAGTTCACCGCCCGCATGGCTGCAGGTGCATGCGGGAACGATTCCCATGCGACCGATCCCTCACATGAGCTATTGACACAGATGATATGGGAAAGAGTTGGAGCGTTTTGACGGATACCGGCAACGACGTTCACTCCCAGAGAATCCGTGATGATCGCACTGGCGCCAGCATCTTTAATTGCATGCAGTAATTCCTCGCCGCGATACACGATATTGGTAGGAACTGCAACGGCACCTATCCGCCAGATAGCTAAGTAGCTGATGAGGTACTCGGGCGAACTATCGAGGTAGATACAGACCCGGTCACCTTTATTTACGCCGATTTTTGAGAGCCCGAGTCCTATCCGGTTCATCTCATCCCGGAGCTTTCCGTAACTGTAGGTCTCGTTTCTCGACGGGCAGATTAAGGCTGCTTTCGCCGCTGGGACACTTTTCGCATCAAGCAGGGTGGTAACATTGGACATGCGGTATCAGACGAATATGATGAAATAAAATTTGACGTTGATGTATTTAGGTGTTCATTATCTGATATCTGCTATTGCGTAAAACAGAGAGAATTCAAATCCCTTGATTTTGTAGAATATGCCAACGTATTTCTTGTTATTATTCAGAATGATGAAACTGATATTTATGGAAAAAGAGGACCAACAGACTTTAGAGAAGTCAGCAGATTCAAAAGAGAATGAGAAAAGCTTTGATGAGGAGGAAGAACCAGACCGGTCATCCCAACAACAACGGTACCGCAGGGGCGGGAGACCAGAAAAGAGAATTATCGAGGAGTCGGCAAATGATCCCTATTGCGAATAACGTATCGAATTTATTCTGATAATACGGTGAAACGCTGGATTTTGTTTACCGGAATGATAATGATACAACATTAATAATTCCATCCATCAAAAAAAATCAGAAAGTTCGGGTAGTTCTGATGAGATTGGGCTGATAAACCAGACCTGTTTATTATTATTTACACTTCCTTTCGGACTTGGAAATGGCGCGTCCATGTGGCTGTTCGGGGTATTAAATAATACCCGATTTTTTACCCTGTACCGTAAATACAGAGTTGAGATCGTTCACAATAACGATCCACCATGTTCAGGTGTGCGATCGATTTCAACGATTTCCTGATTTGAATATAAACACTTTTATTCATTCTCTTTCAAGGTTAATCCATGGCAGTTCCTGATGCAGAGATCACAGATAAGATTAAACAATTCCTGAAATGGCAACCCCGGGGAATGACAATATCCGATCTCTCTTCCAAGCTGAAAATGAGCAGGAACCTCGTCGCAAAATACCTCGATCTGCTCCTGGTCTCCGGCGGTGTGGAGATGCAGAATATCGGGGCGGCGAAAGTATTTTTTCTCTCAAACAGGATCCCCATCTCCGGATTGCTGGAATTTTCCTCTGATCTCGTCATTGTACTGGACCATGATAATACGATCCGACGGGCAAATGAGCGAGCCCTTTTCATCCTTGGTCTTAAAAAGGAAGATATAGTCGGGAAGAAAATCAATGAGACCGGGAACCCCTTTATCGATAACCTTCAATCGCTCCAGCCGCTCATGGAGAACCAGGATATTAAAGACAGGAGCTGCGAACTTGCGCAACAGGTCAACGGAGAGATCCGCTCGTTCCGGATAAAAACAATTCCCACAGCCTTCGAGGACGGTACGCATGGAACCACCCTCGTCATCGAGGACACCACGCACCAGCGACGTTACCAGGATATGTTAGAGAAGCGCGAGGCGCAGTACCGGGGGATCGTTGAAGACCAGACGGATTTTATCACCCGGTTTTTACCGGATGGCACCATTGTCTTTTCCAACCATGCCTATGCCCGGTATCTCAGGAAAAGTCCTGATGAAGTGGCCGGGCAGAAGTTCCTTTCCGGTATCCATGATGATGACCTAAAATCCATCAGAGAATCCCTGGGGTTTGTCACTCACCAGCAGCCGGTTACAACCCTCAAGTACCGTATCCTGCATGAATCGGGAGGCACGCGGTGGAACCAGTGGACGGTCCGTGGGCTCTTTGATGATGCAGGATCCCTGGTGGAATACCAGGCAGTCGGGCAGGATGTCACCGACAATAAGGCGACTGCAGAAAAAATCAAGTCCTATCTTGCCGGGATGGAGTTCCTCTCCCATTCGGCAACAGCATTTATCGACATGGGGGAGGACGAGGATATTCACCGTTTCATCGCGGAACAGCTCTATAGCCTTGTTCCTGACTCTATGATCAGTATCAACTCGTTCGATCCAAAGACCCGGACCATGATGCTCCAAGCGGTGAAAGGCTCCGAAGAGGACATTGCCCGGTTGTACCATGAACTGGGCGACTATGGCAGGAGGCTGGTCGAGCTCATGCTCCCCATTGACATCAACCCGGACGCTATTGCTTCATTCAAGAAACATTCGCTCGAAGACTGCCCCCCGCTGTATGACATGTTCTTCCACCAGATCCCTGAAGAGATCTGTACCCATATTGAGGAACGGATACCCCTTGGCAGGGGATACACGATGGGATTTGTATGCCGGGGTGGGATCTTCGGCAGTGTTATCATCAAGATGAAAAAAGGATGCGAACTGAAAAATCGCGATATTGTTGAAGCGTTCATCAGCCAGGCTGCAGTCGCCCTCCTGCGTAGGTATGCCCGAAAGGATCTGCTGGAGAGCCAGGAGAAGAACGTTAAGAACATGGAGTTCCTCTCCCGGACTGCAATGGCGTTCGTCGAGATGGACGAGGAAGAAGATATCTACCGCTTCATTGCAGAGCAGATACAGTCGCTCATACCGGGCTCCCTTGTCGGGGTGAATGCCTTTGATCCCGTCAAACAGACCTTCACGCTCCGTTCCGAAACCGGTGATCCGGACGATATCCGTGCTTTCAACGAGGGGCTGGGAAGATCCATGATTGGTGCCGTCTTCCCTATGAAAATACAGCCTCAGGCAGCCAGCAGTATTTCCATGAGAACACTTACGGAAGGCCCCTCACTCTATGACTTCTTATTCCGGATCATTCCGGAAGAACGGTGCGTAGCTGTTGAGAATTCGATGGGCAGAGGCAGCAATTATACCATGGGACTCTGCTGCCGCGGCGGTATCTTCGGTACTGTCGGCATTAATATAAAAAAAGGCACAGAGCTGACAGACCGGGAGACGATCGAGGCGTTCATTCACCAGGCATCTGTCGCCCTCCTGCGCCGGCATGCCCGGAAGGAGTTGCGGGCGAGCGAGGAGACACGGTTGAAAAACATGGAGTTCCTCTCCCGGACTTCAATGGCATTCGTCGATATGGAGGATGACGAGGATATCTACCGGTTCATCACGGACCAGATCCACGGGTTCTGCCCCGACCTGGTCGTTGGAGCGAACTCCTTTGACATGGCACGCGGGACGGCCACTCTCCGCAGTATTTCGGGGCTCAATTATGGCACGATGGAGAAATTTTCCGAATGGCGCATCAACCCCCTCGGTATGGCATTCCCCCTGAAAAACGACATGACTGCCGAGGAGATCGTATCACGCAAGTGCCTGACCCCGGGCCCGGAGCGGCTCCATGACCTGTTTTTCCAGATGGTGCCGGAGCAGGTCTGTGCCGGGATCGAAGAGCTGATCAACTGGGGCGGGTGTTATGCCATGGGCTGTGTCTGCCGGGGCGAGATCTTCGGGAGCATCGTTCTGATCGTGCAACAGGGAAAAGCCCTCGAGAACAAGGAAACCATCGAGGCGTTCATCAGCCAGGCCGGGTTTGCCCTCCACCACCGCAGGACACGCGAGCTCGCTTTAGCCGGGAGCAGGGGAATCCCGCAGGCAAAATAACGGGAGGATTTTTGGTCTTTTTTTTGTCGGCATGCGAGAAATCAGGAACCTTCTCAGTAATCCGACAGAGACAATCAAACTCAAAGTCCGGCATGCGGGCAGGAATGTAATTGCCCTTGTATTTGTGACGCTGATTTTGAACAGGAACAATAATCCGCAATTGGATCATCAGATGATTCGTGTATTCAATATAAGAATTCGAAAAAAGGTTTACTGATATTCCGGTGGTTGCACCTGTTTTGGCAGACCCCCTTTGAAGTGCTGCTGGATCTTCTGGTAATACTCTCGCA
>DADR01000065.1 GCA_002495055.1 Methanoregula sp. UBA247 | reverse complement strand
CCAGAAGAATCCGAATAAATCCAGATACTTCCAATGTCCGGTGAAGAACCTCGAGGATCCAATCTTTTAATGAAGCAAATCTCCCGATGAAGAAACCAGAAGAATCCAAATAAATCCAGATACTTCCAATGTCCGGTGAAGAATCTCAAGAATCCAAACCTATAAGGAATCAAATCTCCCGATGAAAAAACCAGAAGAATCCGAATAAATCCAGATATTCCCAATTTCCGGTGAAGAACCTCGAGAATCCAATTATTTAATGAAACAAATCTTCTGATGAAGAAACCTAAAAAATCCAGATAAATCCAAATATACATTACTCCCTTTTTGCAAACATACTATGGGACCAAACATGCCAAGAATTCAGAAAAGAAAATATGAAAAAATCGATGAAATGGAAATTGACCTGGTTATCCAATGTACCGACAGTCACGAATTTTACGAGCGCTACCGGCAGGTTTTCCCCAATAAAAAGAAAGGTATTGACAGTATCAGTAAAATCTGGAAACGACGCAGTGAATTTATAAAAAAAGAACAGGCAATTACACTACCCGCTGAATCTGTTTCTGGATCCTCCCATGAGTTCGAGATTCTCATCACCGAACAGAACAAAATACTGGCCGAAATATCAGGCTTGATGAAAGAACATCTCAGGGTGGTTAAAGAAATCCTGGTATGTCTCCCGAAACAAATTGAAAAATCTGATGAACCACATCAGAAATTTACCGTGCCCAAAATAGCCGATCATAAAGAACCTGATAAAAAAACCAGTGGGGAAAAACGTAAAGATATTATGATTGGATCCTGATCTGGGAACCATCTGGACCCCAATTAATAATGAGTCCATAAAATGTGAAGGATTCTGGGTAATTACGATTCGTGGTGGTTATCCGGAAATACAAGTTTTTTTCCATGAGTACACTTACTGGGTTTACCTGGTACACCATACAAAACATGAACACAGCTACCAGGTTGGTATTATCAGTCTGGATGCCGAAGCTCGAGCGGGACCGAGTATGGCGGGCAGTGGAGAAGCCCCACGGAGTCGCTGATATTATAATTATTACCAGCAGAATTGTAGAGATGTAATCCCGGGGATTCTTACCCTTATTTTTTCACACAGTCCCGCGGGTATTATTTTACAAGACTATTCGCCAGTAAACATCGATTCCACGTCTGTGTGAAAAAATCTGATGTATTTTCAAGTCATAAGTCTTGGGCTTTCTCACAGGTGTTTTTAGTGCCGGAACATTGGGTTATAAAAAAAATATATATTTAAAACGAATGACACGAAATCTTATTTCTGGCATTTAAATTTGATATTTTAGCATTAAAACGAATATTTAAATGTTTTTGATATTAAATATTTTTATATACTTTAAAAAGTAATCATATAATCCAATGTGATTTACATGCGACCGAAGGCTGCAATTTTAATATTCATCTGTTTGTTAATGTTCATAGGAACAACTGCCGGATACCTTCCTGATGATTCGACGATTACATCAAGTAATCCATGGATTGTTGCTAATGGTGCCGATCAGGCTACTGTTACCTTAGTTGTATCGAATTTATCGTCAGGAGCCATACAGGGAGCCAGTGTTGTATTCACGGCAAATAGTCCGATATATGGAACATTGAGCCCGGTCACAGTCATTTCAGATGCTGCTGGAAAAGCATCCAGTTCCTTTACAGCTAATACAAGAAGCGGCGTTGTTGTTATAACGGCCAATATAACATCACCTGATGGATATACCGTTACAAAAACTATAACACAAAATATCGATCACGACAGCCCCTATTCCCCCTATTTTTCGTATCCGCTTAACGGGGAAGTTGCATCTGAAATACCGTTTAACATATCTATCACTGACCGCTGGGGAAACCGAATCGATGACCGGAAAGAGGTAGCATCAGGATTGCCTTTGCACACGATTGGCCTTCATGTTCATGGATCTGCCCCGGATGATTGTATTTTTGTCGGGTATGGGCATGATATATTCCCGGCATTGGATACCACGGGAAATCTCTCTGTAAAAGTAAAATTAACGTCGAAAATTGGATTAAATAGTATTCTGATGGATCATTTCGGGAGTATTTCAGACAGGTTCGTATGGATTGTTGCCGAGGCATCTGGTGTTCCGTATTCTATGACAGGCACTATTTCTGATGGAGGGATCCTGCCGGTTGGCACTACACCATTTACTATCGACTATTTTCTCTATGATGGATACGGCAACCCGGTTCGAAACCGGTCAATCTGGGTGAATACCAGCCTCCCGAATGAACAACAAATGTATACAACAAATTCCCAGGGACAGATCCGGTTATCCTATGGACCTAAAATAACCGTAAACGACATTACAATCACCAGTATTTCTGTCGATAATAATTCTGTCACGAATCAACTGGTGGCTCACTTCATCAATTCAGCGCCGACAAATATGGTGCTCGCAATCACCCCGCAAACAATGGCAAGCAGGGAAGTTGAACCCTCACAACAGGCATATGTACGGGCAACCGTCATCGATCTGTTAGGAAATCCCGTTGCCGGTGAAACGGTAGGATTTGCCATATCCGATATCAATAATGGTGGATTCAATGTCAGTGCGGTAAACGGGATTCCCAGTTTCAGCAGTTCATCTGTACTGGATAATATCACGGCAACAACCGATAGTGATGGAAATGCAATAGTGCTCTTCTATCCCGGTGCATTTGCCCTGCGAACTGAACCCGGCTATAATAATGCCGCAAATGCATCCTGTTCGATTGATGCAACATGGAATTCCACTATTCGTCATGCGCTTGTGAGCTGGAAAAATTATCCGTATCTCAGCATAGAGACAAGTGCAGCACCTCAAACGGTACGTCTGAACGATACCTTTGACGTCAATATCAAGGTTACCGGTGACGGGTATGCAATGGGCGGGGCGCCGGTAACAGCACTACTGGATTTGGACTGTACTTCGAATATGTTTTCAAATCCGGATCAGCCCCCCACCTATCCTAAAAGAATAGATAGCGCAAAAGCAGCAGCAGCAGTGTTTGTAAGTGAGATGATACAAGGTCAGGATTATGTGGGACTCACTTCATTTGGAACTGAGAAGAATGAAAAATTCCACCTCCCGCCACAGGCTAATCTTGCTCTCGTTAACACGAAAATTGACAATCTCGTAAAAGGCACGAACGCACAGGAATTCGGACCATCAATATCTGATTCAATCACCAATATTACTGAAACTCAGGATGATAGACCGGCTGATGAAGTACGTGCGGTGATTGTTCTAAGGGATGCCGGGGGCGGTAATATCGATGATGATATAGATGCGCTTGTAACACCCGCATTAGCTGCTGATCCCAAAATTTTTATTTTTACTGTATACTACTATGACGGTGGTTCTACCACAAGCAATGCTGAAACTATTATGAAAGAGCTGGCAAATAAGACCGGTGGACAATTTTTCAAACCTTCAAATCCACAGGAACTTCAGCAAGCGTATCGGGATATTGCAGGGATCCTCAGAAATCTTGCTGGCGTGAATGCGACAATGAATGTTAACTACCATGATATCGTGGTGAACAGCACCCCTATGCCGGGGAAGGAAATATTTGATTATGTAGCTGTTGAAAATGCAGCACCCGCAGATCAGCGCACAACGATTCTTTGGCCGAATAACACGCGATCATTCAAGAACCAGACCGACGAATGGAATACTTTTAATCAACTTAATTTTGATATCGGAACAATTAACATCAGTGAACGGTGGGAAACGACCTACCGCCTTAAAGCAAATCAGACCGGACTGATCAAATTATTCGACAATACATCTAGTATCAGTTTCAATAATGGAGCAGATCTCTTGGAATTCCCTGATCTTTTTATAACGGTAACACCAAATACAACCCCCCTGGGTTCACAGGCCGGGACCCTTGATGTGTCAAACCTTTCCGTTACCAAATCCGGAACTATTACCGATACTATTCCGGTTGCCTGGAATCTGAACTATGCAGGAATTGATAAAGCTTCAGAGACTATCTGGTATTCCCATGATAACGGACCCTGGATTCTCTTTAGGTCACGGTCAGATATCGAACCGGGTACTTTCACCCGTAACGGACAACTGGATGTCAGAAATCTCCCCCCCGGGGGTTACCGATTAAAAGTCCACGTGGTCGCTCCCGATTCTGTTGATGATGAAGAGATCACAGAAACGATTACCGTGGGTAGTAAAGGCATCTTTATCAGATTAGAATAATTCTTTCTTTTTTTAAATGTAAGAGCAATGTTGAAGTGGGACCGGATGCCGAGTGTCGGGTCGTAGATACGGAACCGTTTGCCGAGGTCGTCAATAACGATGAGAGAATACCGACCGAATATGGTAACCTTCACTCTTCTTTAAAAAATTATCAATGTTGTGCTGAGAAAACACAAAGAGTTTTTTTTCGTCGTTGCTGTTTATTATAAACCCCCTGTAGGTTTATGATTTATGTGCGTGGTGGAAATCATACCTTGCAGGAGAAACGCACATGAGTCACGAACTCAGGCAAACATGATGAATAACAGTGGGTTTTTCATGGTAAATTTCATGAACCCACGGTATTATTGTATTGATCTTCTGCTTCACCACCGGTTAGTCTGCACCTGTTCCGAATCGGGAACGCCGGGTTCTTTTTCCGCAGGAAGACGTTTACTTGAATCAGACCAATTATTCCCCTTGTGCTTATTAACCCGAAGAACTTCAGTGGATAACAGGGATTTTCCATGAAACGCGTCACTATCAATGCACTGGTAGATATCGGCTGCCTGATCACGTTCATCCTGTCACTCATTACCGGGCTTGTATTGAATTTTCCTGCTATGCGGTGGCGGGAGGGGCGGCAGCTGGGTCACCTGGATAGGGACAACCAGGGCATGACTGGGTTCTCTGGTATGACTTGCAAGTTTTACCTTTTTCGCCCTGCTTATCATCCATATGCTCCTGCACTGGAATTTTTTTCGGCATATCGGAAAAACATTAAAACGGATGCAAAAGAGGCGGGTTTTTGCCACCTATTTGACCCCATCCGGGGCCCGGAAAGGCTGCCGCAATGCGAATATAAAGGTTGTTTTTCCGGGGTGTCAATCTACAGATATGCCAGCATCCATACCTTTATCCAATTATGCTCATATGGGTAATAATTAAGAGAAGATCATGAAAGTCTGTATCACGGCCCGGGGCCCTGCACTGGAAAGTGCATTCGAACGCCATTTTGCCCGGGCACCATATTTTATTCTTTACAATACCCGGACCGGCAAATCGGAAGCGATCCGGAACGGGTTTGTTCTCAGTGATGCCAGGATTGGTCAGAGTACGGTACGCTTACTGAAGATGAACGAAGTTGTTGCAGTAATCACCGGAGAGATCGGTGATAACGCGAAAGATCTTCTTAAGGCTGCTGGTATCTCGCTCTCTTTGTACGAGGGCCCGGGCCGGGTGAAGGACGCGATTGATGCCGCCATCAAAAAACCGAATAGAATGACAGCCTAACAGAACCGCTCATCAGATCTGACCGATGTCGCATTATGGGAGACAGCATCGAACCAGCCGGCCTTCGCATCACAGTGCGAGTCGAATGCGGGTACATAGGGTTTGATATCCAGGAGCGGCGTCCCGTCAAGGATGTCCACATCTTCAATCTCAAGCGTGTTTCCCGAAATACCAGCGAGCCGAACAATCGAGAGCCCGATTGCATTCGGTCTCCTGGGTGCCCGCGTGGCAAATATCCCGTGGGGCCTGGGATCAAGAAAAGGTTTTACTTCAAGTGAATGCCCGTTGCACCGATGGAATGCATAGATAAGGATGACGTGGGAAAATTCCTCCAAATCCTTAAGACCGGCGACAAATTCCGAGCGGATTTCAATAGTGCCCCGGATACCCCGTGCCCCGCCGGGTTGGATGGGCATACCGGCGATATCAGGAAACGGTGAACGAACGGTTCCGATTGGGATATAAGCGAAGGATTCAGGATTATCTGCGGACTCTGGCATAACCAACATTCACTCCTGGTGTTGAAAAAACACGAAAAATTGGTATCATGGTGGCGATGTCCGTGTTACCTCAGGTTTTGAGGATTTTGTGTATGATGTGATAGTTTAAATTATTTATGCGCATATGAGTAAAAATAAGGTTAAGATCATGAAAGTATGTTTTACCGCAAAAGGAACGACATTGGACGCTCAGACCGAAGAGAGGTTCGGGCGTGCGCCGTATTTTATCATTGTTGAGAGCGGGAACGGGTCCTTTGAAGCGATAAAGAACCCATACGCCGATGGCGGAGGAGGCGTAGGCCCCAAGGCAGCCCAGGTTCTCATCGCGAACAACGTGAAGGCACTGGTCAGCGGCCAGGTAGGCGGGAATGCACAGGAAGTCCTTGTTGCAGCAGGGATTGAGATGTACACGTACCGTGCCGGTGGATTGGTAAAAGATGCACTCGACCAGTTTACGAAAAATACACTTGCCCGGTCCGGGTAGGACGATGCAGGGAACCAAACGCGGTCGGGGATTCTGACGATGGACAGATGGCAGGGCAGACCATGAAACTCGCTGTTGCAAGCGGCAAGGGTGGTACCGGCAAGAGTATGGTGGCTGCAAACCTGGCGTTCACCCTTGCGTGGACCGGCCAGGTCACGCTCGTTGACTGCGATGTTGAGGAGCCCAACCTCCATCTCTTCTTTCCTTCGCCCGCCACGAGAACTGAGGTGGCGGTACCGGTGCCGGTTATCGAAGAGTTCGCCTGCAAACATTGCGGGAAGTGCGGGGAGTTCTGCCAGTATGGTGCCCTCACCGTGCTGCCCGACCGCGTTCTCTTCTTCCCTGAGCTCTGCCACTCGTGCGGGGGGTGTACGCTGGTTTGTCCAAAGAACGCAATCCGTGAAGAGCCGAGACGGATCGGGACCCTTTCATCATCATTGCCGATACCCGGCCTGAAACTGGTATCCGGCACACTGGACACGGGAAGCCCGCATGCCGTGCCGGTTATCAGGGAGGCGAAGAAAAAGGTCTCACGCGACCCCGAGGTTATCTTCGATGCATCACCGGGTACGTCCTGTCCGGTCATCGAGACACTGGACGGCTGCGATGCCTGCATCCTCGTCACGGAGTCCACCCCGTTCGGCCTGCACGATCTGCAGCTTGCCGTGGACGTGGCTGCACGGCTGGGTGTTCCCGCTGGTATTGTCATCAACCGCAGCGACGGGAAGGATGAGGACACAATACGGTTCTGTATCGACCACGACCTCGAGATCCTGATGACCATTCCCTTCGACCGGGAGATTGCCGCCATCCAGAGCAGGGGCGACCTCCTCTGCCGGGTGCGCCCGGAGTGGCAGAAGGACTTTAGTGCCCTCTTTCTCAAATGCAGGACACTTGCCGGGGTGGATCAATGATCCGGCTTGCGGTCATCAGCGGCAAGGGCGGGACGGGAAAGACAATGGTCACGGCCGCACTATCCCACCTGCTTGACGGGTCGATGGTCCTTGCGGACTGTGATGTGGATGCAGCAAACCTTGAGCTCCTCATGAGCCCCCGCCTCATCAGGACCGACCCGTTCATGGGAATGAAAAGCGCGGTCATCGACCCCTCGATCTGCGTGCCGTGCGGGGAATGCAAGGTGCACTGCCGGTTCGATGCCGTTGATGTGCAGGATGGATCGTACCAGATAAACCCGCTCCGCTGCGAGGGTTGCGCGGTCTGCACGTATGTCTGCCCGGCTGCTGCTGTCTCCATGCAGCCGCGGCAGACCGGCGAGATCATGTACTCGGAGTCGGCAAGGGGACATCTCGTGCATGCCCGGCTGGTGCCGGGTGCCGGTAACTCCGGGCTGCTTGTTCATGCGGTGAAAAAAACCGCTATGGAGCATGACCAGGACTGCGATCTGTTCCTGATAGACGGCCCGCCGGGAACCGGCTGCCCGCTCATCTCGACCATCAGCGGTATGGATATCGTGCTCATCGTCACGGAGCCGAGTATATCAGGGCTCCATGATCTCAAACGGGTTGTTGCTGTCTGCCGGCAGTTCCGCCCCCGGATCCTTGTTGCCATCAACCGGTTCGATCTGGAACTGTCTTTTACGGAAAGAATACAGTGCTGGTGCGATGAGGAGAAGATTCCTATGATCGGGCAGATCCCCTTTGATCCTGCAGTCATCGAATCGGTCCGGAGAGGGGTTCCCGTCACGGATTCAAGTGCAACGCCCGCAGCGCAAGCCATTCAAATACTGGCAGCCATACTTGAACAGGAGCTGATAGTCCTTGGAAAAAAGTGGTGAGACCCAAGAATGCTGCCGGAGGCGGGGACGGCCCCGCATGAACCGGTCGCTCGAAGGTGGGTCGTCCGGGCGATGCTATGCGCCGCAATGCAACTCGAATGAACAAAACGAGATAGTCCTGCTCCTCCCTGAAGAGATTGCTGCACTGGACCTGATCGACGTTCAGGGTCTTGAACAGGAAGAGGCGGCTGTTGTACTTGGCGTTTCACGGAAGACCATCTGGCGGGATATCCACGAGGCGCGCCATAAGATTGCGGATGCTATTCTCAATGGAAAAGCGATCCAGATGGAAGGATGCATGCGAAGGCTCAAAGGGCATTGCCCTAAACGGGACGAGACCCTCTGCCCGAAAAGCGGGGGAGGCCGCTGTCCCAAAGTATCAGGGGGATCCGGAAAGAATACCCGCCAAACCGCTGAATATCCGGATCGTATTACAGAATAATCACGGTATAGCGGGACAATGGTGTTGCCAGCATGAATAAAAAACACATTTTTGGACCGGTCCTCTCCCGCAGGCTCGGGCTCTCGCTTGGCGTTGACCTGATCCCCTTCAAGACCTGCTCGTATAACTGTGTCTATTGCGAATGTGGATCCACCACGGACAAGACCGTCACGCGGCAGACCTTTTTCCCCGCTGAAGACGTGATGGCCGAACTCCGTGAAGTGCTTGCTGCCCGCCCGCATCTTGATACCATCACGCTTGCCGGTTCCGGTGAGCCGACACTCTCACGGTCGCTGGGGCCGGTCATCGCGTTTGTGAAACATGAGTACCCGGAATATATCCTGAGTGTCCTCACTAACGGAAGTCTCATGACCGACGCAGGTGTGCGGGATGAACTTCTTCCCGCCGACCGGGTTATCCCGACCATGACTTCAGTTTACCAGGAGACATTCGAGCGTATCCACCGGCCGCATCCCTCGCTTAGGATAGAAGCAATCATCGAGGGTTTTGTCAGTTTCCGGAAGATGTATAACGGGGCTCTCTGGCTCGAAGTGTTCATCGTTCCCGGCGTGAATACCACGGACGTCGAACTGGTGGGGTTCAAAGCAGCAATTGAACGGATTAATCCAGACCTTATGCAGCTGAACACTCTCGACCGGCCTCCCGCAGAGGGATGGGTTGAGGCGGCAACGGATATCGAACTGGAACGGATCAGTAAGGTACTGGGAAGGACAGGTATCGAGATTGTTGGCAGGAAGCATCCCGTTTCGCGGGTAACCCGGGCTATGACCGATACTGCAGACCTGATCCGCGCAACGCTCAGCCGCAGGCCATCTACCCTAGAAGACCTTGTGCAGACCACGGGCATGAGTGGTAGCGAGGCAGTAAAAATCCTCGGCATGCTCGAACGGAACGGGGAAGTTACATCGCAGCGGGGGACTCGCGGGATTTTTTATACAATCGTTCCGAGATGATACAATGGGCGGCAATCACGAAGTCTTCCCGGTATCCCGGGCCAGTTACCTTGACGGGCGGTGGCGACGGTTCAAGTACCAGCCAGGCCGGCTGGTGAATACGTATGTCCGCCCGGGAGATACGGTCCTTGATATCGGGTGCGGGACGGGCCTCTTTACCCTGCCCATTGCGCGGCGCGTCGGAGAAAACGGGCAGGTCATCGCGGTGGATCTCCAGGAGGGGATGCTGGAGATCCTGAAGGAAAAGGCCTCCCATGAAGGACTTCTTCCCCGTATCCGGCTCCATAAGACCGAACCGCAATCGCTGGCGCTCGAATATCCGGGACGTATTGATGTTGCATTCGGATGCTGTGTAGTCCACGAAGTCCCCGATGCAGCCTGGCTCATGGAGGAGGTATTTTCCCTTCTTGTCCCGGGCGGGACGTTGCTCATCGCTGAGCCGAAACACGAGGTTCCAGCAGATGAATTTGAAACGACTCTTACGAAGGCAGCATCGGCCGGATTCCGCAGGGTCGGTACCCCGTTCGTTTTATGGAGCCATACGGCGCTGTTCAGGAAGGATGGGGAAGGTATCCCCAATAATCGATAAATAATCCCCTCTGGAAAGGTATTTTACTCCTCGTCCATACGAACAAAAATTTGAAATATTTTTAAAACAGGGGGAAACTCAGGAGGTCTTCGGTTCAAATCCTCTCATAATATTTCATCGAACCACAAGCCCCGCATCGGTCGCCTTCCATGAGATAATCAGGGATTGGTTTGCGACAGCACGAACAAGTGATCGAGGAGCATTTCTCCTTTTTCTTCACGGTGACCCGGACCCGTTCGAAGGAGATGATGTTACGACCGCCACGGAAGATCTCATCAAACAGTTGCCCATTCAGGGTCTTCTTGTCAAATGCCGGGCTGTTGGCATACCAGGTATCGACCGTGGGATAGTTTTTCAGTTTCTCCGGGTCCACGTACACCCGCACGGCGTCAGCAGTCGCATTTTCTGACGGGATATCCATGGTGATCGCAAATTTCCCGATTGGCACGATCTTGAGGCGGTTATTCCCGATAGTGATGTGGACCAGGACTTGCAGGGCATCGGGAAGGCACTTGGGTGTGTCTCGCAGACCCCGTAGAGGTTCCGGCTTTTGGTAGCCTCGAGGAGTTCCATCGCATAGTCTGCCATAAGCGCCCCGATGAGTACCCCGGGTGCCGGGAAGGTATGGAATTCAGCCAGACGGAGGATTTCCTGCTGGAGTGCGGGGGGATACCCTGCGCCTCTTTCCATACTGGCTTTCAGCGCATTGGGCGTCTCTTCTGGGTGGACTGCATGCATGGATCAGCGGTTAATCGCATTGTGATAAACATCTTGTGAAAAGTAATGGGTTATAGTGAACACCTGCGGAAGCAGATACCCGAAACATGCGGCGGGCAGGTGACTTCCCTGCACCCTGAATGATCCGGACAGCGATCAATTACGGTATAGATTTCAATATGCAGTAAGCTCATCCCCTGCCAGCAGAAATCAGATACCTGAGAAAGATGCGGGAAAAAAGAACCCATCATGAACACTCATGACATGATAACTATGAATTCTCTACCCTGTCCCTTTTGTTCACCGGCAAGGAAAGACATTGTTTTTGAAAATGCGTTATGGTATGCCCGGTGGGATGCTTTCCCGGCTTCCCAAGGGCACATGCTGGTCATCCCGTTCCGCCCTGCACCGGGTATTTTGACACCATTACAGAAGAAAGGGCTTCCCTGCCGGAGATGCTGTTCGAATGCAGAAAGATCATTGAAGCAGAGTTTTCTCCGGCTGGATATAATATCGTCATCAACATAGGGAAAGCGGCCGATCAGCGGGTGATGCATTGCCATGTTCACATCATTCCCCGCTATACCAATCCCGCTAACAATCCCCCGGGAGGAATACGAGGCCTTGTTCTTGGGAAGCCGGAGCATGAAGCTCAGGGATAATACCAGAGGTTCTGCAGGACTGTCTGCGGGTTTGTGGTCTTCAGGATAGTTTTTTTACCTGCGAAAAGAAGATTGTGTCCGGCAGAGACTCCGATAATGTCTAGGTTCAGAACCGGTAATTCCCGCCTTCGATCTTTATAGTCTTGCCGTGCGTCAGCGCATCGGCAATCTTTCTACGGGCACAAACCACAAGCCGGTGGAACGTGGGCTGGGAGATCTCCATCATTGCAGCGCATTCGTTCTGGTCGAGCCCTTCGAGATCCTTGAGCCTCACTGCTTCAAATTCATCGACAGAAAGGATAGCCTCTTCAGGCTCGTCAACTCTTCCTGCTGCTGCAGGCCTGAATGATGTGAAGGGGGGCGGAAACCCAACCCTCCTGCACCGTCTTCGACCCGGCATTACTCAAAGGTAGTAAGCCGTTTCTGGATTTCAGTCTTTTCCGCCTCGATGCGCTTGAGCTCCGCTTCAAGGAGCTGCTTCTGCGCTTCCTTGCTCAAAGGTTCCGGTTCAGCGTAATTGTTCCCGCGGAAACCCCGGCCACGGCCCCTTCCGAAACCCCGGCCAAATCCCTGCGTGGCTCCGTGTCCAAAAGCCATACCTCTTCCACAGGGGCCCATGCCCCTTCCCGTACCAGCTCCGAGACCGGCCGGGCCTGTCTGATCTTGTCCTGGCATAAGTATTGCCTCGTATTATGAATATATATTCACATATTTTTAATGGTATTGAACCGGACAACCTGCGATACCGAGGCCACACACCGGATCAGGCATCAGCTGCTGAGAACACAGCGTATATCCAATGGGAATTCAATAGTGGTATTTCAGAGAGAGTCATCACGGGGAACGAAAGCATGGAAGATACCATCAGAATGGGAATCATCATCTGCGACCGGTACCGTACCTGCGCCGGGGGTAAATGCCTCCGGGCACTGAAAAACCGCGAGGGTGCGTTCGAGCGCTACAAGGGAAAAGACGTGGAACTGGTCGGGTTTGCCACCTGTAACGGCTGCCCTGGCGGGAATGTCGAATACGTCCCGCAGGAGATGAAGAACAACGGCGCGGATGTCATCCACCTCGCTACCGGTCTTATTGTCGGGTATCCCCCATGCCCCCGGATCTCCTATTTCACCCGTTTCATCAAAGAGAAGTACGGCATGGATGTTGTGGTCGGTACACACCCGATTCCCCAGAAATATTACACAACCCACCAGAAGCTTGGGTCATGGGATGCGAGCGCGTGGAAGGAATTGATCGCCCCGACCCTTGCAGACGAGAATATCCGACTCGCGTATGATTAGGTGATCGTTCCATTGCAAATCTTAAAAGAAGATAAATAGCGGATGTTTATTGCATAGAGAAACGATCTTCACAGTACCTAAGGGGGACTGCGATGGAACCGGGACAGCAGAACGAATGTGAAGGGCTCATCTACCTGAACAATGCGGCAACGTCATGGCCTAAACCCCCGGGGGTCATCGCCGAAGTTACGAAATCCCTGCAGAACCCGTACTTCGAACAGGGCAGGACAACTGCTGGGGGTGCAATTGATTACCCGGCTGCGGCTCGTGAAACACTTGCCAATTTTTTTCACGCCGAAAAAACCGATCATATTATCTTCACCCAGAATGCAACAGATTCCCTCAACCAGTTGATCCACGGTTTCACCTGGAATGCAACAGCCCCTTTTCATACCATCACTACGGAACTTGAGCACAACTCCGTGCTCCGCCCACTCCACGCACTAGAGATGAATGGCACAATCACCCTGACAACCGTACCTTTTACCCATCACCAGATCCGTCTCGCAGCGATTAAAGATGCGATACGCGCGGACACGCGCCTTGTCGTGATGACGCATGGGAGCAATGTGCTCGGCTCAGTGCAGGACATAAAACCTATCGCTGAGTATCTCCGGGCGAATGATATCTTCTTCATCGTTGATGGCGCCCAGAGCGCCGGACATATCCCGATCGATCTTACCTGTATGCCGGTTGATGCGTTCGTCTTCACCGGGCACAAAGCGCTCTTTGGTATTCCGGGCATTGGCGGTTTTTATCTTCCCGACCCAACGGCAATCGCTATCACAAAACAGGGAGGAACCGGATCGGATTCCGGATCGCTCCGGCAGCCAATGGAAATGCCGACACGATTTGAATCGGGCACACACAATTATCCCGGTATCGCATCGCTCTACGCAGGGGTTCAGTTCATAGAAGGGGTTGGCCTTGCCGCAATCGAACGAAAAGGCCGCGAGCTAACGCAATCGTTCATACAGGCGCTGAAAAAAACGGATACGATTGTCATCTACAACGAATCGCCGGATCTCCCGATCGTATCGTTCTCAATTGACGGTATCAATAACTCTGAAGTCGGCTTCATTCTTGCACGGGCTTACAATGTGATCACCCGGACCGGCCTTCACTGTGCCCCGCTCATCCACCAGCGCATCGATGGGGGCAGCGGGTGTGTCCGCGCAAGTTTCTCGTGGTTCACGACACTGGAGGAATGCCGCGTTGCCACCGATGCGATCCGGGAGGTGGCAGAAAGTGCGCATCGTTAAGTCCATCCAGACAAAGGTCTGCGTTGACGGCTTGCTCATGAAAGAGTACGTGCTCGATGAACCGTTGACCGAAAGTTTCCTGAAATTCCTGGAAAATTTTGGCACGGTCCGGACCCTTGACAAACTTAAAAAACCCTACTTCTCCTTTGAAAAAGAGCTGTTCATCTCCATCAAGGGTTTTACCGGGGACAGCAATGTCGAGGTGCGATACAAGAAGGAGTTCCAGGATCTTACCGGGGATTATTTCCACCTGCTCCTGTATTATTCGCGGCAGGGACCTGCCGGAATAAAACAACTAAACGGGATAGAAAAGAGTCTGAAAGAAAAGATGAAGATCCGGCTGGGCACTCGTGGGGATGGAAGTACATGACCGCAAAACGCCGGATCTTTGAGGACTTTGCAGCAGACTATGACCGATGGTTCGATGACCATGCGGAGGTCTACCATGCACAACTGCGGCTGCTCGGCATGGCCGTCCCGTCACCGGGGCTCGGGCTTGAAGTCGGTGTCGGATCAGGCCGCTTTGCCGCACCGCTGGGTATCCGCTGCGGTATCGATCCCTCATTCCCGCTTGCAGAAATGGCAAAGCGCCGAGGTGTGGAGGTTGCCATCGGGATTGGTGAGCACCTGCCGTACCAATCGGGATCGTTTGATTATGCCGTGATGATGACTGTCATCTGTTTTCTTGACGATATAGCCACCGTCCTGCGGGAAGGATTTCGTGTCCTCGCACCGTCGGGTATTATCGTGCTGGGATTCATAGAACGGGACGGTAAGATCTTCCGGCACTACCGTGCAGAACCGGAGAAAGGAAGATTTTTGCGCCACGCACGGTTTCACTCTTTGGATGAGGTAATCCAAAAACTCCATGGCGCGGGATTTTCAAGCGTTGAAGTCACAACCCGGGAATACGGGTTCTGTGTCCTATCAGGAGAAAAGAAAATATCCCCCATTTCTTGAACTCTTCCTCAGGTATGAACCCCCTTTTTTCGATGAGAGGAGGGGGAATCCTTTTCCCGCAGAACCGGATCGGGTGACTGGCATCAGGCAGGAAAATCCGGTTATTTTATCATATGCGCACACCAACAGTCCAACGATGACCGCCCGATCCACCATGTCTGTTCCCGAAGCGGTTCGCGTGCTTGGCATCGCCGAAAGGGCGAGCCTGAACGGCATCCATGAACGTTTCCGTGAACTGGCAAAAGAGTGGCACCCGGATGTCTCGCAGCACGATCCGGACCTTTCCCATGAAACGTTCATCCGGATTAAAGAGGCCTACGACATCCTTGTGGAGTACGGCATGAACTATGAGTTGTCGTTCCGGGCTGATGATATCCGGAAGGGCACGGACTACGATTCCCAAAAATTCTGGATGGCTCATTTTGGTGACGACCCGATCTGGGGCTGAATAACTTTATCACAATATTGATTTACCTGCACCGTGTGTAACATCTGGCACTCCGTTGGATTCGGTATTGCACCCCCTATTTACAAAATCTGTTTCCAGGCACGTGTTTTAAATAATTATGCGCATATGAGTGAATATGGTGCCAGAACAGGTACCAGGAGTGTATCAATGCCAGGAAAAGATGGAACGGGACCCCAGGGAAAAGGTCCGATGACGGGAAGGGGAATGGGCAACCAGCAGGGAGCAAAGCGACGCAGACGAGGGAATGCAGAATCCCCACCGGAACCCGCAAAAAAGCAATGAGGATTTGAGATGCGGAGCGCGAGAATCCGGAGTTGCCATGCCGCGGGATAAATGTGCAATGAGCAGAACAAGAGAAAAGAACATAAAAAAAAGGATGACCCGAATACCCGTTTGTACATGATCGTCACGGACAGAGGGGGGGTTTGGATTGTAAAAGCGGATGATTTATTTAACCCTGTCGCTCGTGCAGGATTATTGATCATCCTCCCTTTTGAGTGGTAATGGTGTTTTTATGGCAATTGACTGGTACAAGGAATTTGTAGATCTCGGATATACTCCCGCATGCGATGAACTTGTCTGTCTCTATTATTTCGAACCGGCAGCAGGCATCAGCGCAGAAGAAGCAGCCGGGCGGATCGCATCGGAGAGTTCTACGGGAACATGGACAACACTTTTCACTATGCCCCCGCTGATGAAAAAACTGCAGGCTACCGTGTTTGAGATCGAGGGAAACTACACGAAGATCGCGTACCCGCTTGCACTCTGGGAAGAGGGCAATGCGGTGCAGTTGCTCAGCGGGATTGCAGGCAATATCTTTGGCATGAAGGCGCTCAAAAACCTCCGTCTGATCGATACCCGGCTACCCTCTGCCTATATCCAACATTTCAAAGGCCCGCACTTTGGCAATGAGGGCATCCGGAAGATGATGAATATCTACGACCGCCCGCTCACCGGTGCAGTGGCAAAACCCAAGGTCGGCTTTTCAGCGCAGGAACATGCAGATATTGCCTACGAGACCTGGATGGGCGGGTTTGATTTTGTCAAGGATGACGAGAACCTGACCTCGCTTTCGTTCAACCGGTTCGAAGACCGTGTGACGTGCATGACAAAACTGCGGGACAGGGCTATACGGGAGACTGGCGAGCAGAAATCCGCGTATCTCAACATCACCGCAGATGTAGAGACCATGAAAAAGCGGGCGCAGTTACTGGCAGACAATGGCTGGAACTTTGCAATGATCGATGTGATTGTCACGGGGACGGCAGGTGTCATGACCATGCGGGACTACTG
>DADR01000064.1 GCA_002495055.1 Methanoregula sp. UBA247 | reverse complement strand
TGGAAAAATATTACCTGCTCAAAAATTAATACCGAATGCCGGGTCGAAGATGTATATCGGTGAATTTTACTGCCGAAAGTCGGGTGTACAAAAACGAAATTAATTTCAATAAAAACAGAAAATGTCTATCAAGCGGACAAAAACTCTGTCAACAAAACGGACATTAATTGTGGCACGCTACACTTATTTGTTTGAAGCTGACTCCGCAGAATCGGAGGTAAAAATTCACTTAAAAAGAGATTCATATCGGAACCTTGGGAAGACATCTAATAAACCACCATTCGTCGCATTGTAAATAATAATGTTCTTATTATCAGCAATTTTTTTTATCTCCCTATATTGTTTCCATAATCTAAGATAAGCCTTTAATCCTACTTCAAAAGATGCTTTTTCGCCATACTTATCATCATATTTTTTAAATCCTTCTTTTTGAACTAACCTTCTTTTTTCTTCGTCGTAAGAATGATAATCTGCACGCATATCATTTAGGATCCAATCATGATCATAACCTATGAGAAAGATCTCAGAAAACCCCATGTACATCGCTATTTCGAGTGCCATAACTGAAACGGATTGATAGTTAGGAACAGTATGGGTTAGATCAATCCCTTTCTGTCTTAGATGTTTGAAGGACATATTACAAAAATTGACAAAATATAGATTTCTTTCCTTGAATCTATTATTCCTGGTGCACCGTTGCATATCTTCTAATGGAAAGAAAAAAGTCGTATCTTGTGAGGTGTGTTCTTCCAAAGAGTCCATGACGTCATCATAACGTGATTCCGCCATACCATGGTTATGAGTCATGCAGTAATATTTTGGATTGATTATATGGTAGTCATCACTAACATAGAAGTAATTTACACAGAAGCAGATTTCATTTTTCAAATGAGAGAGATTTTGTGATTTTGTCGAAGGTCCATTAGCAATGATAAAACAGCGTTTGCCTTTGTGAATATCGCAGAAAACAAGGTTTCTTTTTAAAATTGTATTATGACGATATTTCATAGCACTATATAAAATACTACATCTTAAGCGCCTAATACCATCAAAAAGACTGTCTAATATTATATTTTCCACGATCAAAGTAACCACCAAATTTTCATCTGTATCTCATTCAAATTAGTCCACAAACATTCCTGGAAGGAACCTAATGTTCATAGTAAAATTATTACACATATGAGACTTTTAATTGTCTTTTAATGTAACGCCTACATGCTTTATCTAATCCCTGAACGATCGTGTGGAGTCATTTGTGAAAGGCGTGCCTTTCTTCACCCCACCATCTCCCAACAAACCGGCGTTCCCTTCTTCATATCCCGATTCACCCGCTTTCCAAGAAACGCTTCATAATATTTCGGCGGTAATCCCAGTCCCGGCCGAACACATCGCAGGTTCTTAGGTGTAAGGACATCCCCTGCCTTCAGGTTCTCGGAAATATACAGAGACCTCCGAAACACAAGAGACCTCTGCTCGTCCTCACCTGGACCATACACGACCCCTCCCAGCGACTGCCAGGCACGCTCAGTCTCCACCACCAGCATATGCAGCTCGTTAGGCTCAAGAGAGAATGCACTGTCAACCCCGCCATCAGCCCGCCGAAGCGTGAAGTGTTTCTCGATCACCGTCGCCCCATGTGCCACCGCGGCTACCGACGCCCCGATACCCATCGTGTGATCAGAGAGCCCAACCTCGCAGCCGAAGAGGGTTCGCATATGGGGGATGGTAAGCACATTGCTGTTATCTGGAGTGGCCGGATAGGTGCTTGTGCATTTAAGCAGAACCAGGTCACGGCATCCGGCCTCTCGGGCGGTACGTACTGCATCATCAAGTTCAGCGAGGGATGCCATACCGGTGGACATGATTAGCGGCTTACCCGTGGCCGCCACCTTTCTAATCAATGGAAGATGCACATTCTCAAAGGATGCTATTTTATAGGCTGGCACATGCAGGCCCTCAAGAAAGTCGACCGCAGTCTCGTCAAAAGGAGTTGAGAAGCAGATCAGGCCCAGATCTTCCGCCCTCCTCATGATCGGTTCGTGCCACTCCCAAGGCGTGGATGCGAGAGTGTAGAGGTCGTACAGGCTTGACCCATTCCAGAGACTCTGTTCGTCGCTGATGAAGAACTCGCCCTCCTTAATATCAAGGGTCATGGTGTCCGCAGTGTAGGTCTGGAGCTTGATTGCATGGGCACCTGCCTCTGCTGCTGCTTCAACAATAGCGAGGGCGCGGTCGAGGGACTGGTTGTGGTTCCCGGACATCTCGGCGATGATGAAGGGGGGTGAATTTAAACCAATGGCACAATTGGCAATCTTCATAATATCAACCCTCACCTTTAGATGATTTTCCGCCCCAAGGTGAATGCCTCAGCAGCGTTCACTCCAACTGTTGCACCTCTCCACAGTGCAAGGGCCTCTACAGCTTTTAGAGACCGCGGGTGTGGAAACTCCCGCAATTCAGTTTCATAAGATTGTAGTGCTTTCATCTTGGCAGTTAATGTAGCAGAGATATCGAAAAAAACATTGGGATAAAATGCCTTTCCCGATTCCGGAGGCCGCCATTCGGTAGATGAAGGGACTTCAAAGAAGAGAAGTTCTTTTACCGGATGTCCAGGTTGGGGTCTACAGGCGGCAATAACTGCATCTTGCACAATGCGATGATCGATATTCACGTCTCCCCCATGGTGGGTGAAGACCCTTGAGGGTTGGTGGTAGTCGATAAAGTCTTCAATCTGCTTGATAATATCCAGGCGTTCAAGCCCGTCAAGTCGATTATCAGGGAGGTTAAGCAACTTCACCGAGTTACAGCCCAAAATCATGCAGGCATCCTGTGCTGCAGAATTACGTGCAGTTACCTGTTCAGAGCCAATAGGGTATTCGGGCATTCCCCTTGAACTCACCCCGTCAGCCAGAAGAAGGATATGCATCTCGTGCCCTTCATTGGCAAGGCGAGCCAGAGTACCGCCGCATCCTAGAACCTCATCGTCTGGATGGGCTGCGATAACAGCTATTGATTGTTTCATGGTGACTTCCTCCTGATACAAACCTTGGCTTCCACAAATGTTTTACCAAACGTAGCGTCAGAAAATTCGAAGTGAAAATGTTCAGTATCAAGAAATGCCTTTGGATAATCATCCGCATCAAGCATTCGGATATAATCATAGACCTGCCCAAGCTCAGAGAGATCTGCAAGATTGCTATCCTCCGGGCAGCGTCGTTTAAATATGACAGGTTCTCCTTGCTGCTCGACAGGTACCGGGCGGTTTCGCACAATCTCAAAAATCATCTCTTCCATTAACTCAGATGCGTGATGTAAGATCTTTTCAGCAGTCCCGGCAAGAGGGAGAGGTCTTTTTACATACACAGGGCCTGCATCCAAGCGATTTACACAACGTAGTGCTGATAATTTTGTCTCCGTTTGCCCACGGACGATCAGATTTTGCAGGGGGCTGCCACCTCGGCCGTACGGTAAATCGGTCATATGAAACACTACACATTCAAAAGAAGTGTGGATCTCTTCAGGGATCAGCCATGACCAGTGCGGGAAAAAAATCAGTTGGGGGTGAAGAATTTCCAGATTTTCTAGGATTAATTCTTCAGGGGAGCGGAGACGAACAACCCTATATTCGCTCAAGCGCTCACGCAGGTTTTTCTCGAGAATATCATTGCGATGATGGGGCGTTGCAATAATGATAACCGGTTTTACTTCAGTACCCTGCGTCATGGCAATCTATTCACTATTCTAACAATACTAAGCCTGTATTTCATAGTATTTATCTCAAACCAGACAGGATAGCGTAGGTTATCTGCTGCATGGAACAAATTAAACTGTGATTGTATCGACTGTATCAAGCCGGCTATCTTCAGGATTGCGCTTTCGGTAATAGGTAGGTTCACCTACCTGTGGTCGCGATGTATTTTGTATCTCAGGATACATTTTCACAAACGCCCGACACAGCCAATGGGTGACTTTTACCTGCAAGCACCTTAAATCATCGAGTAGTTCGTCACCATGGAACGCTATCCATTCCTGTAAATAAATGTATCCACTGTCAACGGATTCAACAGCCTCACATATTGTTATAGGGATCGAATCAGCACCTTCCAGAACCTGCCATGTCAATGGAGACCAGCTTTTACCTTTTCGGTAAATCACTTTCGTAAACAACGAGGTTATTCCTGTGCTTTAGCATAAGATCTGCATTGACGATTTTTCCATAACTCAGGTAAAAGCAGAGTTCCCCATTTGGAATCAGAGCTGCATCATGTGCCCATCTCATCTCATGCCTATCTGCCAGCCAGTCTAGCAATAATGCTGGAATATGCCGCATTCATCCAGCTTGCTGCATCAGAGCACACGCTTATACACCACCGCCTCCCCTCCATTTCGTTCAGATTCGAATCCGAGAGATTCAAACACTTTTTTGGAGGGCAAGTTTTGCTCCTTCACTCTGCCAAAAACCAATACATCTTGCTGCTCAGAGTGAACTTTATACAACGCTGTCTCAAGAAGAGGGCGGCCAAAGCTTTTTCCGCGAAAATGAGGGGCTAATGAATAATCAATCTCCCAACCCTGATCATTCTTATCAAATCTCACCTGGCCGACCGGGATTCCATCTTCAGTCTCCAGGATATAGAAGCGGCAGGTATCGGGATTACGCAACCGATTACGGAACCATTCCCGATGAGTCACTGCAGATATGGAATTTGATGTAAAAGAATTGCGCCGGGTTTCTGGATCATTCGCCCATACAAGTATCAGTGCTTCATCATACAGCCGGGCATGACGCACATGCAATGGTGTCTCTGGAGTAAGGGTGAGTACAGCACAAGAACGATCCACGCCTCTTCCATCCACGGTCTGGTGACATCGCAGAGACCATGATTCATTCATCCCCTCCTTTATCAGGTCAGTCAGAACCACCCAGATAGACTCCTTCGACATATCATCTTTATGCCCGATCCAGCGCACCAGCCCCTCTTGGTGTAGGCCATACGCAATCGGTCGCTGGTTCTCTGCCAATGTCACGACAATCGCAGGCAGCCCCAGACACAGCCGCTCCCAGCTGGTCGTTCCGGCTGCACCTATGGCGAGATCCGCCTTGGCCATCAGCGGTGCAAGGGTCGGGAGTGTTTCATGGAGATGGATGTTAGGTTGTCCTCCCACTTGGTTCCGAAGTTCAGAAGCATAGGGGCTGCCATTCGACACAACGACATCAACTTCAATATCTGGACGATTCAGGCTAATAATGGCCGCCAGTGCACGACCGGTCAGGTTATCGCTGTCTGCCCCCCCAAACGAGATGAGGATACGCCGGATCGGACCTTCTCGTGGCGGGATGCGATCGTGTAATTCAGCATATATAGGCTGCAACAGGGCGTACTCCGGCCCAAGCAACAAGCTGCAGTCTTCCGGAACCCGTTGAGAATAGCGGGTGTGCATGTCAGCGATAAGGTTCTGGTCCAATAACAAGTCGCAATCATGATTTCGATCGGCAAGGTCATCAATTATGAAGATGCGACCAACTAACGGACGCAGGGTGTGTTCCCAGCGATAATCGATGGCATAATGGTCCACCACCAGCCAGTCGGGTTTGGAATCGAAATCTTGGATAATAGCACAGGTCTGACCGGCATCCTCCTGCCACGGGGCACCAAGCCAGGGGGCGTGGGCAGGGGTGCCTTCAGGAACAAAAGGATCAGTTGGAGAGGGGAGACGATGAACCACAAAACCCCGCTCTTCAATCAGATCGCAGAGATGGCCTTCGTGCTCACGGCAGACAAACGATATACTGGTTCCTTTCCGGACCAAAGCATCGGCAAGAGTCAGGCAGCGCATGACATGGCCGGTACCGATGGTATGGGAAGCATCGGTGCGAAAGACAAGGATTTGAGTCAGGCAGATCACCTTAGCACAGATGCATCAATTTCTAGGTCGACCTTTGGACGCGACATTTCACACTTTGGGCTGTATATCAACATGTTACTCTCTCCTTTCAAGCAAGAACCAATTTATGTCGTCTTGTGGATGGTTCGGATCGCGATGGTAACAAAAGCCATAGTCGATGAGCTTTAACCCTACGTAACGATCCAGCATCTCTCCACAAAAATCGCGCTTAAATAGACGCTCTTTAAACCCTCTGTATGTCACCTGAACCGGAGTTGGATTGTAGTATTCACACATAAGCAGATAGTGACGGGTTGCTTGATACAATGCCTCGTAGACCTGTGATAGGCAATCCGGGTTGAGGTGTATTAGTACTCCTTTAATCAACACCAAATCGTACTGTTTGACAGGTAAGTAATTGAGTATTGAGGAGTGGATAACATTTTTTTTGGGTAAAATTTTGCGCAATTCAGTTACTGCATCATTATTGATCTCGATAGCATATTGTTCCTGTTTTGGGTAAATAAGCTTCAATGCCTGTAAATTCATGCCAATATTAGCTCCAAATTCGATGCAATCTTTTGGTTTGCATGCAAGCCTTAATGCTCGATTAAAAAACGCAAGATTAGAGGCTAACAGTTCCTCACCGCAATTTCTTTTGATATATTCCGTTCCAAATGGTCCAGCCCAAAAAATTTCCTGTTCTGTTTGATAATTATCTTTCATAATTAAATCTCATTCTCGAAATTGTTCTGATGACTTTTTGAGAAACCGTATTGGTAAATCAATTCCGCCCGGCACCAGTCTTCTTCTGTATCAATATCTTGAACCCGCCATGGAGGAATGTATAGAACTGTTGATGTCAGGGAAAAAATTTTTGTACTACTATTAATCCATGCTCCGGAGCGGCCCCAGTAAAACTGCCCTGCATCGTGTAAAACTTCGGGAAAATCTTGTGACCGTTTAGAGTAATGGTCAGGAAATAGCATTTCTACTCCTCCATTCAAAGTCTGTTGGAACGATCGAAAGATTGTGGATGGAAACTTTGTTGCAGAAAAAACATAATCCCATTTTCCTTCTTCCAGAATATTCAGTCCTGCCTGAAGATCGCGGATTCGGACAAATGGTGCTGTGGCGTAAATACAACATACATATTCCGGTTTAATAGAATTTTTATTTATCCAATTGATTGCATGAGCAATTACTTCAATGGTCCCAGTATAGTCATCTGAAAGCTCTGCAGGACGCATAAATGGCACTTCAGCCCCCCATTGGCGGGCAACTTCAGCAATTTCACTATCATCCGTTGAGACAATAACACGATCAAAGCAACCGCTCTCCCTTGCAGCTTCAATCGACCATGCAATGATGGGTTTTCCACAGAACTCTTTGATATTCTTGCGCGGAATCCGCTTGCTTCCGCCACGGGCGGGAATAACTGCGAGATTCATGCCGCTACCGCCCGGTGAAGTGCCGCAACTACCTGATCCTGTTGCTCTTCGGTCATCGTCGGATAGATTGGCAGGGTGATCGCTTCTGTATAGTATCGCTCGGCTTCTGGAAAATTCCCGTATTTGAAACCCATTTGTTGGTAGTAAGGCTGAGTATGCACAGGAATATAATGCAGGTTGACACCAATGCCACCCTCCCGCATTATCTCGAATACTCTGCGATGAGTGTTCCTGGTTTTATCAAGCTGGAGGCGGATCACATAAAGGTGCCAGCTTGAGTAGCAATCAGGGTGCTGGTAGGGTATGGTGACCGGCAGATCGGCAAGAAGTCTGGCATATCGATCTGCAATCTCATTACGGCGAGTCACATACCTGTCAAGCCGGGCCATCTGGCTGATACCCAGGGCCGCCTGGAGATCTGTCATGCGATAATTATACCCAAGGTCTATCTGCTGGTAGTACCACGGGCCATCGGGTTCATGGGTCATGTGCGCCGGATCACGGGTGATGCCATGGTTGCGCATCAATGACATCCGCTCGGCAAGGCCATCGTCATTGGTCAAAGCCATGCCTCCTTCTGCAGTGGTGATGATCTTGACCGGATGAAAGCTGAAGACAGTGATGTCACTGTAGCGGCAGTTCCCAACCGGCATCCCCTTATACCGGCCACCAAGGGCATGGGACGCATCCTCAATAATCCTGAAACCATATCTCTGGGAAAGTTCGTAAATGGCCTCCATCTCAGCTGACTGGCCACACATATGGACTGGAATCACCACGCTGGGTAGACATTGCTTCTTGTCAGCCTCATGTAATTTCTTCTCCAGTGCATCCGGGGAAATATTGAATGTGCGAGGATCGATATCAATAAAGTCCACAGTGGCACCGCAGTAGAGGCCACAGTTCGCAGAAGCAACAAAGGTCACTGGGCTGGTCCATAATCTTTCGCCGGCCTGTAATCCAAGCGCCCTGCAGGAAATATGCAGAGCTGAGGTACCACTATTTACAGCGACCGCGTGTTGTGCTTTTACTCTACTGGCTACCGTTCTCTCAAAGCGGGGTACCGTGGGGCCCTGGGTAATGAAGTCTGAACGGAGGATCTCGACAACTGCATCAATATCTTCCAGTGTGATATCTTGTCGCCCATACGGGATCATTCAAAACCTGCTGTATGATTGATTGCTTTGATCTCTTCCACATTGAGGAAATGCGGATTCTTCCCTGAATTATACTCAAAGCCCTGCTCTACCGGCCTGCCGGTTTCACCAATTCGGTTGACACTGAATTCAACCGGTGTAGAGAACTGAATAGTCGGGCGGATCACATAGTAGTCATCGAACTCAAGGGTCAGGTGAGAATCGTCTGCAGGACACATCACCTCGTGGAGTTTCTCACCTGGACGAATGCCAATTATGGTATGTGGCAGGTCAGGTGCCATCGCCTTTGCAAGATCTACGATTCGTAGTGAAGGAATTTTGGGCACGAATAGTTCTCCGCCCTGCATTCGCTCGAAATCCTTAAGCACAAAGTCAACCCCCTGCTGGAGGGTTATCCAAAAACGGGTCATACGCTCATCTGTGATAGGAAGGTGATCTGTTCCCTGATCTATGAGTTTTCGAAAGAATGGGACGACTGATCCACGTGATCCAACGACGTTCCCATACCGCACAACAGAAAATCGAGTTGGTTCGCCCCCTGCAATATTATTCGCTGCTACAAAGAGTTTGTCAGAGGCGAGTTTGCTGGCACCGTAGAGATTGATAGGGTTAGCAGCTTTGTCTGTAGAGAGGGCGATAACTTTCTGCACCTTGTTTGCCAGTGCTGCATGGATAACGTTTTCCGCCCCATAGATGTTTGTCTTGATGCATTCCATGGGGTTGTATTCCGCGGCTGGCACCTGCTTAAGGGCAGCTGCATGGATCACGTAGTCCACCCCTTTCATTGCCATAATTAAACGGTCACGGTCGCGTACATCCCCGATGAAGTACCGCATGCAGGGCTGGTTGAACGTCTGTGCCATCTCAAATTGTTTGAGCTCGTCGCGGGAGTAAATGATCAACCTTTTCGGCTGATAGCGTTCGAGAATTGTCTTGACGTATTGTTTGCCGAAGGAACCGGTGCCACCGGTGATAAGGATTGATTGGCTGTTGAACATGAATGAAACATTCCTTGTACTGTTTCTCGATCACAGGCTAATAAAATGACATCATAATGGTAATTACAGAAAAGATGTAAGAATTTTTTTGGGGGGTCGATAGAGCAGTGTATCTAATGGCACTGGATGAGGTGCATCTTCTTGGCAAAGCCGTACGGGGCGTTCGTCTCCTCGTGATAGCCGTCCCAGAGCTTATCCTCGTTCAACGGGACAGGGGTGAACTTCGGGTAGGCACAGACGGTCCCGATGATGACTCACTTCCCGACCCCTTCCTGCCGGGCGGCATCGATCACCTGGATCCCCATCATCGCATTGTTATATAAGAGGGTCGCTGGGTTCTCCCGGTTGAAGCCGATGCCCCCGACACGGGCCGCAAGGTGGATGACGATATCGGTATCCTTCACCGAGTCGACACAGTGCTCCCACCGCTGGAGGTTAGTGTCGCGGCTGCGCGGTACCCGGACCTGATCCGGGTCCACGCCCCGTTTCGCGAGCTGCTCGAGCAAATACGACCCCAGGAACCCGGCACCAACGGTGAGGAGGATGCGCTTGTTATCCCTGAATTTCATGGGAACACCTCACCGAGGGCAGAGAGAACGTCATTGGGACCATCGAAGGAAATGGATCGTCCATGCATATCAGTGCTTTTATATCCCACATGGTGGGAAAAGAACTCCAGCCACTCTCCCCGCACCACTGCCACCCATCAGAACTCCTCCCCAGTCCACATCAAGTGACCACGTCAATCGGGCAAGCGTCCGCGGCAAATCCCCCCCTCCGGCACAAGCATTCCGGTACCCGGGCCCCAACACTTCGATAATTCACCTCCATGATGACCAGATTCCAACTACAATACATCCCCCCGATCTTTATACTGGGCAGATAAAGGCCCGAATTTGTTACACCAATCTGAATGTTGACCTGATATAATCCCAGAATGAGGAGAAGGAATAGCTCAAACCTGAAGGAGCGCGGTGAAAGCTGCACGGTGCGTTCNNATCCCGAATTAAACGACCGCAAGATCTTTGTAGCTCTGGTTAGCCAGTGTCAAATCATGAAATGCTCACGAATATAACCTGAAAAACTAACATCTTTATTATGCATTGCCCTACTCTTTCGGAACTGCCAGTACCCCCGGAAGGAAAAACCGGCTGGCCTTGGACTGAAGAAACCCCCCCCCTCCCGCAAGAATCTGTAGAAGGAAGATCCTGGCCGAAGATTAGCATTGTCACACCGTCATACAATCAGGGGAACTATATCGAGGAGACAATACGGTCTGTGCTCCTCCAGGGATATCCGGACATTGAATTCATCATCATGGATGGGGGTTCTACTGATGATACGATTTCTATTCTCAAAAAGTACGAGAAATTTCTCTCTTGGGTCTCTGAAGAGGACGAGGGCCAGGCTGATGCAATTGCAAAGGGATTTGAGAGGGCATCAGGATCAATTCTTGCCTGGATAAATTCTGATGATCGCTATTTACCCCATGCTTTCATGAGGATTTCAGAGGTTTTCAGGAATAATGAGGACTGTGTATTCGTCCTTGGAGATGTCCGGGTCATTGATGAAAAAGGTGTTCTTCTCTACACAAATGTTGCCGTCACGCCTAATCGTTTCCTCTCGGTGAATACAGCACTGGGTAAATGGCCACAACCCGGCTGTTTCTGGACAAATGAAGCATATCGCATGTCTGGTGGGGTGGATAAGACGCTCCAGTTCTGTATGGACCTGGACCTGTTTATCCGTATTATTACCTGCGGGAGATCGAAGTGTGTTGGGGGGAAACCCGTTGCGGATTTCCGGCTCCACAAAGAGTCTAAGACCAGTACATGGGTTGAGGTTCAGGAGCGGGAAAATCACCTGATCATCAGGAAATATGGATCCCCGTTCTTCTCAAAGTTTTACCCGTTGCTACTCCTGGGCTGGGTGATATGGATGGGGCCACGCATATTTGCTGTTACCCGCCAGAAGATCGCAGAGTTCCGCATGAGGGGATAGTGCTGAACATTTTCTGTTATCGCATTGGTTTCAGCCCCCATGACCAACAGGAAGATAATCTGATTGGTCCATTGAAGGGTCATATCGACGGAACCCACTCTCTCCAATCCGGTCGTTTTTCCCACCATTAACACTCCCTTTACCCGCCTCCCAGACCCCTTAAAATACCCCCAATTTGACCCCCGATTGCCTTTACTCTCCAAAGCAGACGAACTTCCATAGGAAGTGCTGTACACGCTTATGGAAAATATGGTTTAAATCAATTATTTTCTAAAAATAGTTGTGAAATGAAGAGATAAAATTTGCTCTTTAGATGTGTTCTGTGGCAGGTCAGGACGGGGGTGGGTAAATCATCGATCCGTGTCCAGATCGTCCACTGGAACGCATCTATGAAGGTCGGACAAAAAGGCATAATTGCGCTCTTATTGGTAAAATAACCCTTATTTACTGTTTTATCAGGAAGTTGAAGGAAAAACTACTGCTCCCGGTAGGGAACGATACCAGATTCTGGGCATATCTCCTAGCCACAATACGGATTCTTAAAGCAATTTTTCTTAAGAGCAGGCCTCTGAAAAAATGGAGAAGCAATAAAGGGTATCCATTCCTTTCACCATGTCCAGACAACCTCCGGGGTATCCTCCCCGATAGTGCGGAAGATAACAAGCATTATACAATCCGGTAATCCATAATTGATTATTTAAACGAGTTGGATGCCATATGCGGTTACCGGAACTGAAAATCACCAGGACGGGCCTTTTCATCCTTGTTGTCCTGTTTATTCTGACCTTCTTTACGCTCTGGATCCGGGTGCTCCCCCTCCTCACCCTGAATACCGATATCCTCAACATCGTCGCTATGGACGACCCCATGTTCAGCCTCCGCCAGATAGAGCAGATGCTTGCACATTTCCCCCGGTACGCCTGGTTTGAGGCAATGACCCTCTTCCCTACCGGGCAGGCTATCCCCTGGGGCCCGCTCTTCACCTGGCTCTCGACCGCCATGTGCCTTATTGCAGGGGCATCCACGAGGAATGAAATTATCGGTGTTGCGCTCTGGCTCCCGCCCATCCTTGGAGCCCTCATGGTCCCGGCGATGTTCGTCCTCGTCCGGAAAGCCTGGGACTGGAAGGCCGGGATCTTTGCAGCAGGGCTCATTGCAGTCATCGGGGGGCAGTTCTTTTTCCGTTCCCTCGCGGGCTACCTTGACCACCATATTGCAGAGGTTTTTTTCAGCACGGTTTTCTGTATCGCTTATATCTATGCTATCGTTTACATGC
>DADR01000020.1 GCA_002495055.1 Methanoregula sp. UBA247 | reverse complement strand
CGACCATGTGGCTCTTGAACTGGGCGAGGGTCGTGACGACATACGTCGCGGTTGATGCCGAATACGTCGGGTACCCTGCTCCGCCACCGATGGCATACCCGCCATACGTTGTCCCGGCTCCATACGCACTATTCCCACCTGATGTCCCTACTACGACTGGTGTTGTTGTGGTTGGTGTGGGCGTGGTAGCAGAAGATGTGACGGTGATATAATTTGTTTTGGTCTCAACGTCGCTTCCCGTAGCATTCGTCACCGTAAGTTTTACGGTGTAACTTCCCGCCGCCGTATAGGTATGGGAAGGATTTTTTATCGTATAATCGGTGGTGCCATCATTGTTCACGTCCCACTTACAGGTCGTTGTACCGGTTGAAACGGATGTATCCGTAAACTGGACGGTCAGCGGGGTCTGTCCCGAGGTTGTGCCGGCACTGAACTGTGCAGTGGGAAGTTTTAACGATGTCGGGGAGGTAGCGGTGAAGTAATTGTTGCTCGTGTCCTTGATAGCAGGTTGGCTAAGGCTCTGAATGCTGACCTTGAAATCACTACCAGTCATCCCGTCTGTGGACATCGGCCATACATAGGAACCCGTTCCGCCACTGCCTGTTGAAACACTGCTGGCAATGGTGCCAACTTGAGTACCTGCCTTGAGCAGTACAATTTTCACGGTCGATCCGGGACTGCCTGTATAACTCCATGTGACTGTTTGGGAAGTGCCTCGTTTCCAGGTTTCTCCACCGTTCGGTGACGTGACCGTGATGGAGGGAGCTGGTGAAGATTCTTGTGTCGGAATCGGAGTAGGTGTTGCTGTCGGAGTTGCTGTCGGAGTTGCTGTCGGAGTAGGTGTTGGAGTAGGTGTTGGAGTAGAGGTTGGTGTCGATGTTGGTGTCGGTTGCCGGGTATCTCCAACCAGGATATAATCCGTTTTTGTGATGGTGTCAGAACCATACGCGTTTGTGACGGTCAGGGTCACGGTATAGGATGTTCCGGCATCTTCCCAGAATCTCCAGACCGGGTTTTTCATTGAGTTCTCCGGGAGGTTCCCTTCCCCGTCGGTAAAGTCCCAGTGGTAGGTCATGGGTGCAGTTCCGGTTGACTGGTCAGTGAACTGCACGAACAAGGGGGACCCGCCATGCGTAACATTGGAGGTAAACTTTGCTGTGGGAGGCACTGACGAGGAAACTGCCTGTGCTGCAGTCGATGTTACGGCAGAAGTGGCAACCGATGAACCTGCAGCCTGGGCTGCGACCGCGATTGTTTTGGTCGCCCGGGCGCCGAACCATCCGTACCCGTCCTGGATCATCTTATATTTCGGTGTATAGTAACCGGGTGTGGCAGGTGCCGTCATGGTAAACGTGAACGTATACCGCGCCCCCGGAAGGACATTGGTTCCCGCGGGAAGAGATATGCGGTACGGCCCGAATTGTGCCGCAACGCCGGTTTTGTCATCAATTCCTCCGAGACGTATCCTGCTTGCTTCATTCCAGGTCGTGCTCCCGGTATTCTTCATGGTTACCGTTACCGGATAACTCTGGCCGGCATTCATCGATGACGGTATTGTTGTTGCTATTACTGTTGCGTTCAGGGAAACTGCCGATACTACCCCGGGCAGTATCAGGGTCAGAAGGATCAGTCCGACCACCAGACTGATGGTTCTTGATTTTGTATAGATTCTCATGGTTCAATCGATTGTCGACCACTCTTTATAAATTGGCAAACCACAGCGGGTGAATGGATCAAACTTCCCGGCATGAAACAATACCCTGGAGGTTGCAAGGCGTAACCTGAAAAACAGTACAAAAAACAAAGGAAAAGAATGTAATAAAAAGAGCAGTGCCGGTGAGGAACTCCCGATTCGGTTGCGGATAATCCCCCCGGTTAGATCATATACCCGGAACCATCGATGATGGAGCTCAATGGTTGTGGGGTCCTGCGTATATTTGAGCCGGAAGAACAGGCCGGCCCGCGATTCTGTGAGGTGCCCCGTGAGAAAATTTTCCCTTCGTTGTTTGGGTGGGAGGAGGGTGCCGCAGAGGTCCTCATTTCTGCCCTGTTTATCTTGTATTGGTGAAAAATTTTACATACACCTTTTCCGGCATATACCAGCGTATCCATGATGCCCCTTCAACATAGGTCCTTATGATTATTGCGACAAGCAGGAATACCATGCCAACAATCAACACTTCAGTATTCGCTATGCCATAAAAGGTTTTGAAATAATTTTCCTCGGTGAGCATCGTGGGAAGTAAACCAAAACCCAGGACTTTTGATGAAAACGGCCACAGGTACGGGTAGCCCACTTTGAACACCAGGGCATCTTCAAACAGGTGAGTGCCAAACCCGATGATGGAAAAAATTAACGCATCAAAAAATTTTATGCCGAAAGGATGCAGTAAAAATGCCACCAGGATGCCAAAAATAACCATTATTGTGATATTATGAAATACACCATGAGAGATCGCATGACCTTCGAACAGCAGGGTAAACCCGAACCTGGTCAGCACCCGGTTTGCAATCAGATCAATATCCGGAGCCCATGCACACAGGATGATTATCCATGAAGGGTCTCTTCCGGTATACCAAAAAAAAACCATGCCGACAAGAACGGCAAGTGCTGCGGAGTAGATAATGTGTTCAGCGAGCATGAAGGATCGGAAATTTCAGGTACCAGAATGCGTTTTTTTAGTTTTTATGCATATGGATAATCAATTCAGTCCTGGCAGGGCACATCTGGCAGAATCAGGAGCGAACAAAAGGTTCTGATACCCTGACGGACGTTGGCTTTCCTTTCTGGCCGTTATGAAACTATCGTCAACAGCTCGTAGAAAAAATCTGCACAGGATCGCTATTCATAGAGCCAGTCCAGGTTATTCAATTCTTCCTGAACCTCGGCCAGTTTTTTGTTGACATCAGCCTTGCCGGGAATCCGGACATTTTCGATGTTCTGCCCGGACCTCTTCAACGAGTCCGGTAAAACGTAAAACATGTCCAGGTCCCGCAGGATGTCCTTTTGTAATTTTTTGATTGATTCAACGACAATCGTGGTTTCCTCATGTTTCAGCATCTCATTTGACACGACACGAGGTAGCACGTTTTGGCGCGTAAGAACTTTTTTGGGTTCAACACCGGCCGGTGTTACCAGGTGTTCATGGATATCCTTCAGCAGGATCCGTGGCCGAATTGCCGGGCTCTTTGGCTCCTTTTGTTGTTCAACGCCGGTGAGAATTCCCGAAACCTTTTTGATTCCCGCAGGTTCCACGTCCGACGGGACTACCGTCCATTCGGGGGTTTTGTGTGGTTTATCCCTGATCTGAACTTCCGGAACCTTTACTGTCCCCCCCGTTTCAATGCCCGGCCATACCTCCCCCGGCAGGGGGTTTTTGTCCGGTTGGACCGGTATGTCGCCGGCTGTGACAGCCCCGGTGTCCTGCCGGAACTGGTCCGGTGCGGTGTTTGTTTCCCGGGAATAATAACTCCAGGGCTCCTGTTTGTCAGCTGAGCTTTGCGGTTTTTTGCGCTTTTTTTGCCGGTTGTTCAGGTACCATCGCTCACACCCCCAGAACATGAGTAAAAGAACTGAAAAAACACCGATTACCAGGATCAGGTTAGCTGGCGTTGTGTCAAGCCCGGGCACAACATCCATAAAAAGCATGATGGCGATACCTGAACTGATACCCAGCACCGTGGAATATACCAGCCGGTCGATGATACTCAATGAGGCCGGGCGGGGGAATATGACCAGCGAGAGGGCAAAACCGGGAACTAATAAGAGCAGAAAAAAATAAAAAACTCCTCGTATCCCCTCAAAAAAAACAGCCGTATCCATCAGCGTATCACTGGTTATCGATTCTAGTGTTTCATCCCGGTATATATAACCCAATCGCACAAAATACCAAAAATTTAAAAAGCCGGGTAAAAAATGTCGAAGTTCTCAAGTACCATCAGCACGCATATGTCTGGTGCATGATTCTTGTGGACTGGCAGCTCCTGGACCGCATTGCACGGGGCTATATCAGGATTAAACCTTTCGACCCGAAGCTGGTGCAATCCAATTCCCTTGACATACGGCTGGGCAATCATTTCGTCTGGTACGAACAGAGCAGCGAGGTCATCGACCCTTATAACCCGGACAGCGTTTCTTCTCACGTGGGTGAAATGCATGCTGACACGTTCACTCTCAACCCGGGGCATTTTGTGCTTGCTGAGACGCTGGAGTTTATCGGACTTCCCGATAATATCGTAGCTACCATTGAAGGCAAATCGAGCATCGCCCGTCTCGGTATCACTCTTCACCAGACCGGGGGTTGGATCGATGCCGGCTTCCGGGGCACGATCACGCTCGAGATGGCAAACGTCAACTCCCGCCCGGTAAAAGTCTATGCCGGCATGCCGATTGGCCAGCTGGTCTTTTACGCAACGGAGCGGGCTGAGAACCCGTATAACATAAAAGGGGATGCCAAATATCTCGATCAGCGTCAGGCAACGCTCTCACGGTATTACGCGAATAAACAGATATAATTCTTTTTTAACGGTTGTTTCTTATCGCTTGTTTTTTAGGTTTCCAAAAATCCAGGAGTAAAAATCCGGACAGGAGCACATTAAAAAAAATTTCCTAGTTTTTGACGTTCGCACGCGGAACAGATCAATACTGGATTTTTCCCGTACCGGAACAATCGTCACAGGTTTCAAAATAAAACTTCTGTATCGTAGTTGTTGTGTAATACACGACCCCGGGCTGATTACTGTCAATCCTTTTCCTGACGAGTGTTTTTCCTGTTCCATTACATTGCATACAGGTATGGAAGTGCTGTTCTAGTTCCATAATTTTTATGTATTATAAATAATATTTATAATTTACTACAAAAAAATATTTGATTAAATTTCAAATAAGTGAAATATCTAATCAATATCTCTCTATTTTGCGTTTCCGTCTTTATTTGCACAGTTTATGCTATGACCGGTACCGCAGCTGAGATGCCCCATCGCGCACCCTCGTGAACCTCAACAACGGTCGGAAGAATCGATTAATTACCTCTGCTTCTTATCAGTTCACAAGGTCGAACCTATGAATTGCATCAATACTTTGCAATATTATTAAGTATTGATAGATTGATGTAATAGTATTCACAGGGTGGTTTGAGGGTATGAGAAAAACAAGGATTATGGTTTTAGTTCTTCTTGCGTTCGCGCTTGTCGGCACAGTATCAGCATTCGGTCCCATTCGTTTTTCGTATTCAGGAGATCTTGTGGTAACCTATATCTCTGAAACCGCCGGGTACAATAACGAATTCGGGATTGAAAAACCCGAACATATCAACCTTGGCTTTACCCATGGGACGATTCCCGCTCTGCCGGAAACTGCCTACAGAAACATCGGCCGTTGTTCAGCTCATGAACCGGTTATCCTGTATATCAAAAGTCCTCCGGAAGGTGGCTCTGTTACCTATTATTCCAATCAGACCAGTGGGGATGGGTTTGACCATGCGATGGTAACGACGCTGGGGGATGGATCATATACGGTAGGTTTTGAAGATGTATTTGGTGCCCGGGCAAACACGGCCTTCCCGGGTGACGGGGATTATGATGATGTTGTCCTGAACGTAACCTGTATACGCTATGCAGCCCCGCCCTTTGAGGCTGAACCATCCCCGGATTTTCCGATAATAGCCCTCCCTGCAGGATTCCTCTGCGGGATTATCGGATCAATGCTGTATGTCCGGAGAACCCGGGAATAACAATTTTTAAAAATCCTTTCTTTGTTCAGGACTCGCTCAACCGCAACCCCGCTACCGTTTATGTTTTTTATACCAGCATCCGGAGCATGGTGACAACTGTCATATTCCAAAAAAAGTGCATGGCATGCTGTTTCTGTCGTTTTATAAGCGTTGAACAGGGATGAGGTATAAAACCCTCAAATAATTCGTCCTTCAAAACGGTTTGAGGTGTTATTTTAAAATATCTTCAGAAGAATCCGGGAAAGGGGAAAAATTCAATCAGAAGAAGAACAAAGTGATTTTGTACAGTAAGAAGACTGCGTTATAACTATGAGGACGGTTATGGTTAAACGTGTGGTTGATTTAAATGCTACCTATGAAATAGCGTTGGGAAGAAAAAGAGCGTTTGGTGACGAAAAGAAAGGTGAAAACGATTTTAGCATATCAATAAAAAATAAAAACCGGCTGGCATCTGCACGACGTGAAGGTGAGTCATTTGATGATGTCCTTACCCGGATATTGGATGATTACGAGAAACAGCGTGAAAAGGATGAATGCATTTTTTTATCCTGAGAGAACTTTTTATACAGCAGCTCAATCTCCATCCCTCTAAAATCCATGAGTCGCCACCCTCCTGCCATGAAAGGTGGTGGCATACTTCCCGTCAAATGAATAAACCTGTGTATACGGTATAACCTGTTTTTTTTAAAAAAAAACTATTAACACTATATACAATCAGGGCGCATTTTATACGGATGATCACACCGGATCGGAGATGAATTAATGCGACTTCTTCTCATTCATTCAGATTATATCGAATACGAAGCAAAAAAGAAGACAAAGATGGCAGAGGAGTGTACCGTCCTCTCGGACAAAGAGACGGAAGCGCTCACGGTTTTCTGTGCCGTGGAATCGATTGATGAGGAAGACCTTGAAGGGGTCATCCTTCAGGCTGTCGGGGAAGTAAAAAAGACTGCCGGGCAGGTCCACGTCGACAAGATTGTCGTCTACCCTTATGCCCACCTCTCCAGCGATCTCGCATCACCCGAGACTGCGATTGCCACGCTCAATGCCCTCAAGACAGGTCTTGAGCAGGAAGGATTCACCGTCAAACGCGCTCCGTTTGGCTGGTATAAATCATTCAGGATCTCCTGCAAAGGCCACCCCCTGTCAGAGCTCTCAAAGACGATTGTGCCCGGAGAAGAGGGAGCCGTCAGGAAGGAAAAATCAGAAGTCACTCACGACTGGTTCGTCATGACTCCGGACGGAAAATCCCACGATTATCGTGAGTTCCTTGATGAATCACCGTTTGGCTGCCTTGTCAAAAAGGAACTTGGTGTCGCGGTCCCAACCGGTGGGGAACCGGCTCATGTCGGCCTGATGCGATCAAAGGAGCTGGTGGACTATGAACCGGCGAGTGATGTCGGTTGCCTGCGCTGGATGCCGAAAGGCAAGATCATCCGGGACCTCCTTGCTGACTATGTGCTGCACCTGGTTCTTGAGTATGGCGGTACACCTGTTGAGACCCCGGTCATGTACGATCTTGGTGACCGGGCAATCTATGAACATGCTGAGAAGTTTGGGGAGCGCCAGTACCGGTTCAAGTCAAACAACCGGAACATGATGTTACGGTTTGCTGCCTGTTTCGGGATGTTTTCCATCATGCGGGACATGCACATCTCTCCCCATAACCTCCCGATGAAGATGTACGAGCTCTCCACCTATTCGTTCCGGCACGAGCAGAAAGGTGAAGTGATCGGTCTCAAACGCCTCCGTGCGTTCACCATGCCCGATATGCACTCGCTCTGCACGGATATGCCCGAAGCCCTGAAGTGCTTTGAAGAGCAGCTCGCCATGGGCTGGCAGACCGGCAATGACTTTGAGACAAAACTTGTCGCTGCATTCCGCTGCACAAAGGACTTCTACGCAGAGAATGAAGCCTGGGTACAGAAGATCGTCAGGGAATCCGACTGCCCGATGCTCATCGAGCTCCTGTCCGATCGCGTCCATTACTGGGTCGCCAAGATAGATCTTGCCGCTATTGACGGCCAGATGCGCCCGATCGAGAATCCCACGGTCCAGATCGATGTCGAGAGTTCAACCCGGTTCAATATCAAATACCACAAAGAAGACGGGACGGTAGTGCACCCCCCCATCCTCCACTGCTCCCCTACCGGCAGCGTCGAACGCGTGATCTGCGCCATACTGGAAAACATCTCCACGCAGGCAGTTCCCGCACTCCCCACCTGGCTCTCACCGGTGCAGGTACGTGTCGTACCGGTTGCCGAGCGTCACGGTACTTTTGCAGAAGAGGTCTGCACGGCCATCAACGCTGCCCAGATCCGCTGCGATGTTGATGACCGGGAAGAGAGTGTGGGCAAGAAAGTCCGTGAAGCCGGGATGGACTGGGTACCATTCGTGATCGTTCTTGGTGATGAAGAAGCGGCAAGCAGGAAATTAACGGTCACGACCCGCAGGAAGTCGCAACCCAACAAACCTTTCAAGGAACAGCTCAGCCTGAGCGATCTGATCGAGGCGGTACGCAGGGATACTGCGGGAAAACCGTTCAGGCCTCTCTATACGCCACGGAATCTTTCAAAGAAGGCCCGGTATATCTGAATTCCCTTTTCTTTTTTATTGAGCCCCTTAAACCGACGTGTAGTGGTATGTACGGTTATTCCGGGTACGCGGTGACAGGTTACCCGAGATAGTGGGCAATTCCCGCTTTGAGTTCGGCAAATGAAACCGGCTTGGTGAGCACGCTCAGATACGGATCTTTCATCTCAGCCATCCTCTCATCAACCTGAGGTGAAGCGGTAAAAAGGATGACAGGTATCTCGTGCCTTCCATATTCCTGGCGGAGTTTATCCAAAAATTCCCACCCGTTGAGGGGTACCATCATGATATCGAGCAGGATAAGGGCCGGTGGCTCCTGTTTTATGAGCTCAAGCGCCTGAAACCCGTTGGTGATCAGGAGCGGCTCGTACCCGAGTTTCCGGATCATCATATCCATCAGATCGAGGATAGGTTGATCATCCTCCACAATAAGGATTTTATGTACCATTGTTCTCATTCTCCACTGGTCTGTTTTTCGGTATGTGAATACAGAATTTGGTCTCGAGGTTCTTGATGCTGTCCACGCTGATATACCCCTCATGCATTTTGATATATTTTTTTGCGATCGCTAACGAAAGCCCTATTCGTTCGAACTTCTGGATTTTACCTGCCGAATCAGCGATAGGGAATGGATCGAAAATCTCATCAAGCCGGGAATCCGTTATGCCGATACCGTTGTCTTTGATACACAGGCGGTGCATGATGTCATTGGGGGAAGACAGATACATAATCTGAATCTTCCGGGGATGGGTAGAATAATTTACCGCGTTCGAGAGCATGGTGTCCAGCACGGTTGATATTTTGGTTTTATCGGCATCAAACGTAAGATCCGTGGGGACATCCATGCTGATCTGCGCTAATTTCCGGTATCCTCCGGCATCGATAAGGTTTATGAGCAGGTCGTTGATGGCAAACACTGAATACTCCAGAGGCAGATTACCGGCATCCATTACCGACAATTCGAGCATCTGGTTAATGATCTGGCGTTCCCGGTCCACGCTCTTTGCGCACCGGTCAAGAATCACCTTCGTCTCATCAGAGACCCCGTATGAATCCGGATCCTGCGTGAGCATGTTGATATATCCCATGATAGGCTGAAGGGGTGTGCGCAGTTCATAGGCAAAGGTGCTGATAATGCCACGCTGTCGTTTGGAATCATGCTGGATCTGCTCTTTTAGACTTTCCTGACCGGGTATATCCATAAGATTGATGAGGATGGCTGGTGTTCCGTTTTGGCGGATCTGGGTAAAAAACAGGGTAGCTGGCCGTATTTTACCGGATTTTATCAGAATACCGACCTCTGATCTGCCAGGGGGTGATGAGCGGGCCTCTGCAATCCTGCAGGAATTCCGGAAATCCTCATGGTCTTCAGAGAAAATGAGCGTGATGGGGTCTGTACCCATCAGTTCTTCAGGTTTGTATCCGGAGAATATCTCGAAGGCCGGGTTTGTGTAAACAATCATCTGGTTGCGTATGATGATTATACAGGTCGGAAAATTCTCAGCTACCTGTTTGTACTGGACATCAATTTCATCGAGTGCCTGCTGGGCAAGTTTGAATTTATTGATATCAATGACTGTACAGCTCACCAGATTGTCAGTGATCCTGCTTGCGGAAAGGTTGACCCAGACAGGCCCTTTATCATGGGTAATAAAAACGGTCTCGATATTTTTGATATCCTCCCCGGAATCAAGATCTTTAAAGAATGTCAGCTGGTCTTCTTTATTGGAGAAAAGCTGGGCAAACGCCATTTTCGCAAGTTCTTCACCGGTATATCCCAGCATGTGCTCAATATGGGTATTGGAAAGGTGAATTTCGAGGGTATTTTTGTCTACCAGAAGGATGCCCGATTGCGACTTCTCAACAATTGTGCGGCTGCGTGTTTCACTGGCGTTTATCTTTTCACTGAAAAAGGCAACCACGGCGGCGATACAGATGAAGAGAAGTGCCTGGCCGGTGACTAAGATCAATCCACTGGTATCGGGAAATATATAAAAATACGCAATAATTTCATAGAAAACTGCACAGGCACCCGCCAGATACAGTCCCCGTTTTGGATAAAAATATGTTGCATAGACGATGGGGAAATAAAAGAGCTGGGCGTACAGGGTATTCAGAGTCTGGGAAATCGAAAAGAAGGTAATGACTATACACACGAGAGTAAGGGCCGCAACAATGATCGCCCGGGTAATATCCGTATGGGATACTGAATAACCCGAGATCTTGACGTGCGGTTCCATAATACCTACTCTCTGTGTTCATTTTCAGAGTTTATAAATATACTATCTTGCTGGAATCACGAGAGGAAAAGGAAATATATGATCAGGCAGACAGCGGCGAGAGCTTTTCAATGACCCGGTCAACCTGGCGAACTGCTGTACCCGTATAGGAATCCGGGTTGAGGAGTGCTGCAATATCGGTTTTTGAACAATAGCGCAGCACTTCGGTATCCGTTCCCAGAACATCTGCAAGTGACCGCCGTTCAGCCAGTGCCTGCATACTGGCTGTCCGGATCCGCTCGTGAGCGTCCTGGCGGTTCATACCCCGCCGGGTGAGTTCGATCATAACGGACTCGGCCATATTGATCCCGTGGAGGAAAGCAAGGTTCCGGCGGATCGCATCCCGGTTGATCACAAGTCCTTCGAGCACAGTGGTCATAAGCCGGATGCAGTGATCCGTAAGGATTGATGACTCGGGGAATAACACGCGTTCGCAGGATGAGTTTGTTAAGTCCCGTTCGTCCCAGAGGGTGTTATTCTGGAGTGCCGGTTCGACCGCTGACCGTATAATACGGGCAAGCCCGCAGACCTGCTCGGACTTAATCGGGTTGCGTTTATGCGGCATGGTGGAGGAACCCACCTGCCGTGAACCGAATGCCTCTTCCACTTCGCCGATCTCGGTCCGTTGCAGTGAGCGGATCTCAATCCCGATCTTGTCAAGCGTAGTGGCCACATTTGCACAGAACATAAAATATTCCGCATACCGGTCCCGGGAGATTACCTGGTTGGAAACGTCCACCGAACCAATGCCCAGCATCTCCATCATCGTGGCCTGCACCTCCATTGCTTTTGGCCCGAGTGCAGCCTGCGTTCCCACCGCACCGGTCATCTGCCCGACAACAACCCGTGGACGGAGCTGCCCGAGGCGTTCGATGTGCCGCCCGACCTCGCTGGCCCAGATGGCAAACCGCAGTCCATACGTGGTTGGCACCCCCTGCTGCCCATGGGTCCGCCCGATGCAGACAAGGGATTTTGTTTCATCGGATCGTCTCAGGAGAACCCCCAGCAGGAGACGCAGTTTCTCATCAATCAGATCGAGTGCCTGGGAGAGCTGCAGGCCGGTGGCAGTATCGAGGATATCGTTGCTCGTCGCACCGTAATGCACCCACCGCCCGGATTCCCCGCACACTTCGGCTATCGCTTTCACCATTGCCATCATATCGTGACTGATCTCGCCTTCGATAGTCTTTGCCCGCTCCAGCGAGGCCTCCTGTGCATGCTGGCTGATTTCAGTTGCTGCTGCTGCAGGGATTATACCCTGAGCGGCTTCAGCCTTTGCAAGCGCCACTTCGACGGCAACAACGCAGGCAAACCGGGTCTTCTCGCTCCATACAGCACGCATTGCCGGCGTACCATATCGCTCCTCGATGGGGTGGACAGCCATGAGAACAGATCTGTTGTTTATGGATATAGTATTTCATGATCAACAGCGGCAAACCTGACAATATCATTTGATATTGTCGTTTGGGGGGAATACGTCATTTAAGTCTTCTCGCCAAAAGAGAATCTTCATCCTGCCGATACCATGAGATAATATAAAGACAAAATCTCTTTTAAAAACCCTGCGATCCCTATGACCTACACCGTTTCCCTCATCTCAACGGAAGAAACCGAGACCCTGTCCCGGCGGTATCTTCCAAAAGTCCGCTATGAGATCAAATCCGAGATCTATGGCTGCTGTATAAAACTCCTCTGCGGTGACCATACCCTCCGGGATACCTGGGAGGACAGCTTTTACTCGATGTCACAAAACGTCCGTTCGCATGGCAGGCTTTTTGTATATAAAGATCCGTTGTACCCGCCCGATACCGTTCTGTTTGACCCTCATGCAAAAACCGCGTTTCTGATCAATGTACAGTATTATGGGTGGATAAAATCCATTGCCCTCAGTCTTGCCGGGGATATCCTTGAAGATGAACATGGTATCTGGCCAGTACACGGAGCATGCCTGGATTTTGAGGGAAAAGGGCTCTGCATGGTCGGTGCACCCGGATCCGGGAAAACAACCCAGACCTATGGGCTGCTGACCAGTCCGCATACGCGTGTTATTTCGGATGACTGGTTCTTCTTCCGGGTGTACGGTGAGGATATCCTCGCGTATGGCTCTGAGAAGAATTTTTACATTCAGGAAAATCTTGCAACCCTATGGAAAGAGTTCGGTGAGCTTGTCCCTGATCACACGTATGATCCAGACGGAAGGGCGGTTGCTGATGTGCGGTGGGTCATTGGAAAAGGGAGGATCCTTCCCCTGACAACACTAAAAACCCTTATAGTCCTCAAACGGGATCCGGCAGATCAAAACGTGGCGCAGTCACTCGATCCAAAAACCGCAATGCAACTGTTTTGCGAAAATAACTATTTCAATCCACATCTTCTTGTCCAATCCCCCTTTAAAACGCATATGAGAAACAGGTATATCGGAGATCTCCTGGGCGGGACGCAGTGTTATTGTGTAAATACAACCGGGACCCCCAAAGAAACCCAGAAACTGATACGTTCCCTGGCCGGGATCAAACAGGAGATCTAGTACATTTTTTAATTAAGGCTCGTTAAAACTAAAAAAAAGGCGAACGGTTACCAGGGGGTATCCCCCCGCCTCCGTATCTCCACCAAAAATATGATAATCCCCCGACGGTTCCAAGGCACTATCGCACAGCGCAGGGACTGTTGTTGGAGAGGCATTGGTCACCTCCACTTCATATATTGCCTTAAAACATCTTAAAAAAACGATGTTTTACCGATCAATATTACCCCTCTCTGCGGTTTTACCCCGGTGGTTTTCCGGTTCCCCTGACCCTGAAAAATTTTCTGACAGACAAATCTCCCCAATCGCCCGGGGCACGGAGATCAGAGAAGAGCCGTCACTTCTTTATCTGTTAAGGGATACGTGGAAAAGAATAAACAGGTCACAACCCTCTCCCTTCAATTTCCCTTCAGGTAAAATGCCCTATCCTTTCTGAAATGCTTTTTTGGTGAGAACCATTCCAGTAGAGTTTGCCACAGTGTTCACACCAGAAAAAGATAAATCCCGTCTTGTCCCGGGGGGCATAATCCGCGGTGTTTATCTCCGTGACCGTTGCTTCCCTCAGCACTGTGTTGCACAGTGAGCAGCGGCTCATCAGCAACCTGCGGACAATCAATCCGTGTTCGATAAGCTGCCGGATCTGTTCCAATACCTCATCGGATTTCACCAGGAACGCCCGCTCCTGTCCGCGCTGTGCAAGCTCAGCATCCCGGGTGAGCAGGACGCGGTTTTCCTGCAGGGCAAGGTTGAGAAGCAGGGTATCCTCTTTGGCATTCCCTTCGGCAAACCCGGTGGCACTGAGCGTATTGTATCCCATAAACCTGAGGTACCGGCTGAGTGTCCCCAGCATACGATCCGTAATGAACCGTGTTTCCTCTCCGGATTCAGGTGACATGACGCACGATCTCTATCCTCTCACCGCAGTTCCCGCACTGCTGCCCGTCAAGTGCCGGGAACGTGCTGGAGAAACCCTGGCGTTCAATCAGCGTTGTACCGCATGCCGGGCAGAACGTGTTCTCGTACGGGTGGTTATACACGTTGCCCAGATACGGGAAACGGAGCCCGAGCTCTTTTGCCAGGGTATAGATCTTTTCGAGTGTTGCAAGCGGTGTTGATCCACGGTCAGTCATCTTGTAATCAGGATGGAACGCAGAGAAGTGCATGGGGGTTGCCGGGCCGAGATGGTCAATCACCCAGCGGATCAGGGACTCCATCTCTTCTTTGCTGTCATTGAGCCCGGGGATGACAAGGGTTACTGTCTCCACGTGCATGCCGAGTTCCCGTGCAAGGACCGCGGAATCAAGGACCGGCTGGAGGCGTGCCCCGCATACTTTTTTGTAAAAATCATCCGTAAATGCCTTGATGTCCACCCTGAATGCGCCGAGCATGGGGGCGAGTTCACGGAGCCCCTCCTCGGTGATATAACCGTTCGTGACGTAGATAGTACCGAGTCCTTTGTTACGGGCTATTGTTCCCATATCAAGAGCATACTCGTGCCAGATGGTCGGTTCATTATAGGTCCACGAGATACTTGCACACCTGCGGGAGACCGCCCGTTCAATGCCTGTTTCCGGCATGAGTGTCTGCAACCGTGCTTCCTCCAGCGGAGTTCGGGAGATATGCCAGTTCTGGCAGTGCTGGCAATGGAAATTGCAGCCGATGCTGCCCAGAGAGTACGAGAGCGTGCCCGGAAGGTAGTGGAAAAGAGGTTTTTTCTCGATGGGGTCCACTGCTTCAGCACTGATCTTCCCGTATGTCAATGCATACAGGGTGCCGTTTTCGTTGTGTCGTATCCCGCAGATCCCGCTCCTGCCTTCTAAAATAGCGCAACGATGATTGCAGAGCGAGCATTTCACCGCGTTATTTTCCGTTTTTTCGTACCGTCGGGCTTCGTGCATACGTGTTTTCAAACGAAGTATTGCCGGTCATGGTTATTGTTTTTTCTCTCCGGACGGCGCTGGATCCAACTCGTCGGTTTCAAGAACAAATGACCCCCGGTAATTACAGTTCTTGCACAGATACACCTGGCCGATATACCCTCCGGCCACCGGAAAAATATCGTGGCTTTTACAGACAGGACAGTACAGCATATTCAACAACTCTATATGAGCATCCGGCACAAAAACTAGTGCAATGAAGACGGTTGTCATCTCTCTGGGCGGCTCGATCCTGATCCCCGCGCTCGAGAAGAACAAAATCAAAGAATATATCCCTGTGCTCAACGGGATTGCTGCACACCACCGGCTGTTTGTTGTCGTTGGCGGAGGCGGTGAAGCCCGCCGCTACATAACGGTTGCCAGAAATCTCGGTATCGATGAGGGAACATCCGATGAGATCGGTATCCTGATCACCCGGCTGAATGCAAACCTGCTCATCGCAGCACTGGGTGATCAGGCATACCCGAAAGTGGCAGAGAGTCATGCAGAGGCTAAAAAGTTTGCCGAATCCAAAAAGATCGTTGTTATGGGGGGAATTACTCCCGGCCAGACCACCGATGCGGTTGCGGCAGTGCTCGCGGAACGCGTGGGTGCATCGGTGTTTATCAACGTGACTTCCGTAGACGGGATATACTCCTCTGATCCGAACAAGGATAAAAAAGCCCGGCGCTTCAAGACCCTTACGCCACAACAACTGCTGACGATTGTTGGGGGGACGGCTCTTACCGCGGGTTCTAACACGGTACTCGATATCGTGGCCGCCCGTGTTGTCGAACGCAGCCATATTCCGCTTGTCGTGCTTGACGGGCGTAATCCCGAAAACCTTTCCCGCGCGATCCTCACGGGAGAATACTCCGGCACGGTGGTAAGCGAGAAGAAGAAAAAAATCCTTCCCCTGTAAGAGTGGTTTTGATGCACCGGGAACCACTACGTATTTTTATGTTCCCGACACAGGTATGATGGCACGGGGTAGTAGGGTANNCGGTTCGAATCCGCCCTACCCCATACAGGCAGAAAAAAAATCACTTCGGGCAATTGTCCTGCAATCTTATGAGCAGTATTTGCCTGAAAGGATATTTTTTTATGAAAAATAAGGACGCTGCAACAATCTACTCCCTTCTGGTACAACGGTATCCTGATGCCCGCAACTCTCCTGCGATGCTCTCGAAGGGTTCTGCCTTTGAAGTGCTTATCCTCACCATCCTTTCTGCCCAGACCACTGATCGCGCGGTACTCAGGGTTAAAGAGCCGCTTTTTTCAAAATACCCGGATCCCTCAGCCCTTGCAGCAGCAGATAATGAGGAGTTAGAAAAAATCATCCACAGTCTCGGGTATTTCCATGCCAAGGCACAGCATATCATCGCCGCTTCACGGGCACTGTTGTCGGAATTTGGCGGCAATGTGCCAGAGTCCATGGAAGAACTCCTGAAGATCCCCGGTGTGGGCAGGAAGACCGCAAACATCGTGCTCTACCATGCACTCGGCAGGAACGAGGGGATTGCGGTGGATACCCACGTGAGGAGACTCGCACAGCGGATCGGTTTTTCCGATACCGACAATGTTACGGTTATCGAGCAGGACCTGATGGCTGCATTCCCGCGGGAGCAATGGGGGGACCTCACCGATGTCCTTATCGCTCACGGACGGGAATGCTGCGATGCAAAGAAACCGAAATGTGAAGTCTGCCCAATCAGCGGGTATTGCCGGTATTTCCGGACTCTTAAAAAAGTGCACGGATCCCGCTAAAGAGAAATGAGGAGACCGTACCTGCCGTTCAACACAAATCCTGCACTGATAGGGATAATGATGTCTCCCCCGTTCACAAAAAAAAATTGCAAAAGATCGACAAGGGAAAACCCCCTGCTTCCCTTTTCACGAAAAATATTCTGCACTAGTGCCTGGGCAGGTTTTATCGGTTTTATTATTGCATCCTGTATGCATAAGGCAAATCCCCCTTTTTAACGACGATTAAATCAGTTCAGTACCCGATAAAAACCCGGATAAGGGCAAATGTTACAAAGCCGATCAGCGCACTGACGGGGATGGTGAGAATCCATGCAAGAACGATACTCCGGGCAACTCCCCATTTTACCGTGCTCGTACCCATTGTCGTGCCAACACCCATGATCGATGTACAGATAATGTGGGTTGTACTGACCGGGATTCCAATTAAGGATGCACCGATAATAGTGGTAGCACCTGCAGTCTCCGCAGCAAATCCATGGACTGGCCGGAGTTTGGTGATTTTATACCCCATGGTTTTGACAATACGCCATCCTCCCGAGAGAGTGCCCAGAGCGATTGCTGCATGGGCACCCAGTATCACCCACAATGGTACGGGAAGAGCATTCGGATCAACACTTGTCCCAAAGTAACCAATCGAGAACAGCAGCGGGATAATAATTCCCATGGTTTTTTGTGCGTCATTTGTACCATGACTGAAACTATAGGCAGCAGCTGAAAAAAGCTGGAGCCGCTTGAAATAAAGTTCTGCTGTCTCTTTATTGGATTTTCTTGTGATCCAGAGAACTGCCACCATAAAAAAAAATCCACAGATAAGCCCGATGACGGGGGAGAGGACCATGAATGTGGCAACCAGTTCGACCGTTGACCATTTGATGGCGGCAAACCCGGCTGCCGAGATACCAGCTCCTGTCATTCCCCCGATGAGTGCATGCGAGGAGGATGTAGGAAGCCCGAAAAACCAGGTGAGAAGATTCCATAATATCGCCCCGATAAGGGCACTCATGATAATATAGGGTATAAGGCTGGTCTGCACGAAATCCAGCTTGATTATTTTGCTGATGGTGCTTGCCACGGCGACTCCGAATCCGAACGCGGCAATAAAATTAAAAAAAGCGGCGAATGCCACCGCATTCCTCGGTGACAAAACTTTTGTTGAAACAACAGTTGATATCGAGTTTGCAGAATCATGAAACCCGTTGGTGAAATCAAAGACGAATGCAATACCGATGATGATGATGATGAGTTCCCACGTTGCCTCGATCATGCAATCCTCTCACTAGTACTTTTCATCCGGCTCATGAGTGCCGGATTGCGATATCGGAGAGCACATTGGCAACATCCTCACAATAATCCGTCGCAGTCTCAAGATGCTCGTAAATATCTTTGAGTTTGATGATGCTGATGGCATCCGTGGTCTTAAAGAGATCGGTGACTGCATGGGCAAGTACATCATCTGCGAGATTTTCCAGCCGGTTTACCTCAATACAACGTTCTTCAACGTACCGTGGGTCCTTGATTGAACGGATACCCTTTACTGCACTTTCAATCTCTGCTGTTGACAGGTGGATCAGTTTTGCAAGTTCAATCATATGCGAGTCAGTGCCTTCAATATTGTAATAAAACATCTTTTCTGTCGCACCGTCGATATAATCCAGCACTTCGTCAAGTGCCGAGGCAAGTCGGGAGATCTCTTCGGGATCGAGAGGGGTAATGAATGTGCGGTTCAGCTGCTCATAGATATCATGAGTGATCTGGTCCCCTTTGTGCTCAAGTTTCTCAATGGCATGACGTTTCTCTTTGACATTGGTGAAATCCTCGGTCAGTGCAACAAGCTGCCATGCCGCCTCCTTAACAACTGCCGCCTGTTTTTCGAACATATCGAAAAAAATCTTATCATGCGGTATCAATAACTCGCGAAGACCCATAACAAACCCACTGGTAATCGGTGAAGGATCTTAAAAAATATAACGAAATAGTGTTTTTGGCTCTAAAGGAATGACAGTCCAAGACTGATGATCAGGTAACCGATCCATGATACTGCCAGAGCAAGCGGGATCGTGATCACCCAGGCCGTCATCATCTCCCGGACGACTTCCCACTGGACTGCATTTCTCCCTCTCGTTGCACCGACACCGATAATTGCCCCGTTGATCGCATGGGTGGACGAGACAGGAATACCCTGCCGGGTGACCAGAACGAGAATGGCACTGCTTGCGGTAGCAGCGCAGAATCCCTGGTAGGGGCGGATCTTAGTGATTTCTTTTGCCATCTTATCGACTACCTGCCAGCCGCCAAAACACGTGCCAAGCCCGATCGCGATTGCTGATGTGAGGATTACCCACGACGGCACATCGAAGACCATTATGAATCCTGAAGAAAGAAGCAGGGCTGTGATGACACCCACTGCATGCTGCCCGTCATTCGCGCCATGGGCAGTTGCCTGGACAAGGCATGCGAGGACATGCAGCGGCTGGAAGATCCGTTTCGCCCGGTTCTGCCGGGAATGCTTGATCAGGTGGGAGACCAGAATGTTGAAGAGAAATGCGCCGGTCATCCCGATAAGCGGGGAGATGAAGATGAAGAGAACTATGGCGAGGAGTCCCTGGATGTGCAGCACACCGGCGACCATGAGGACAGGGATAATTATTCCTGCCCCGCAAACACCCCCCAGCAGGATTCCCAGCCGGATATCCCCTTCGAATGCTGCGCAGATGATGGCAAGAACAAGAGCCCCGGCCACCGCCCCGATGCAGGCAGAGAAAAAGACCTGGAATACCACCTCTGAACCGGGCAGAATCACCGCGGAAAATCCCGATGCCCCGATTCCTGCTCCCAACAATCCCCCTACCATTGCATGACTGCTGGAGATCGGGATCCCCATACGGGTGGCAACAAAGACCAGTACGATGGAAGCCCCCATTGCCACGACAATTGATAGCGGGGTGAGGGCACTTCTGGTCACGATGGCAGTACCGATGGTAGCAGCAACCGCGGTTGAAAAGAGAAACGGTCCGATCATGTTGCAGATTGCAGTAGATAACACTGCCTTAATAGGAGAGAGAGCTCGTGTCGCTACAACTGTTGCTATCGAGTGTGAGGCATCGTTGAGACCGTTGACAAAGTTCAGGGCGAGTGCAAGGATAATACCAAACAGGATGAGAGGTTCCATGCCGGTCATGCGTGGCTCATCGAGATGTCATGCAGTGTGTGGGCGACATCATTGCACTTTTCCATGACATTTGCCAGTCCCTCGTAGATATCCTTGAGCTTGATGATCATCAGGAGATCATTGGTCTTGAAGAGTTCCAGGATCGCCCGTGAGAGGAGTTCTGTGGAAAGGTTGTAGAGGCGGTTAATTTCGGTGGCATGGTTTTTTATCTCTTCGGCGTTTTTTGGCAGGGCAAGCGTGGTGACTGCGAGGGAGATCTCGTGGCTGGAGAGCTGGATAATATAGGAATATTCCTTGAGCACATCGTTGGACACGGGGATGCCATAGTTGCAGAGCTGGTGGGTGACCCAGTCAANNACCGGAGCGAGCCGTGCGATCTCTTCAGGTTCAAGGGGTGTTATGAGAGATCCGTCGAGTTGTTCGAAGATTTTACGCGTTATGTCGTCACCGAGATGCTCAATCTGGCGTATCTTATGCGCTTTTTCCGTTCCCCCGGGAAGCTCATGGGTGATTTCATTTAAGGTAGTGGAAGCCTCGACAATCTTTTCTGCCATCGCATGAAAGAGGGTAAAAAAGATCTTGTCTTCGGGAAGGATCAGGTCACGGATACGCATAGTCGTTCTGAATAGTCCCTCTGGTTATGCAAGTATAAAAAATCGTGGGAATCCTCAAGGGAACACTGCATTATCGCGAGGATAATGCAAAAAAATCCGAAACCTCTGATGGCTCCGGTCAGAAAATAAATGGACTGGGCGGGAATTGAACCCNNCTACCACTGATCTACCAGCCCGCTCTACCAATGTTGAACGGCATTGGTTAAAAGAATTGGGCTCATCCTGCATGCAAAACCAGGCAAATATCAGTCAGACAGATGCATTAAAAACAATGCGGAAAGCAATCGGGGAGAAAAAACAGGGTGGATTATTCATTCATACGCCCGGAGAGTTGTTCCCGTACCCGCACCCGTGCTTCCTGCATATCAGACCGGCGCATAATCCGCCCGTTATCAATAAACCGCTCAATCAGCGGAGCTCCGCCCTGGGGAACCGGGTGTGAGACCGGAAGTATCCGGTGTGTCCCGTCCGGCATCCTGTATACCTGCTTCACTCCGCTCCGCTTGCCCCGTTTGGCTTTGGGCCTGCCCTCCATCTCCACGATATCCATACCAAAGTCGATCACCGGTGCATTCGCTATTGCACCCCCGACACCGAACGCATCAACACTGTTCCGGTACTGGAGCACTTCCTCCCGGGTCACACCGCCGGATAAAAATATTTTTACGCCGGAATGCCCATGCGCATCCAGTTCCCAGCGTACCTCATCGATAATCGCCTGCATATTCCCGCGCCGGGAACGGGGAGTATCGAGCCGTACTGCCGTTGCCCCGCATTCCGCTGCCCGCAGGGACTCGGACTTTTCATCGCAGTAGGTGTCGCAGAGCATGATCCTTGGGATCTCTTGTGGGGCGTGTTTGTTAAATGCCCGCCAGGCATCTTCCGGTTTGTCATAACACATCACAAAAGCATGCGGCATTGTCCCGACAATGGGCATCCCTCCCGAAGCACAGATGTTGGAGACCCCGTCAACACCGCCGATCCATGCAGCTCGTTCAATCATTCCTGCAATCGCCGGATGCTGCCGGCGAGAGCCGAAAGAATAGACCGGACGACCCCGGGCAGCACGTGTGATGTGGGCAGCAGCCGAGGCAACACCCGAGGCATGGCAGAGGAACCCGAGTATTGCGGTCTCGTACCGGCAAAAATCAAGGTAATGTCCATAAATCCGCAGGACCGGTTCGTTTTTAAAAAACAGCGAACCCTCCGGCATTGCATCAACCGTTACTCTAAGACCCTCGAGAAGCATGATTACATCCGACAGTCCGCAGAATATCGCCCAGGTATCCGGCAGTGCGGAAGCAGTCACCTCCATAGAGACCACCGGGTTGATTGAATCCTCCTTCAGCGTCTCTTCTGTGCGCACAAAATAAATATCCGTGCAGTCGCCCCGTTTGATGGTATCATCACTCACGGTCTCGAATCTGACCATACGAGATTGTGGGCTGTAGAGGTTTTTACAACTATTGCATAATCCCCCCGTATGTTTGTATTTTGCATGGCACCCGTGCATGGCATTTCCTTATCGTGCCGTACTGAATAAATGTCAATGGAAAAAACGAAGTAAATCTTTTGTACCGGGTGTCGGAATGATAAAAAGATTAAAAATATGGGGAAAAACCAGCGTTATTACCCTGTTGTGTATTGTTGTCTTCATCGGGTTTGCTGCTACCGCAGATGTTGACCCGGGACCGGGTCCTGTTGAGTTTCCCGTCCGGGTTATATCTGCACTGGGGATTTTTGGGCTGTTCATCCTGTTCCTCGTTCAACGCAGACATGAGCAGTTTATCAAAATCACCTCATGAATCTTTTTTTATCCCCCCTTTGCTGAATCGTACGCGTTCCCCGGGCAAAACTTCCCAAAACTCCTTTTAAGGTATATTACCAAAGTACTGCATACGTGGTGAATACATGGCTATCCCTTTTAATCCCGTTTATGGGTACAGTAAACACAAAGGTGCTCTGGAGTGACACTGGGAATAATCGGTGGAACAAGCCTTCTGTTCTCAGCTCTCCCCTCACTGGAGAAGCGGACGGTGAACACGCCTTTTGGTACAGCAGAGATCCTCATCGGAGATATCGTGATACTGATGCGGCACCAGCACGGGCTTCCTCCCCACCGAATCAATTACCGGGCGAACCTTGCAGCACTCGCAATTGCCGGTGTAGACCGGATTGTTGCATTCGGCTCCTCCGGATCCCTCAAACCAAAGATTACACCCGGTTCACTGCTTATTCCCACAGATTATATCAGCCTGACAGATATTCCCTCCATCCACGATCACTCAATACAGCACGTCCGCCCTGAACTCTCTCATGATCTTGCAAAACAGCTCTCAGAACTTATCCCCTCCGCACATTTTGGTGGCGTGTATGTACAGACACGGGGTCCGCGGATTGAAACAATAGCTGAAGTACAGGCACTTGCGGGAATAGCGGATGTCGTTGGGATGACCGTAGCGTCAGAAGCCACGCTCGCGTGTGAACTCGGCATGCAAATTGCGGCGCTCTGTACCGTTGATAACTACGCCAACGGGCTGGGGGGTAATGTGCTGACGTATGAGCATATCCTTTCCACGTCACGGGAACACCGCGCCCGGACAGAAGAGGTCGTAATGAAGATCATCGGGCATATGAACTAAAAACCAGATGACGGAACACAAACGTATGACAGATATTTTTGAAAAGAAACATTCCCTTCTGATCAGCAATGTGATGGCAGATGAGAGATGCATCGACATTTTCATTGACGAAACGGGAACCATCGCCGGCATGGGTGAAAAAGAGCGGACGACATACAAAGGCGAGGCAGAATTTATCATTGATGGTGATGGAGCGATCGCTCTTCCGGGTCTGGTAAATACCCATACCCATGCGGCGATGACATTGCTGCGGGGATATGCTGACGACATGATCCTGCAGGACTGGCTTTCGCAGAAGATCTGGCCGCTCGAAGCCCACCTTACCGGAGATGACATATACCAGGGCACCCGTCTTGCCTGCCTGGAGATGATCCGGAGCGGGACCACCGCGTTCAATGATATGTACTTCTGCATGGCCGATGCTGCACGCGCTGTGGACGAGTCCGGTATTCGCGCAGTACTGTCATACGGCTTCATCGATCTCTTCAATGCAGAGAAACGGGAGAACGAGTGTAAAGCAACTGAAAATCTTGCCGCACATATCAGGGCCCTGAACAATCCCCGGATTAAAGCCGCTGTGGGACCGCACGCGATCTATACCGTATCTCCCGAAGGGTTACGGTGGTGTGCAGAGTTTGCCGGGGAGCAGAAGATCGGGATTCACATCCATCTTGCGGAAACCGAAGGGGAAGTAAACGACTGTATCTCCCGTCACGGCAAGCGTCCTTCCGGTCTTCTCGATGATTGTGCTCTCCTGACGCCCCGCACCATCGCCGCACACTGCTGCTGGCTTGATGATGCGGAGTGCACGCTGCTCGGGAACCGGGGCGTTCATGTATCGCACAACCCGGTGAGTAACATGAAACTTGCCACTCACCGGGCGATGCCCTACCCGTATCTTTCAGCAGCTGGTGTGAATGTCTGCCTTGGTACTGACGGCTGTGCCTCGAATAACAATCTTGACCTGTTTGAAGAGGTGAAGATCGCGGCGCTCCTGCAGAAATTTTACTGGAATAACCCGACGATCCTGCCGTCACACGATGCACTGTTGCTGGCGACAGAAAACGGGGGAAAGGCGCTGGGTTTCGGTACGGGAAAACTGTTGGTTGGTACACCGGCAGATATCGTCCTTGTAAACACGCACATTGCGTGTAACACGCCGCTCCATAATGCCGACTCCAATCTTGTGTATGCCTGCAATGGAGGGGCTGTTGAAACAACGATCTGCGATGGAAAGGTACTGATGCTCGAACACGAGATACCCGGTGAAGCAGCAATCCGTGAGTGTGCTGCCCGGGCAGCCTGCGAGCTTGTCAACCGTGCCCGGAACAGCTGATATGCCCGGGTCTGGGAAAAAAGCGTCATGGAGACGCCGGGCAACGGCGCCTGTCGTCATCATCATTGTTCTGGTATACTGCGTAATTGTTGCAGGTTGCTTAAACAATGTCATTATTCCGGTTTTAACCAATAACCAGACCCATCGTTCGGACAATAACGGGAACCTGTCAGTATATTTCTTCGACGTCGGGCAGGGAGACTCCACGCTCTTTGTCGTTGACGGAAAAACAATCCTTATCGATGCCGGGGAGATTGAAATGGGGGACCGGGTAGTCAGTGACTTAAAAACACTGGGCATTTCCAGGATTGATCTCCTGGTAGCCACGCACCCGCATTCCGACCATATCGGCGGGATGCAGAAGGTGCTTGCGGTATTTCCGGTTGGCCAGGTGCTCGATGCCGGCCTGTCCCACCCGTCACCACTCCATGAGCATTTCCTGGAAACGATCGATCGGAAGCATATAGCCTATCGTGTCGCGGAGCAGGGACAGACAGTTGAGATTGATCCGGCATTGCGGGTTTTTGTTCTCTCGCCACCCGTACAACGGTTGGGTGACGACCCGAACACCAACTCGGTGGTACTTCGAATTTCCTATGGTATGATCGACTTTTTGATGACCGGGGATGTGGGTGGAGAGGGAGAAGTGGCACTGCTCAGGACCGGCTATCCGCTCGATGCAGAGATCCTGAAAGTCGCCCATCACGGCAGTTTTTCTTCAACATCCCCTGCATTCCTTGCACGGGTCCGCCCGGAAATGGCCATCATGTCCCTTGGGGAGGACAATCCCTACGGTTATCCCCATACAGAAACCCTGTTTCTCCTCAAGAGCAGTGGCACAGCGCTCTACCGGACTGACCTTAACGGGACCGTGGTGGTCCGGACTGACGGGATGTCGTATTCAGTAAAAACTGAAAAGAATGACCGTGACATCTGGACCGTCGCTACGACCAATGGCTCTTTTTCGGTTTTTACGATTCCTGCCCTGGTGGCAGATGAACCGGTTATTCTTCCCACTATTACCCTGCCATCACTCCCGTCAAACATCACATTCCCCCTCCCCGATCTCATCCCCCCCCGGATTGGCAACAGTTCCGGGGTATTTATCAGCGCTACGCAGTTCAATGCGCCGGGAGATGACCGGCAGAACCTGAACGGTGAATGGGTGCAGCTGACCAACAGGGGGGAGGAGATCGTGCTCATTGCCGGCTGGACACTCTCGGATGCAAGTCAAAGCACACTCTATACATTCCCGGCAATTTTCCTGGTGCCTGGTGAAACCATTACGCTGTTTTCAGGATCAGGTACCCTCAATAAAACCGCCCTTTTCATGGGGAACAATAAACCCGTCTGGGGTAATGGGGGCGACATTGCAATCTTAAAAGACGGAAGTGGAACGATCATTGACCAAAGGTCTGAAGGTGGTGAGAAATGAAAGCAACCATCGACTGTATCGAAGGAGCCATTGCAGTACTGGTCTCATGTGATGACGAATCAATGAGGCTCACTATTCCGGTCTCGCTTCTTCCGCTCCGGTGCAGGGAAGGGGATATACTTATTGTAAGAATCGAACGGGATGGTACAGCAACGGAAGCTGCAAAAGAACGGGTATCAGGTCTTATTGAAAAATTAAAAAAACGGAAATAACGGCTCCGGAGGACCGGACATGAAAATTCGGTATAATCGCGATTGATAAAACTGATGGATTCCCGCCTTCAGGGCCTCTTGAGAGGCACGATGGGCAGGGAGTTTTATATTTACGTTACCAACCGCCGCGAGGGTGTCCCGTCGGGGGCCGTGAAATTCATCATAACGTGCTAAAGAGAAGAGGAACAATTCCAAAAAAAAATTAAAAAAACCTGTATGTTCAACAGGTATCAGACGCCCGCGGCTTGGGCTCTTCAAAAATTGCGACAACTCCTTAAACAGGGAAATAACAGGAAAATTAACGTTCCCCCTCTTTCGTGTGTCGGGATGATAATCGCACAGAATTTTTTGCCTTTTCCCCTCTTTACACAACTACAATAGGACAATATGAACTGATTTGAGTTGCATTGTCGGGATGCCCGGGTGCAGTGGCCCACAAGAGTGGTTATCCAATTTCAAAGGGAATGCAGATCTGATTTTCAGGTAGCATGAGCAGATCAAAAAAATATTATTCCAGCCACCGAATGACATCTTCCACTGGCGGGCGGATGGACGGGGAGAGATGTTCCTGCGGATAACCAATCGCACATCCCATCAGTTCCCATTCACCCACGGGAATACCGAGAAGTGTACAGAACTCTGTATTCTGTGACATTGCTGAGGTAACCGACACTATCTGGAACCCGAGCCCGAGTGCTGTGGCCTTCAGCCACATGTTTTCCATGCAATGCGCAAGTGACTGCAGTTCCACCGGGGGATAGCCTTTGCGTTCCGCGACTACGATATAATACGGCGCTGTGCCAATACCGGGTACTATCCCGCGTTTTTTTATCATGGCAAGTCTCTGGGCAAACCCGATTCCCTGTTCTCTCAACCGGATATTGTTTTTCATCTCCTCATGGAGCTTCTCAGCCATACGGTGGATTTCTGCCATAACGAGCGGGATTGCAGCAGTCAGGCTCTGGGATCCCTGCTTCATTACGAAAAAACGGCGGAAATATTCCTTTGAATTTCCTACGGCAACAGCTGCAAACGGGGCAAGAAGCCCGGCATGCAGAATGCGTTTGATCGCATCCTCGGGAGGGAATTCCGGCGTGAACATGCGGTACGATCGTCGTTCAGCGAGAATCTGGTCGAGATATTTGTTTTTCTGGTCTGAAGTATCAGTGCACATAAACATTCCCGGAACTGTTTTTGCATGAGCCGGTTCTTGAAGCTTGGCACACGGGCAAGCTGATACCGGTTTTGATGTACCTGAAATTTTCGTATGAAAACACAATTTACTAACTTAACAGGAAGAAAACCGCCATAGTGCACTGCACCTTCCTGGCTGACGCCAGCAACGGGGCAGAGCACGGAATCTAAAAAACACTTATCCATGAGTATTTGCCCGTTTTATTGACTCTTCAATTATTTTTCCCGTCGCCTGGCCTAAAGGGGCTTTATGAAGGGTATCATGATCTCCGGGTATATCTATGAGAACGGTTTTCCCGTGTACGCATGAATTCCAGCCTCGTGACGGATCACCAGGATAGAATTCAGAATCCGGTCCGGTAGAAAACAGGGTGATATCCCCGGAAAAGGTACCGGGCTTGTACATGCCGATTGCCCTGTATTGTGTTATTACCAGTATTTGCTGCTGTTCTGGCAATGTCGAGATCCAACGGCGTCGAGCATCCGGAATAAATCCGATGTTCGACCCGGGTGCAGGAAGGGAGGTAGATCCCTTTAAAAATAATAAACCCCGGGATAAGAGCCTCACACTTTTAACAAAGATAGAATAGAGGAGACTGTCAGGATTTTTTTTCAGACGGCTGTTCACAAAGGAGTAAAGAGGAAAGCCGGTTCTTATGAGTATATTCTGACCCTGTCCTCTGTTGAGATTGAATAGTTTTTTCAGAGGTGCTGGTAAAGACATATCAATAACTCCCAGAAATGTTACGCACTCTCCCATTTTCTGGAGATGGCAGGCAAGTTCAAAAGCATATATTGCCCCTCCGGAAAATCCCAGCAGGTGATAGGGGCCCTCTTGCTGGACGGTTTTTATGGCATCGAGATACTCCCGGGCTGCTTCTTCAATAGTCAGGACCGGTTTTTCTGCAGGTTCCAGTCCCCGTGAGCGAATCCCGAAAACCGGACGATCCCGGTCGAAAAACCGGGAAATGTACAGGTATTCCTGTATCCATCCTCCCAGCGGATGAAAACAAAACAACGGTGGCAGGGTACCATTTTCATGGATAGGGACGATGAGCGGGTGGTACTGTTGGGTATTTCCGGCTTTTTGGGTAATCAATACCACCTGCTGCCGGATTGTTGGATGCAGGTAGATCATATCGGGCGGGAAAGTTATGTGAAATACCCTCTGGATCTTAATGAGTAGTTCAATCGCTGTCAGGGAATTACCCCCGCAACGGAAAAAATCGTCATCCGGTGACAGCGAATCAGCGTCCAGGATTTCCTTCCAGAGCAGCAGGAGTTTTTCCTGGGTTCGGGATACTTGCGGTGAAACAGTATCAAGGATCGTTGCAGGAATCCGGGCATCCCCCAAGGCACCGCTGTTATAACGTTCTTCACCCACATAGCGCAGGAGTTTACCGGTAGGCCCTTTGGGGATTTCATCCACAAAATAGATCCTGCGGGGGACCTTGAACTGAATAAGACGGGCAAGAAGATACGTCCGTAGTTCTTCTTCACTGACCTTTTTGTGCTCTGCAACTACCAGTGCAGCAATATCTTCACCAAGAACAGGATCATTGATACGGAAGGTCATTGCCTGTCTTACCGAGGGGTGGTTATTTAAAACGTCATCGATCTCTGCGGGAGATATTTTTTCCCCCCCTTTATTGATAAGTTCTTTTTTACGACCGGTAATAAAGAGATACCCCTCCCCATCGAGATATCCTGTATCTCCCATCCTGAACCACCCGTCAATGAATGCAGTCTTATTTTCCTCAGGTGCAGCTTCATAACCGGAAAAAACCGTTTCTCCCTGAACAACAATTTCCCCCTGTTCAAGAGGTCCGGGGCTTTTACCGGAGTCATTGATGATTTTTAGGTGATCGATAACGGGGATACCAACAGATCCAGGTTTTGGAGGATAGTTTACGGATATGGGCCCCGTTTCAGATGAAGCATAGGTATTGATGACCGGAACACCTAACAAAGCCTCCAGCTCGTTGACTGTATCGGAGGGTAAAGGTGCGGAACCCGATCGTATGAACCGGAGTGAACTATTTTTTAATTCGTCTGGATTTACCTTTTTAATTTCACGGAGTATTGCCTTATGGAGGGCAGGTCCTGCAGAATAAAATGTCGGCCGGTATGTTTTAAGCAGGGAGAAAAAATCCGAAGGAATAAATTCTTTTGTACAGATTACCGTTCCACCAGACAGCAGTACGCTTAAAAGAGGTGCACCGATACCCGCAGCATGATAATATGGCACTATGTGAAGGCATCTGTCAACAGGGGTAATTTTTATCGGGGGATAATTTCTTTGCCTGGATAAGAAAGATTGTTTCTGAAAAACAGGCACTATTTTTGGCCGGGAGGTGGTTCCTGAAGTCAGTAATATATGAGAAATGTCTGATGAGGTGGCAAATTCGGGCTCTTTTATATTCACCCCGACTGTTGGTTTCAGCTCAAATATACCCGCTTTATCAGAGCCAGGGATTAATTCGATAATGGGTATGTTTCGTGATATTCCCACCTCGGCAGCAGAGGTTTTGTAACCCTTTTGGACAATAATGGCTTTTATCTTAATCCGGGAAAAATAATTTTCGAATATATGCTTCTTATCCTGTGGATTTAGCGGAACACACGTAAATCCTGCCATAACAGATATGATAATAACGGCTGTTTCAGGACCGGCAGGAGTTATGACAGCGATTCTGTCATTCCGGTGAAATCCCATCGCATTAAGAGTTTTTATGACAAATATAATCTGATTTCTAAGATCCCCATATGTAAGCGGTTGATACCCGGGGGATTCAATAGCGGAGTGATCCGGATCCTGATTTTGATTAAAAATTAAATCTCTGGTTGTAAAAAGGCCGGCATCATTCATTATGTACTATAAAGATATAGGACAATAATGACTATTTAACCTATCCAGCCCATTTTATGCCTCAAAAAACAGCGAATGAATGACAGGACCAATAAAAAAACTTCATTGAAAAATCCTGTAAGCATTGCCTTATTCAGCTATTTTTCGGGGTATGGTACTCCACTATCCAACAGTTTATATTCAATGCAGCCGCCCCTCGCAGGTTTCCTGTGCAGTGGACCAGTGACACAAAAATTCAAAAACTTTTTGCCCAAGGCTGAAGCGGGTTCCTTCGCACAACGGACGATTTTCATGCTTCGGGTGTCAACCCGTTTGATTCATGTCCGTTCAACAGGGTATACAACGATGATGATCGAGGGAAAAAATTTTTAAGATGATTCGCCAGGGTTAAAGACCGAGTATCCTCCGTGCTTCTTGAGGAGTCGCTATCTCCCGTCCGACTTCACCTGCAACCCGCACGACCCTTTTTACCAGGTTCTCATTGGTCGCCAGTTCACGGGTTGACTGATGATAATACAATGCATCCTCCAGACCTACACGGACATGGCCTCCCATGATAATTGCTGCTGCATTGATACCAATCTGATACCTGCCGATTCCTGTCGCTGCCCACGTATTCCCATCCGGAATAGAATCCACGAGGTAGACAAGATCCCGGAGTTCTGCGGGGATACTTCCCAGTGACCCGAGCAGAAGGTTGAAGTGCATGGGACAGGTAAGATGTCCTTTTTTGGCCAAATAGAGAGCCGTATTAATAAATCCCGATTCAAAAATCTCAATTTCGGGTTTAATACCCAGTTTCCCCATCCTGTCTGCAAGGTCCTTTACGGATTCGATGGTGTTATTGCTCCGTTTTCCCATAAAATTAACCGTTCCCACGGTCAGGGTGGCCATATCTGGTTTGAGGTCGAGAACCTGACAGCGTTTTTCCATGTCCTGGACACCTCTTCCACTGGTTGATGCACAGAATATAATTCCCGGGCATTTTTTTTTAATTTTTTCAAAAATATCCTCGTAAATTTCCCTTTCAAATGCAGATGTCCCATCTTTATGACGTGCATGCACATGTACCACCGAAACACCGAGTTTATAGCATCGTGAGACGTCGGCTGCGATCTCGTCCGGACTAATAGGTACATGCGGGTTGTCAGATTTCTGAACGATCAATCCCGTGGGTGCAAGTTGTATAATCAGAGGTTCGAATCTTGATATCTCGGTCATCACGCATCCCTTCTTCACATTTTCCTGATGGCTTAACTACGGGTTCTCCTTGATAGTTTTTGCCGGGACACCCACGCTGACCACATGATCCGGCACATCACGGACTACGACGGCACCGGCTCCGATAAATGAATGAGATCCAATATTGATCCTGTTAATTATGACGGATCCGATCCCTAGGGTTGTTTGTTCTCCAATTCTGACATATCCTGCGATCGAGACACCGGGGTTAATCTTGACATATTCCCCAATCTCTGTATCATGCCCGATCGAACACGACCTGTTAATAGTACAATAACTTCCAATACTGGCATTCGGGGCTATAACGCTATGCGCACCGATACAGATCCCCCGGCCCAGTCTGACGTTCGATCCGATCGTCACAGAAGGATGGATGAGGTTTGAAAACCTGATGTGATATTTATCTTCAAGTGACTGGTAATTCTTATCTCTTCCATCATGGAACCCAAACATATAGTGGTCCCCATCGACAGGTTTAAAGTCCTCCAGATCGATAATCGGGATATCGTATCCACAACAGGCAACACGTCTTTTGATTTCAGACATTTGCTCTTCTGTAGGTTTGTAATTTTTCACAACTGCTCTCACACGGTCATGATGGGCATGAATTATATCGAAAATATCGCTGATATAGGTCCCGAATCCAAACAAGGTCCACATGGTCATGAAATATTCCCCGCAATGATTACTACATTTCAGGATTAAGATATTTGTATTTGATAAAAAAATCCGTGTAGTCTTTCTTTCCGGATTTTATTAAAAACCTTAAAAAAGGGAGGGATTATGTCCCGGTATCAGGCAACTGCTTTTACTACCATGAACACAACAATTGCAAGAAGAAATATGCCAAATGCACTCTTTAAATACCTGGATTGTATCTTTGGTGCGATATTTGCTCCCAAAAATGCCCCGGCAATAGATCCCGTTGCGTAGAGTACGAGATAATCGGGGCTTATATGTCCGAGCCCGGTATGTACAAGAGCCCCGGATAGTGATGTGACAAATATTACCAGGGTAGATGTAGCTACTGCGAAATGAATTGGCATGGAAACCGAAAGCAGGGCGGGTACGTTTATTACACCTCCTCCGACACCGGTTATACCCCCGAGAAACCCGCCAATCCCGCCCCAGACCATGAGATGAACATAATTTGGGCGGACCCGTATGGTATTCCGGAAACAATCCTCGCACCTGTCATCGAAACAGGGACCGATCCCGATCATCGGGATGCTGACGGATTTCGGAATAAGAATATGGAGCGCGATTACCATGAGGAATACTGCAAAGATAAGTGAGAGGATCTCTCCCTTGATAAAGGCTGTGACAAGTGACCCGATGATTGAACATACCACGCTGGGGAGAATGATAAACACTGCACTTTTATAAAAAATTCGTCCCTGCCGGCCATAGGTCACCGTTCCTGTCAACGATGAGAATACAATTATTGCAAGACTTGTTCCAATCGCTATCTTGGGGTCCAGACCGAATATGAGGCTTAAGGTAGGGACGAAGAGAACCCCACCTCCGACACCGAGAATTGATGCAAGGATCCCAATAAAAAATGCGATGGTAAATCCAAGAATATATTCCTCCATCATACCCGATCTCTCCGTTCAGCGGTCGAAGCAAAGAACCCTGTTATACGTATCATTCTTTTTATTGGGGTATTAATTATTCATTTCACCGGAGTTACATTCCCATAACTTCCTTTTAATCTCCCTTTTCTCATCAAAAATCCCTCCTGGTCAGACTCTGGTTGTGCATGTCGGAAAAAAACCTAAATTAAGGCAGGTGTTAAGAAATGTACCCGGATCAACAGCGTCGGGGGGGATCAGATCTGTTTAATTGTGTAGAGCGCTCCATGGATAAATCCCCAGGGCAACGAAAAAGGGAGGGGATGCTTGAGGGGATGCTTTAATGGAGGTCAATAATTCCGCCTGACGCATGTTTCGCTGACGGAAAAAACAGATCTTCTCATTTCTTTCGTTCGGCATGAAGAATGCCCATCACACCAAGCGCCGCATGAACGGGTTTCCGTTCAATCTCAAATGCATAATGTTTCCCGATATAATCGAGCAGTGCCGGGTTGGGTTGTCCGCCAATCGGGGGAATGTGCAGTTCCATCTCAATACGGCGGATGCCGTTAAGATCTTCTGGGGTTATGCACCATTCAGCCCCTTCGCAATCGCATTTCAGGAAATCACATCCTCCGGCCATTTCGATAATTTTATCAAGCGGGTAGGTAGGTGAAATGACCTCAAGGTCATCCCACCTTACTTTTTCTGGTTTCCCATCACCAAGGGCTCCTTGAATAACCTGTACTTGCACGCCGTTCAGCCGGATATTTTCGCGGAGAAGTGATACAGTTACCGGTTCAACCGCGACAATGTGCCGGGAAAACCGGGAGGCACGAATGCAGAAAGCTCCTACGTTTGCCCCGATATCAATTACCCGATCGCACGGGCAGATGTCATTGAACCAGTATTCCGGCACGTCAAAGATCTGCCGGAATGTAGTTGCCGGATAAAAAAAAGTCACGTGATCGGGAGAGGTGAAAAATGAAGGGGCATTCGTTTCGGCATCACCTGGAGAATGCTGATTGTTATGTTCTTTTTTTAATGAATGTGCCGTCATCATATTCCCGGAATGCCAGACGGAGCTCATCATTGGTATTCATGACAACAGGACCCCGCCATGCAACCGGTTCATGGATTGGTTTTCCGGAAAAGAAGAGAAACCTGAATCCCCTGCCCGACGACCGGGCATATACCCGGGATCCATCCCCGAAAAGGACCAGATCCCGGTTATTCATCTGGTATCCTTCGTCCGGATCAAAGGTTCCTTCACCGCCGATAACGTAGGCAAATGCAGAATACCCTTCCTTCACCCTGTGAGAAAAAATGGCATCTGGAGCCAGGGATACATCGAGATATTCAGGATCCGCGATAATATCCCTTACCGGGCCATTAATCCCCTGTATTGAACCGCAGATCAGATGAATCTTGACACCTTTCCTCGGTGAGACGGTTGGAATCTGGTCCTGAGTAATCTCCTGGTATCGCGGGTCCATCATCTTGTGTGAATGGGGCAGGTTGATCCACAACTGGAATCCACCCATCTGCCCGTTCACCGGTTTTGGCATCTCTGAATGAATAATACCGGATCCTGCGGTCATCCATTGCACGTCACCGGCATTCACCATTCCGGCATTACCCATGCTGTCTTCATGTTCCACATATCCTTTGAGCATATAAGTGACGGTTTCAATGCCCCGGTGCGGATGCGTGGGAAATCCTGCAAGATAAGATTCTGGATGCGGTGCCCGGAAATCATCAAGCATTAAAAACGGGTCGAACTGCGGGACCTCATAACTGCCAAAAGCCCGGTGCAGACGGACGCCGGCACCTTCAACCGTCGGGTACGCCCTCAGGACGCGTTCGACTGGACGGATTTGTTTCATATAACCAGAACAAAGGAGTGATGGTTCATTAAGATATGGATCACGGGGAAGAGGAAATCGATTATGTTTATCTGACCACCGTTCGTATACACTCAAGAAACCATGGGTCTGAAGGATTGGGTAAGGGATACTATCCCGGAGTATGCACGTGGAGGCTTTTCAGACCATTTTAATGTGATTGGCGACATTGCAGTCCTCACCCTTCCCCCTGAGATATCTGGTTATGCACAGCGCATTGCCCGTGCAATTATCTCACGGCGTCATAACGTCAGGACGGTACTGAACAAAACCACCCGTATCAGCGGCTGCAACCGTACGGCTCACATCGAGATTATTGTTGGAAAAGACACGGTTACTACGCATCATGAGTATGGATTTGCATACAGGCTTGATGTGCGGACTGTTTTTTACGATCCCCGGCTTGCAAGCGAACGCAAGCGTGTTACCGACCAGGTGCATGCCGGTGAACGTGTGCTTGTTCCTTTTTGTGGTGTGGGTCCCTTTGTGATTCCGGCTGCTGCTCATAATGCAGAGATTACTGCAGTTGAACAGAACCCGGACGCCTGCGGCTGGCTTGCTGAGAACCTCGTCCTGAACCATGTCAGAGACCGGGTGACGACCATAACCGGTGATGCGTTTGATCTCTCTTTACTTCCGGCTTACCCCTATGACCGTGCAATTATACCAACACCGTATGGGATGGACACGATTTTTAAAAGTATTGTAACAAGGGTAAAACCTGGCGGAATGATCCATTTCTACACGTTTAAAAACAAAAACCAGGCAACCGCTCTTGCCAGGGACTTTGCAGATAACGGGTATGAGGTTATGGTTTTCCGGCAATGCGGGAATGTTGCTCCTGCAGTGAGCCGCTGGGTGTTTGATCTGGTGAAAAAGGAATAAAGTGACAAAAAATTCCTTTATTGTTTATCTAATAGTATCATGATGCAGGATATATCATCCAATCCGGGTTTTTGTCCATTTATTCAAATCCGTTGCCATCTTTTAAGAACCCTATAAAAAATCGTCCCGATTAAACCGATACCGATTAGGATCCATATCAGAAATGAAGGGGGAAAATCTGGAGAATCCGGCATACGTGGCACAGGTGTCTTTACATTGACAAGAGCAACGGGTGTTTCGAAATCATCTGTCAGGAGTACTCCTGTTGTCGCAGGTACTGTACGTCTCCCCTCCAGAATTCCTGTGTCTGTACCGTTGCGAATACTGATAGCAAAGAGGGAGAAACCCGGACTTTCTGCCCGATAGACAAAATGGCCGTTTTTACAACCGGTCATACGAGCTGTCGGGCAGACCCAGGTACTGGAATTGAACCTGCACAAGGTGACATCCTCGTGTGCTGCGGAGTGCTCTTCAATAATCTCCTGAGGAACATTAAATTCTATCATTGTCCCTGAAATGATTCCGTAGTGTGCCGGGATGATCTCGATATACTGGTATACCGTTCTACCCGGGTGTGCGATCCCCCTTGGCAGAGATACAATCTTTCGGGCGGTGACAATAATATCGGATATACCCCGCCCGGTAACAATTACGCGACTGATAGCTGAATCCCCTCCAACATTCACGGTCTGGCAACCAAGCGGTCCCGCTTCCTGAGGAACCGGTAATGGTGATACTCCGGGTTGAGAACCGTCAGAATTTCCAGGTATTTCTGCAGGGGAGGGTGTAGAAGTTGGTGAGGATGTGAAGGTCGGTGTAGGGGATGATGTGGGTACAGGAGAGGCTGTGAGTGTGGGAGAGGGTGTGGATGTGGGAGTACCTGGAGGAGTGGTTGTGGGCGAAGGAGAAGGTGAAGAGGTGGGGGCAGGAGATGAGGTCGGGACCGTTGTAACTGAGGGAGCGAGGACAATAACAAAACCAGGCCGGTTCAACGTACTTGCGACACTCAGGTTTTGCACGGTCAGGTTCACCGTGTAAGTACCAGGAGTTTCATATATATGATCGGGATTTTTCGATCCAGTCAGGCTGGTATTAAACCACGCCCCATCACCAAATGACCAGTTCCACAAGGAAGGTTGTCCGCCCGTGGAATTATCTGAAAACTGTACAGTGAGCGGAGCGGTACCATTCCGTGATAACGCGGTAAAATCCAGGACCAACGGGGGAATTCCGACAGCATATTTGAGGTCTTGATTGCCAGAATCCCGGTAACTGATCCGCGGATTTCCTGTATCATCAAGGGCAAGTGATGTATATCCTCCGACGTTCACTGCGGTATCTGCCGTCTCATTCGTCCACACTATGCCGGTTTTTATTGCATATTTTAAATGACCCTGTGTCTCATCAAAATAACTGATGCGGGGATTCCCCGAACTATCAATTGCAAGCGAGGTGTACTTTCCCACACTTCCGGTTGTGTCCACGTTCTCTTTAATCCAGGAGCTTCCCATTTTGGTTGTATATTTCAGATCCCTGTTAATGCCGTCGTAATAACTGATGTGCGGATTACCTGTACCATCAAGAGCAATCGAGGTATAATATCCGGTATTTCCGGTACTGTCAATGGTCTGGTTAATCCATTGCCCCCCACTCTTTTGCGCATATTTCAGATCCCCGTTCCCCCCATCATAATAACTTATGTGAGGGTTATTGTTCCTGTCCACCGCCAGAGATGAGTAAGCCCCAACATTTTCGGAATTGTCAACGGTCTCATTGGTCCAGGTATCACCGGTTTTTACCGCATATTTCAGTTTCATTAAGGACAGGTCCTGGTAACTGATCTGTGGATTTGCAGACATATCCAGCGCAAGCGAAGTGTATCTCCCGACACCTCCGCTGTCTACAATTACCGTGTTCCATGCATCCCCGTTTTTCATTGCACAGGTAAGATTCCCGCGGTTCGAGTCATAGTAACTGATGAGGGGTTGTGATGATGCATCAAGTTTCAGCGAAGAAAACTCCCCTGCGGCATTCGTGGTATCGATGGTCTCGCTCTTCCACATCCCGTCTGTTTTTATCGCATATTTCAGGTGATGATTTGTCCAGTCCAGATAGCTGATATGGGGAGTACCCGAATTATCCAGTGCAAGTGACGTATACCACCCGGTGTCATCCGTACTGTCAACAGTTTCCGTTGTCCAGTCCAGGGCAGTTACGGGTGAAAAAAGCAAAGAAAAAACCAGGGCTTTCATCATACACAGAATAATGACGGGAGTACGTCCAAAAACTCCATAAAATTTCTGATGGGGAGAAACGGTCTGATCTGAAACCTGGTTTTTGCTGCTATGGGAAACTATCTTACCAGAAATACTCATGATGCCATCACCCTTTTTTACTATGCGGGGTGATGCAGGATTCAATCAGGACAATTTTTCCTGAAATTGAACCGATTTTTACAACAGAACCCGATAATAGCGATTTTGTATAGAGGGTATTAACGTTTGTCAAATTAGTCCGGAAGAATTATACTACCCGGTGAACTTCCTGCACATCCTCTTTGATGATGAGCAGAACGTCTCCACTCCCCCTTAAAATGGATAAAATCAGGCTTGCTGCGGTTGTATGCGGGATGGACTCGTTACACCAGAATGTTTTTTTTAAAAATCGCACCGATTAACCGCGCAGAGATAAAATAATTTTAGCAGCGAGGTTCATTCTCCGGTTCCCCTGCAAACGTATTTTGTATACCGGAAAATAATATATCCTCAGGATTTCGCGGGGAATTTTTATTCCATCCCCTAAAAAAAACATGCACGTGCTTTTGCCATACCATGAATGACTGGAATGCAGGGAAACGGGAGGAGGAAACATGAAAAACTGTCCTGATACAGTAGTGGCGTATCCGGTTCTGGTTACCGGTATGCTTTTTCTCCTTGTGTGGTGTGCCGGGTGTTCCGGGCTGCCTGAAAACAGTACTATGACACCCACACCCACACCCACAATCCCCCTGGTACTGCCTGTACAAACCCTGGTAAAAATCACTACGGCAGCACAATTTACCGCCAGTCCCCTGCAGGGCAGGGTGCCGCTGGCTGTCCAGTTTACCGATAAATCCGTGTCTCCGGATGCGATCTCATATCAATGGGACATAAATAATGACGGGGTTACGGATTACACAACGAAAAATCCTGCCCACACGTACCTGTCGACAGGAATCTACACGGTAAAACTCACCATAACCGATGCATCGGGAAGTGACCACGAAACCAAAACGAATTACATTACCGTATCTTCGTTAGAATCAGGAGAAACATTTGGAGCAGAACCAAACCCGACCGGCAATCCTTTGGGAGGCGGAGCAGGTTATTTACGGATCATCACCGGAACCGAGTCCCGGGTAAAATATGTTGTATCCACCAGGGACCAGTTGATCACTGCGTTGAATAATGCGAAATCCGGTGAGGTTGTTTTTGTAAAAGGAACTGCAGTTATTGATATGACCGGAACACCAAATAACGTCATTCCTGCCGGTGTAACCGTTGCCAGTGACCGCGGGAACAGCGGCTCATCAGGAGCGCTCATAAAATATTCCTGTAATACCAGGTCCGGTACCTCACTGTTTGAAGTTGGGGGGGATAATGTACGGGTAACCGGTTTACGACTTGAAGGTGAGATGTTGCCCGAGGACGGGACTGGCAATGGCGAAGCAAGCTATTTAAGAGCTATCAATGTACGAAACAAGGCCGGGCTTGAAGTGGATAACTGTGAGATATTCGGCTGGGCATGGTCTTGCGTAACAACCATGGACAGCACCGGTACGTATATCCACCATAATTACCTGCATCACAACCAGGCTCGCGGCGAAGGCTATGGTGCAGATATTTACGGCGGTGATATGCTGGTTGAGGCCAATATCTTCAACTACAACCGTCATGATATAGCGGCAGGAGGATACCCCGGAGAAATGTATGAAGCACGGTATAACCTTGTTCGCGGGGACGGACATCCCATTGGAAGCCACCATTTCGATGTGCATGCATGTAACCCGGACGACCTTTCCGATGCTAACGAGAGAAGTTCCGCTTTTATCGCAGGCAATTTGTATAAAATCCACCATAATACATTCGAAGCCGGACAGCAGGCATCGATCGGTATCCGTTCGCGGCCGGTAACGGGAGCGTATATCTATAACAATATCTTCATGGGTGACACTCCTGATACCCTGGGAGGTGTCCCGGTCTGGCAACGCGCAGTTACCTGGGGCAACATGTTTGTATCCAATAATTACTGGAAAGGCACACTCTATACCGGTGATGAGATAGTGTGGTATCTGCACCCGTAAATCACATAACCAGCGCGAAATACTCCCTGCAATCCGGGCTGATAAGCATCCGAATCAGCTAATATACCAAAAAAAGGGAATGATCAGATCAGTGGACTGGTGCAAATAAATGCATGCCTGGCAGGTATTCCCGGATCAAACGCACCATCCCGTTAACGTTGTGATGTACAATGTTACACAATTTCCCTTTTATATCTGAAAAAGAATAAAACATTGCACCACATTCAGATAAAAAATCGTCATAATGCACCACATTGGTTGTACTGATTAAAAAAAGAAAATTTTCACACCAGAATTTCCTGAAGAGATAAACGGTGGGAAGGTAATAGTGAAGGGAATCACTGTTTTTAAAAAAATGCTGGTTATGCATGATTTCCCGGGTCAGGAAAAGCCCGGTATCCAGGATAAGCAGGAGGTTTTTAATCCTCGAAGATTGGCTGGTCTTCACTATCGGACTCATAAAAGAACATTTTATCTATCGGGACCCTGAACAAAGAGGAGATCCTGAACGCAAGGTCAAGCGAGGGATCATACTTACCTTTTTCGATAGCAAGGATTGTCTGCCGTGTTACCCCGAGCTGCTCAGCGAGCGCTTCCTGGGTAAGATTGCGCAAAGCCCGGTAGACTTTTATCCTGTTCTTCATGGTATTGATACCTGATTTTACTATTGTGAGATGCGGATGAGACCTGCATTACGGGCAGATTACTAAAATCCCGGCTTCAGATCGCCGTTATTACGATAATCGCCATAGTTATGATCACGATTAGCATAATCCAGAGGCCCGGATGGCTGATCGCCAGGTCTGTGCGCCTTCTTGTCACCCTGGGATAGGAGGTTACCAGACCTCCAAATAAACAGGTACAAATGACCAGATCTGTGGTGAGTTGTTCTACCGGGACATTGAGTATATTTCTGAGGGCAATCATGAGAGCGAGAAGGCATGCGCCTGCAGTAAGCATAACCAGCGTTTGACCTTCCCGCCATGCTGTACCTGGTTCAGAAGGTTTGAGTTTTCTATATTCAATTCTATTCATCTTTGTCCAACTTCCATAACTTAATGTAAATTATAATTAACATTTTAGAATATAAATTTAACTTTTTGTTATAATTATTTTCCAAGACCGACCTTACCTGCATCCCGGTACAGTTTATTTCACGTATGTTTTTCAATCAGGATTTTAAAAAAAAAATCCCAACTACCCGTCTCTACGACGGGTGCATGCACAATACTAGCGTATTTTCCCTGCTCCATCCTTCACGAAAGTCGGGTTTATGTGCTCTCTCTACACAGCTCTCAACGAATTTGGATAGCATGATATCCCAGTAAGAAAAACTCGTATAGAAAGAGGCGTATGGAGCACGAAAGCGTAAAAGTTGGTCTCATCCAGATGGCGGTAGGCTTAGACCCGAACGAGAATATCAAAAAAGCAATATTGAAGGTCGAGCAAGCGGCAAAAGACGGATCTCAGATCATCTGTCTGCCGGAACTTTACCGGACGCGATACTTCCCCCAGGGGATTGGTGTCAATGTATCATCCCTTGCAGAGGCGATTTTGGGAGATTCTACACGGGTGTTTTCTGAGATTGCCCGCCGGAATAAGGTTGTCATTATCGTCCCGCTTTTTGAAAAATCTTCTGAGGGCAGGTACTATAACTCTGCAGTTATCATCGATGCAGACGGGACACTCCATGCACCCTATCATAAAGTCCATATACCTCAGGACCCGGGTTTCTTTGAAAAGGGATACTTTTATCCCGGGGAGGGATATCAGGTTCATACAACCCGGTACGGACGAATTGCAGTACTTATCTGTTATGACCAGTGGTTCCCGGAAGCTGCGCGGTGTGTTGCCCTTGAGGGAGCCCAGATCATTTTTTACCCGACAGCTATCGGGCATCCCACCGGTGAAGAACCTGCTGAGGGTAACTGGCATGAAGCATGGGTACTCATCCAGCGAGGTCATGCTGTTGCAAACAGCGTCCATGTTGCGGCTACAAACCGGGTCGGCAAGGAAGGCGATATCAAATTCTTCGGTGGATCGTTTATCTGTGACGCGTTTGGCAAGATAATTGTGCAGGCTGGAGAAATTGAAGAGACCCTGATTGCCACACTTGACTTATCCATGAACCAGTCAGTCCGGGAATCATGGGGATTTTTCCGGAACCGTCGCCCGGATACCTATGGGAACACCTGTTCACTCTTCCCGGGCAAAGATGGTGCATTTCCTGAAATCCGTAACGGGGATACCCCAAGAAACCGCGGGTTCCATATGCCGGCGGAGTGGGAACCACACGAAGCGGTATGGCTCTCATGGCCGCACAACAGGAATACCTTTCCTAATCTTTCTGCGGTTGAAGAGGCATATTACACGTTAATCAGTGTAATACACTCGTCAGAACGCGTTGAGCTGTTTATTCCCACCGCTGCTCTTCACCGAAAAATCCGTGCCCGTCTCCGTGAATCTCATGTCGATCTATCACAGGTCACACTTCATACTACTGAGTACTCGGATATCTGGATCCGCGACTATGGCCCCACATTTATCCTGAACCATGCCATGAACCGGGCTGCGATGGTATGCTGGAATTTCAATGCATGGGGTGGCAAATATGAAGACCAGCTGAAAGATGGCAGGATCCCAGCCATCATGAACCGCAGGCTGGAATTGCCCCGGTTCATTCCCGGCATTGTACTTGAAGGTGGATCCATCGATGTGAATGGAAGGGGAACGGTTCTGACCACCCGCTCCTGTCTCTTAAACCCGAACCGGAACCCTTCACTCACTGAAGAGCAGATCGGGATGTTCCTCCAGGAATATCTTGGTGTAGTCAAGATTATCTGGCTGAATGACGGTATCGTCGGTGATGATACAGATGGTCATATCGATGATATCGCCCGTTTTGTCGCACCATCAACTGTCGTGTGTGCGTATGAAACCGATGAAACAGATGCGAATTACCGTGCCCTGCAGGAAAATTACGAGATCCTGAAACAGTCGAGTAACCAGGATGGGGTACCTCTCACGGTCGTGAAACTCCCGATGCCGGCAAAAGTCGTCACGGGTGAGGAGAGGTACCCGGCGAGTTACACAAATTTCTATATCGGAAATACTGTCGTTCTTGTCCCGGTTTTCAATGACCCGAACGATGTTGAAGCCATCCGGATTTTACAGGATCTTTTCCCCACCCGTAAGGTAATCGGGATTGATGCCCGTGCGATGGTGGAAGGATTCGGAACGTTCCACTGCGCAACACAGCAGCAGCCACGGGTATAAGCGTCAGGAATACCCGTGATTTACCGTCTTTCAATGGTCGATACAAATCCTGCTATCTGTTCAAAGAGAGGATAATTTTCATGGTGAATCTATGATCCAGCTACGGTTGGTTAAACCGGGAGATCCGGCAAAGAATTTTTCTTTAAAGGACCAGAATGATACGACATTCGACCCTGTATGAAAATATGAACAAACGGACGCTCCTGTCGTTTCACCCCCTTGCCTGGACAAATTTTTGTGCCGGTCAGATGAAATCGCTTGAAGACAACCGGGAAGTCTTTTCTCAACTCAATACCCTCGCAGTTGGTATCAGTGTTGATTCAGTACCTTTTTAAAAAAGCGTGGGCGGAGAGCCCTGGTATAACCCACACTCCCCTGTTATGCGATATCTGGCCTCATGGGGTGACGGCCTGGCAGTACGGGCTTTTTTGGGAGGCAAACAGGTTTTTTAAAAACGGGCAAACGTTCTCATTGATGAAAACCAGAACGTTGTGTTGGTTAAGGTCTATCCAATTCATCCGGTGCCGGACATCAGTCAAGTAATTACATTTATCAAAAATCTTTAAAATCCGTGAAATACGTGAGAGCAGAGAAACCCTTTATTGTAGAGATCTGGCGGAAAGGGCAGAAGCAGAACCAGTATCCTGTCGGGACAGATACCTGTCCGTGAGTTTTGGATGACTATTGAAATAATTCAACGTTCATGAGCGGACCTTTTTTAGGATCGTAACGATAATGTGGGAAAAATCTTTTAATCTCCCTCAAACAATGGTCGGATGATCAAACAAGGAGAATGCTTATGCCGGAAACCTGCCACACCATGATAAATGCCGTGCAGGAACAAAAAAATAAAAACTGCTGTCGAAAATACCTGCGAGCTCTGCCACGAATATCATCCATCAGCGTTCCTTGCTATACATCGCATCTTCCACCGCAGATACAAGGAGATGAACCGGGATCCGTCGACCAGCATACTGGTTGTCTGCCATCTCTGCCACAATCACATCCACCGGCTCCCGTTACCGATCGGAAGGCAGCGGGCGATAGTGAAGGGGTGTTCATTTTTTATCCGACGGGATCTACGCCAGAGTCCTGGGTTTCGTACCGAAACCTTACCAGGCTCCGGATGATATCAATCTGTACGTGATCTATGAGGAATATTTTCGTCATGTTTCGCCGGGATCGTATCTCCCTGAAGGTGAATGAACTTTTTTTAAGCGCAAAAAACCTGCGCAAAAAACCTGCACAGGAAACCTGCAAGGAATGGAGGTATCGCTTTGTCAAACTACAACAATCCGGGAGTAAAAACCTGTTCTCTCCCCGGTAAAGTAACAATCTCCTCCTCGTACTGTGCCGCTATACAATCATTAATAAGATCCCGGGAATAGTTCTCAACTGATGAATTCAGGGACTCTTACCGTTATATTAATCGCATTGGTTATTGTTGCAGCAGGTGCGTTGTTCTTTCTCGACGGTCTGGGAACCCGATCCACTGTCCATGGTGGTAGCCCCAATGCCCTTCCCGGGGTGGAAGTGAGGTCATATCAGGGAAAAGATCTCTCTTCGATTCATGATTTTCGTGAAAACTCAATCAAGGGTCCCCAGTATGTTAACCTCACTGATTACCGGCTCACAGTCACGGGGCTGACCAATAAGACATCGGTGTATACGTATAATGATATTCTGGAAAAATACACCGCCCGTACAAAGGTAGTTACACTCTTCTGTGTAGAAGGCTGGGATACAACAATTCTCTGGGAAGGTGTGCTGGTGCGTGATTTAATCCTGGAAGCGGGAATCGATCCCCGTGCAAATACCGTTATCTTCACGGCACACGATGGATATACCACATCGTTCCCCCTGGATTACCTGATGAACCGTGACATCATTATGGCCTACAGGATGAACAATATCACACTTCCGGCTGAACGGGGACATCCGTTCCAGCTGGTCGCTGAAGATAAATGGGGATATAAGTGGATTAAGTGGATCGAGAAAATCCAGTTGTCTGATGACCCGGATTACCGTGGTTACTGGGAGCAGCGGGGTTATTCCAATATCGGGGACCTGGGGAAGAATTTCTTCTCGGCATAAAAAACCGGTTTCATTCTGTCGATGAATAGAGAAGGTGACGATGAAGGATCGGGGGAAATGGAGGTTTTGGCTCAGGAAGTCATTGATCGTACCTCGCTTATGAGGGTCTTGACACGGGATTTCTTCGTGACAATCGATTTTCATGGTTCGGGTGGAACTCAATCGTTTTTTTATCTGCTTTTGCAGAGTGTATTCATATCCATCGTTCCAGGACTCCTATCCCTGTTGCCCGTGACCAAAGGTTCAGGTGGACGAAACCGAGGATTCCGGAGGGAAAGGGAAAGTGTGAAAATTCTGATATCTGTTATACAAAAATCCTCAGATATTGATATTCAGCACCGCCCGGATGAAGATACCGATGACAAACGATATCGCAGCTATCCCCAGGCTGATGAGAATCATCTCACCAAAGCGTCTCCAGAAGGCAAGATCTTTGGCAACGGACAGGTAAAACGTGAACAGGAAAATTACACCCACTGCTCCCAACAGGGTACATACGAGGGCGATATACGGGCTGGCAAGAACCAGAAAAGGCAGGATAAGCAGGGCAACAGTTACGATATAGGCAAATCCGGTGTAGACTGATGCCTTTACCGGATCTGTCTGTCCCCCATCAGAACGTCGAGACAGATATTCGGATGCTCCCATTGAAAGTGAGGCTGCAACACCCATAATCAGGCCGGCAACTGCGATTATCTGTGTGTTCTGGATAGCAAACGTAAGTCCGGCGAGCGTTCCGGTAAATTCAACGAGAGCATCATTGAGCCCAAGCACAACCGATCCCATGTATTTTAATCGTTCTTCATCGATGAGTGCAATGAGTTCACGTTCGTGGGTTTCTTCGTTTACCAACATCTCCCTTGTCTCGGGAATCTGTGCGATAAGTGCTTTATCATACCCCTGGGCACGTTTTTCCACACCTTCCATGAGTTTTATGGCAAAAGTCATACCGAATCCCCGTACGATCAGGTAATAGAACCAGATGCGGAGTGTGTTCGGGGCTACGTCCTGGTGCGTATACCGTTTCCATATCTCATAATGCATAAGTTCCTGCTGTGCTATCCGGTCCAGAATGTCACTGTTGTGGGCATCTTTCTGGATTGCAGCAATTTTTTTATAGATATGGAATTCGGTGATCTCTCCCTGTTGCAGGGCAAGGAGAGCAGATGTCAGTTTTTGGTCACGTTCGGTGTCGTTCATGCGAACCCTTTTTAAAATCTGTTATAATCCTGTACATATCATGCGGTATCAGGATTTCGAACTGCACTCCATTTTCCGGTTCACCGTTCACACATTGGGAAAAGGAATGCTCATACTTTCATGCAATAAAAGAAATACCGGAAAAAAACAATACACCATATCCACGTAATGGAGGTCAGGATGCATATGGATACTGGCAAATTATACACGCTGCCAAAACTGCCCTATGGATATAAGGCTCTGGCACCGTATATCTCTGAAGACCAACTCACCTTACACCACCAGAAACACCATCAGGCATACGTAACAGGTGCGAACGCATTGCTGGAAAAATTCGATAAGGCACGCAGGGATAATATCGATCTGGACATGAAAGCAGGATTAAAAGAGCTTTCCTTCCATATCGGTGGTTTCCGCCTGCATAAACTATTCTGGGAGAATCTGGCTCCTGCACCTGGTGGTGGCGGAGGAAAACCGACAGGAGACCTCTCAAAAGCAATTGATGCTGAGTTTGGGAAATTTGAGCGGTTTAAAAAGGAGTTCACACAGGCGGCATTGAGCGTCGAAGGTTCCGGGTGGGCAGTACTGACATATTGCATGACTACCGGGCGCCCCATGATCCTGCAGCTTGAGAAGCATAATGTCAATATGATACCGGGATATCGGATCCTTCTGGCTCTCGATGTCTGGGAGCATGCATATTATCTAGACTACAAGAACGACAGGGCGAAATTTATCGAGTCATTCTGGAATATCGTGAACTGGAATGAAGTGAATGCACGATTTATCACGCATATGAAAAAATAATTTTTTGTTTTTTCCTTGCAGGAATTTAAAAAAAAAAGAACTTTACCTGTGCCATTTACCCGGGTACCCCGCCGGCATGAAGCCTCCAGAATTCCGATAACTCTCTTGCCGGTACAACATGACCATTACTATCAACGCAGGGATTTCAGGTTATCCGGACACCGAAATCTTTTGTTATCTTCAGTATTTTCTATTTTTTTTTACTAAAAAGAAAGTGTATGTAAGAGCAAATTTAAGTCAATTACGGGGGTATCAACGGATCTTTGTACCAGGATCCACGGGTCGCAGAGGTACCAGCAGCGATGCAAAATCCCCTGCCGCAAGTATCATTCCATTGCTTTCTACCCCGAATATTTTAGCCGGCGCAAGGTTGGTGACAACGACGATTTCCCTGCCAGCCAGTTCATCCGGTTTGTAGAACTGCTGTATGCCGGCCACGATCTGGCGGGTTTCACTGCCGATATCTACCTGTAGTTTCAGGAGTTTGTTGGATTTTGGTATGGGTTCTGCAGATAGTACTTTACCGGTCCTGATGTCCAGTTTCTGGAATTCCTCAAAAGTAACCACGGGGATCTTCTCCACCTTTTTATTTGCCCCTGCCACTCGTTTCTGGAGCAGGGCATCGAGCTCTTTCACCTGATCCTCTTCCATCCGGGAAAAAAGCGGGAACGGTGCATTAATCTTAGTTTCCCGTACGGGATACGCGGCTTCGGCGATTTGATGGTCTGCTACCTTATCGCTGCAGCCAAGCTGCTTCCAGCATTCCTGTGCTTTGGCCGGCATCACCGGTTCGATCAGCAGTGTCAGGGCTTTTGCAATCTGGATGCAGTTTTTAATAACCTGTGCAGCAGCTGTACGGTCGGTCTTGATCAGTTTCCAGGGGGCATTTGTCTGGATATAGGTGTTACCGAATGCTGCAAGTGTCATGATTGCATCTACAGCCCCCTTGAATTCATACTCCCGCATGTAACCATCCACAGTAGTAAGGCACGTATCTATCTCTGCAATGATCGCGGGATCCACAGCACCGCCCGGAATACCTTCCCATTCTTTGTGCGCGAAGAACAGCGTACGGTACATAAAGTTTCCGAAGATGTTGACAACCTCGTTATTGATCCTCTCTGAGAAGACCTTCCACGAAAAGTTCAGTTCTTTGGTGTGGCTGGTATATGCAAGCAGGTAGTAGCGGAGGTAATCTGCAGGTAAACCTTTGTCAAGGTAATCATCGTTTGTCCAGACAACATAACCACGGGATTTCGAGAACTTGTGATCATCGACCTTGACCATCCCGCTCGCAACGATTGCATGCGGTACGCCATACCCTGCCGCTTTTAAGAGCGCCGGCCAGAAAATGCTGTGGTGGTAGATGATATCACCTCCAATGAAATGGGTGACCCGGTTTTCACCGCACCAGCACCGCTTCCAGTCTTTCCCTGCCTCCTTTGCCCATTCCTCGGTGAATGCAATATATCCGATCGGGGCGTCGACCCAGACATAGACCACGAGATCGTCGCGTCCGGGGAACTTTACTCCCCATTCGAGTGTGCGGGTGATACACCAGTCGTGGAGTTCGTCATTAATCCATCCGATTGCGTAATTCCTGGCGTTGCTCGTCCCCCGGAGTTTTTCAAGATAGGGAAGCAGGAATTCCTTGAATTCGGATAATTTAAAGAAATAATGCTCCTGGTCACGGAACTCAGCCTTCGTCTGGCAAACCTTGCAGACAGGATCCCTGATTTCACCGGGCTCCAGATGCTTGCCGCAACCCTGGTCACATTCATCACCCCGTGCCTGTGTCCCGCAATGAGGACAGATACCTTCCACGTACCTGTCGGGAAGAAACCTCCGGCACTTTGTGCAATATGCCTGGTGCACGACCTGTTTGTAGATAAAACCGTTTTTAATGAGTTCGGATACCATTGTTTTTGTGCGGTGGTGGTTGGTGGGGTCATCGGTCATACCAAACCGGTCGAACAGCACATCCATACGTTTGAACGTCTCATCAAAATGCCTGTGGTAACGTTCGGAGAGTTCCCGGGGAGAGACGCCTGCTTCCTCAGCTGAGACAACAATCGGGGTCCCATGATTGTCCGAACCGCAGACAAAGACAACTTCTTCTCCCGACCGCCGCATGTAGCGGACGTAAGCGTCAGCAGGCACGTACGTTCGCAAATGTCCGAGATGGCAGGGACCGTTCGTGTACGGCAACCCGCAGGTAACCAGCAGCGGTGGGGAGTTCATCAGTACTTTTTAGATGCTTATGAGTAATAAGATCTGTATATGGCAAAACGGCTGAAACTGGCAACACGGGCGTTGGGAGCGGAGCCTGGAGAACCGGATATTGCCACACTTGCAGTTTGGATTGCACAGCATCGCGGAACCGCTGCAGATATCACCACATACCTGCTCGACCAGTCGCTTGAACCGCAGATTTCAGCGGGAATCATGGTACCCTGCGCAGGAGGGCGGTTCTATAAAAACCGTATTATGGGGTGCCTCCTGGGAGTTGATGGCAGGAAGGCCACCGGGGAAATTGGCCTGGATCCTCATCCTGTCAGTGAAGATGCTGCAGGAATCGTTGTGCAGAAAAAAGGAGCCTGGTGTGCCCTGCCTGCCCCTCATGTTCTCGGAATCACTGACACATATTATAATGATGAAGATGAGTGGAACGATGCGATCACGGGCGCATACCAGACCCTGATGCGCTCGATGAGGGATGCTGGCGTCAGCGGGCATGTGCTGATCTGTGATACTATGCCAGAGCATGAGCTCGCCGCGCTCGTTCGGCAGAACGTCTTCTTTTTCCAGCCGAAGTCGGACAGAGAAAGCCTTGAATGCCTGCTGGAGCACCAGCCCCGGGTAGCAGTGGGAAGGATTCAGCTCGATACCATCCTCGATCTTGCCAGTGAGTATGATCTTAAAAGGATCATCCTTATTGATCCCGACCAGGACTCAATTTCGCAGGCTCTATCCTGCCTCGATCCCGATCAGGTCAGTGTCGGGGGATACTGTACGGACATGTGCGAAAATTACTGGAACGATCTGGTGGAATCTGCTGTCTATACAAAGTAACCTGGTATCTGACGATTTCAATAAAAACTGAGCCGGCACCAAGAAGATTTTGGATTATAAACCGGTTCCGCGAATAAGAAGCGAATTCAGGAGAGATTATCGCAGATCAATGTGCATCTGCAATTGTCACGAACTCCCTGAAGTGCCGGCTCTTCTTGAAGAGCCACCAGGTGAAACGTTCCAGTACGGAAAAATGGAATGAACCCCCTGCAGCGTTCGGATGTCCTCCGCCGCCAAATTCTCGGGCAATCAGGTGGCTTATCGGGGGGACTGAACGAAGAGAGAACTTGCCGTCTTTACCAATGATCACCTCGATATCGGTTTTTTTCTCGTTCCGGATAAAATGTGCCGTCTCGCTCGGGTAACCATAGAGGGGAGCGAATGCAATCCTGTACCTGCTGCCAAGGATTGTAGCGTGCCTGAGGCTCCGCAGCATCATTGCGTCCATCTCGGCCTTTATACATGCATATTCCTGCTCGATGAGCATATCACTAAAAATCCCCTTCACGAGACAGTCCCTCACATGCTCCCGGTTTTGCTTGCGCTGGAGCACCTGTCCAAGCACTGCAGATCGGGAATCGGCATGTTTCCAGAGATCATAATCGCAGACAACCCGTGCAACCTCAGCGGCAACAGGGTTATCCGGTGAAAGATCAACGGCCACGATACCACATGCGCAGACCGTGGTGTCAACGCGGAGCAACGATACCTCTTTTTTTACTTTTTCCATCTCATCATCGCGCCATCGGTGATGATCCCGCCACTCAACGATCCATCCATTCACTCGCGCTTTATGGGCAACCATTTCAGTGTCCGTCTGGTAACCGAGGTCAGAGATGGATAGAAGATCTCCTTTACCGTCACAGGATGCGACCAGGGAAAACAGCGAGGCAAATTTTCCTACCGAACTCCAGAGGGTAAACACCCCCTCACTTCCGAATTTCATCCGGTGGATTGCATCCGCTCCTACAGCATCAAGATCATTATGTGTGAGGTGAACGACATGCGCCGAACGGCTTCTGACTGCGTTTGCAAGGCCAGATTCTTCACCATTGGCGCCCTTATCCGGGAGCGGCATTTAGTTAATACTGTCATTGCACCGTATAAAAATGAACGGTCGTTGAAATTCCTGCGAGAGATCAGAGCATATCATTTATTAGTTACGAGCGACAACATTTGTATTCCTGCCCTAGTAGCTCAGCTTGGGNNTGTTCAAATCAGGCCTGGGGCACTTTTTTGTTTCACCTTCATGGAATTATTTTTGTTTTTGTGAAATTCGCTGTTTTCTCTCACCTTCCCTTGCGCGTGGATAGGTTGCGATATTGGTAAGAGACGGCGTATTAAAGTCAGAAACTCGCCTGTGCAAAAAAACACATTGGTGAGGTTTATCTCTGGTTTATATTTCCTCTGAATCCTCTCACTGTTTTTTACTTCTTACCGATGATATTGTAGTGAGATCTGCACCACATCCACAAAATTTTCACAGTATTCAGCACCACATGATCTGATATTTGGTGCATTTTTTTGGAAAGGCATAATACCTACTGTCCCAATTTCTACTATATACGTCAGGGAGATGTGGTGCATGACCGGGGAGTATGATCGGGCGTTTCGTGAATCTGTTGTACAACCGGAACGTTTCTGGGGAGCAGCTGCTGAGAACGTCCAATGGTACCAAACCTATACCAGGGTACTCAACTGTGAAAATCCACCGTTTTATCGTTGGTTTGAAGGTGGTATTGTCAATTCCTGTTACAATGCCCTGGATTATCATATCGAGAACGGATTACAGGACAGGATTGCACTGATTTACGACAGCCCGGTAACCAAGACAGTAAAACACTATACCTACGGTGAGCTTCGGGATCTTGTGGCAAGATGTGCCGGCGGGCTGAGGCAACTGGGGGTTGGGAAAGGCGACCGCGTCATCATTTACATGCCGATGATCCCTGAGGCAGTTATTTCGATGCTTGCCTGTGCACGGATCGGGGCAATTCACTCGGTCGTCTTTGGAGGTTTTGCCGCGCGGGAACTCGCTACCCGTATTGAAGATGCACAACCCCGTGTTGTCATATCCGCATCATGTGGGATCGAAGTTAACCGGATTATCCCATACCAGCCGCTTCTTGAAGCTGCGATAGGGCTGTGCACCTTCAGGCCATCTGCCTGTGTAATCGTCCAGCGACCAGAAGCACCGGCAAAGCTCCAGAAAGGCCGGGATATTCCCTGGGACATACTCATGAATGCTGATCCTGTTGCCTGTGTTCCTCTGAAGTCAACTGATCCACTCTATCTCCTGTATACATCTGGTACTACCGGAAAACCCAAAGGTGTCCTGAGGGATAATGGAGGGCATCTCGTAGCTCTGACATGGAGTATGAAAAATATCTATGGAGTCAGTCCGGGAGAAGTCTACTGGGCAGCATCGGATATCGGCTGGGTGGTCGGACATTCGTATATTGTATACGGGCCCCTGTTCTATGGATGTACTACCATTCTCTATGAAGGAAAATCTGTAGGAACACCGGATGCCGGTGCATTCTGGCGGGTCATCGCGGATCACAATGTTTCGGTTCTTTTCTGTGCCCCCACCGCATTTCGTGCTATCCGTAAGGAAGATCCGGATGGCCGGCTTATCCGGAATTATGATCTCTCGCGGTTCCGGATGCTGTTTTTAGCGGGTGAACGGTGTGATCCTGATACGCTGCTCTGGGCGCAGCAGCAGCTGAAGGTGCCGGTTATCGATCACTGGTGGCAGACTGAAACCGGCTGGGCTATTGGTGCAAACTGTGTAGGTATTGAACGCCTCCCGGTAAAGCCCGGCTCGTGTACCAAGCCGGTGCCGGGATTTGATGTCCATGTACTTGATACAAGGGGAGAAGAGGTGCCGGCAGGAGAAACCGGAAATATTGTGGTCAGGCAGCCCCTTCCCCCGGGATGTTTTACCACCCTCTGGCGGAATGATAAAGATTTTGTGAAAACGTATTTTTCCGCATATCCGGGGTATTACCTGACGTCTGATGCCGGGTATATCGATACCGAGGGGTATCTCTGGATTATGGGCAGGACCGATGATATCATTAATGTCGCCGGGCACCGGCTCTCCACCGGTGCAATGGAAGAGGTGCTCGCATCCCATCCCGATGTCGCTGAATGTGCTGTTGCGGGGGTTCATGATCCGGTAAAAGGTGAAGTTCCTCTGGGTTTTGTAGTCCTGAAAGCCGGAGTTATTAAGACTCCGGATAAAATCACGCCTGAGCTTATTACCCTGGTACGGCAGAAAATTGGTCCGATTGCATCGTTCAAAGCTGCCGCAGTGGTAAAACGATTACCCAAAACGCGATCGGGAAAGATTCTCCGGAGTACGATAAAAAAAATCGCAGATGATGTTCCCTATACCGTTCCGGCTACTATTGATGACTCTGCTATCCTTGATGAGATCGCAGAAACCCTGAGGAACATGGGATATCCAAAAACTTAAACGAATACAGGATTATATTTTCAATAACCGGATTCAGATACCGGGCATACCTGACCAAAAAGGACAGTAACCTGAATACCACGGAATTTTCGTGAGAATCATGCCCGTTATTCACTTCTATCCCCGACCCCCTTATGATTTTTCCCTGGGTGCCGTAATCTTTGCCGGGTGAGACCCTCATATCAGAACCTATGAGCACAAAATCTTCCGACAGGCACTGGACCTCTCGAGGAAATCCGGTTCTTGTGGATGTTTTTTTTAAAGGACTGGTTGATGCACCGGATTTATGTCTCTCTTTTGCGCTCACACTCCTTTTTTAAAAAAAACCGAATGAAAAGTATACAGGATCTCGTTTCCCCGATGTTCAATATCACTGATGATATCCTGCCATATTACCGGGTGATAAAAGAATGACGCGATCATGGTGGATCTCAATCACCAGTTTCGGGGGCTGAAAGCCCCGAAAACTCCCACTGTCTTTGAGGCACTCGTTGATTCGATCATTGAACAACAGATATCCTGAAAAGCAGCACACAGCATCGAAAAACGGCTTATCCGGGCGGTGGGAAACCCGGTGACCTTCGGGGGTGATACCTATTTTTGTTACCCAACGCCAAAGAATATTCCAAAAACTACGGATTCCCTGTTTCGTGCGTGCGGCCTGACCCTGCGGAAAGGTGAATACCTGCAGTGAATTTCGCAACAACTCCTTTCCGGTACTCTTGATCTGGATCACTTCAAAACCTATGCCGATACCGAATCCATTCTCAAGCGAAATGGTGGAGATCCGAAGCGTCGGCCGGTGGACAGCAGAGCTCACGATTCTCCACAGTCTGCATCGTGCTGATTCATTCCCTGCCGATGATGCGGGTGTACTCCGGTTTATATCACAATTTTACCGGCAGGATGAGAAGACTTCGTCGATAGAGGACACGGGCATTTGCGGAACGCTTTGGAGTATGGAAAGGGTTTGCTGCGTAGTAAAAAAGGGAACTGCTAAAATTATTCTCTTATTTTCCACCAGCCTGGTTTCTGACAATAAACACCATGAGCCCAAGTGCAGCTATGAGAAGAATCGGTGCACTACCTGATTTGGTGGTTGTCGGTGACACCGGGGATTCCGGTGATGCGACACTGGCTGTTTGCGGACTGTACCCTCCAGGTACCGTTGCATTCATGGTCGCATGGACGGTTCGGACGCCGCCATCAGGAAGATGTATTCTTGTGTTCCAGTTGTCATAGCCAGGCGCGTTCAGCTCAATTACGTGACCTCCGGTACCGATGTTTCTGAGGGTAAACGGTGTCATACCCATGTAAACAGTATCGAGGTAGACAAATACATTCGTGGGATCCGATGTGATATATACAACATTTGGTAGTTGAGGACCAGACTGAAGTGTACAATAGAGATCTGTTTTCCTGCCCGGAGAAATCCTCACCAAAGTGGTGTAGGTGGTATATCCCTTCAGAACCGCTTCTACCGTATAACTACCGGGTTTTACCTGGTCAAGGGAAACGGGTGAAATGCCCCGGAAATACCCGTTGAGATAAATTGCGGCTCCTCCCGGGGACGTATCTACCGACAGGGAGCCGGACGATTCTTGAGGTTGTTGGGTCGTGATGGGTCTCAGTCGGGCGTAGAATCCTGTTGTCTCCCCGGCAGATGGCATTTCAGGAGTTCCGCCGGCAGTTGTATATCCTGTTTTTTCAACGGTGACGGTTCGCACCGGTATCGCCATGTATACGGTAACCAGAAGACGACCATTTTCAGTCGTACCCTGGTATTTTCCATCAAAATATACTGATGCACCATCCACATTACTTTGAACATCGATCCATCCCTGGTTGCTGATCGCTGCCGTCGTTGCGGGAAGTACACCAGCGATAAGACATATAAATAACCAGAAAAAACAGGATTTTTTTTTTATACCTGTTTGTTCCACTTCCCCGGTCGGCTGAACGTTTTCATGGCGGTTCAGATTGGACGGGCATCAATTTCAGCGGGAAGTAATTGCTTGAGAAGCACATCCGGTACCTGCTGTGAGGTGTGCACTGCCATATCAAAGTACGCCCGGTTATCCCGCTCCCCTTTATATTTCAGGTTAATTTTGAAATTGGTATCGAGAAGCGTGATTACACCCAGTGTAGTGATCACCGCACGCCGTTCCGATATAATCCTGTCCTCGCCTACTACCAGTTTCTGACGGTCACCATCGATATCAGAGATGAGCTCGGCCTGGTACGTGAGTACGTTGATATGGGTGTTGCCGACGGTAATCGTCTGACCTTCAGGGAATGAAACCCCGTAGTTGGTCGTGAAAGGTAACGCATTACCCGGTGTTACATTCGTAACTGCCACGTTCAGTGAGAACCATGCGACGACAATTACGATGAACGCAAGAACAATGAGATAAATAACATACTTAAAGCCAGATCCCGAACGCCCCTTTTCCTTTTGCCGTGCCTGCTCTTCTTGAATAGCTTGTTTCCGTGCCTCTTCTTTTGCCCGTTCGAGTTCGTCTTGCCGTTTCCTTTCCTCTTCTTGTCCTTTTTCCTGGGCTTTTTCATCATCCCGTGAAGTTATATCTTCCATAAAAACCACCTTATTTTCCTAACGAATTATCACAATTGAAATCAGACCGCATTTTGGATTTTCCTGACAGGTAATTTTTTTGATGTAGTGGAGAAATCATCCTAAAATATATATATATTTTTGTAAACCGGTAAAAGTATGGCAATATCGGGCGGGAATATCAATATATCCCTGAGATGATGATATAAAAATTTTAAATTACGGACAATGCAGATTTTGCAACGACACGCAAGATTTTTCTCTAATTCCCTCAATATACCGGTTTGATCTGATATGAGTTTAAAAAGTCTTATGTAACTTTAAAATATCATATCAGGCTAAAGGAGTTGCATGATAATGGCGGAAAAAATGATAGACTCAACGATTGTCAAGACAGATCATATGAAAGTACAGACAGCTGACGCGCTTGAGGAGGCTGCCCGCAAGCTGCGGAATGTTAACGTATCTGAAAAAACTGATGATGTCAGGAAGATTCTGCAGGATGTCGAATCCCGGATGAACCGGTTCAAGGATGAAGCGGGTATCGAGTTTGAAAAAATCGAAGCTGAGATACACAAAAAGGTTGAGCCGGTTGAGCACGTCATAATCGACCACCCGCTCCCGGCAGTTCTCGTTGCAGCAGGTATCGGTATCCTTTTAGGTGCCTTGATAAGCAGAGGCCGCAATTAACGGTGAATCCTATGGATGAGGCTGCCGGTATCGAAGAACCTTCGATGGAATCACAGTTCGCCAGGACAATCAAATATATCGATATCTACCTGCAGCAGAAGACGGATTTGTTGCTGCAGCACTATCTATTCGAACCCGTGGACTTTCTGCTCAGACAGATCATGTACCTGTCGGTCATCGTTACCTTACTGGCAGCAGGCACCTTCGCGCTGGTGTTGGGTGTGATCCTCTTTATTGAAACGTTAGTACCGCTATGGGCTGCCCTGCTTATTATCGGAGCTGTCATCTTTATCCTGGGAGGCATCATTGCTTACCTGGTTCTATCGAACAAGATCATTCTGAAGACACCGCTTGCGACGGAGATGATTGAAAATGGAAAACCGTAGGCGTGTTACCGAAGAAGATCTCCTCCTCACGGAATCGATGATAGCTGAATCGTTTGGCCGGTTGAAACAGTCGGCGGTCCAGGCACCTTCACGGTCTCTTGGATCATTGAGCGGGACAATCAGGAAACATCCGGTTGCAGCAGCGGCTACAGCAGTGATCGCCGGGGCTGTCGTGTACGGGATTATCCGACTGATCACCTCGCGTGCTTCTGTTCAGGAAACACAGGGAATATCACGCGTCTCCCAGATGGACACAGGCCGCCCGGATTACCTGCAGCAAATGATGTCGATGATTTTCCCGCTGGTGGTTCCGTTTATCACCGGCTACATCCAGAAATACCTAGGAAGGATCCTTTCCGGAGAACGTGAGTAATGCGGATACTTAAAAAGATTAAACTTTCTCTCCCCGTTTTAAAAAAGAGGAGCCTGCAGGTATGAGGGGTATGAGATGATTACGACCTGACCCGGTGCTGTTTAACAATAAATAATTCAGACCTCATTTTTACATTCATCGGCTATGCCATTCAAACCAATATTTTTTTATAATGATAGCGACTGTATTTTTATATGATATGCTATACCATAGCATAGTAGGAAAAATACCATGAAGTATCCAGTCATTTTCATCGCAATCCTTCTCATTACGGCATTCTTTGCCGGATGTACGCAGCAGCAGGCAACGGCTGCACCGGGTGTTATCAAAATTGGTGTCATCGCGTCACTGACCGGTCCTGCAAGTAATGTCGGTACCAACATGTGGCAGTCCGCTCAGGTCGCGGCCGATAAGGTCAACGCTGATGGCGGTGTCACCCTCAAGGATGGATCGAAAGCCCAGCTCAAACTCATCGTGGGTGATGACGAATCAACCCAGCAGGGAGGCCAGAAGGCTGCGACCAAGCTGATCACCGATGATAAGGTTGATATCCTTGTCGGAGGGTACTCAAGCGCGGTCACCTCCGCATACGAGCAGACCATCGCGGAATACAAGATCCCGTATATCGTGACAGGGGCATCGAGCCCGATTATCACGCACCGCACGGACATCGACACCAGCTATATCTTCCATCATTGCCCGACCACAGACACATATGGGCAGTATACCACCATGTTCATCGACCAGGTGGTCCGCCCGGCAGTTAATAAAAAACTCGGTGCGTCTGCAGACCGCCCGTTCCGGCTGGCCCTGCTCTATCAGGATACTGCATTCGGCAAGGGTATCCAGACAGCAGTGAACGATACTATCGTAAAGAACAATCTCAAAATAATCCTTATCTCCCAACAGAGCTTCAGGATGGGCGAGAGCGATTTCAGGACGCAGCTGACCGCGATTAAAGCAACAAACCCCGATGCGGTCTATCTCGGAGCATTCCCGAATGAAGGAGCCCCCATCATTACGCAGGCAAGGCGGGATATCGGCCTCAACACGATATTCCTCAACGCGGAGAACAATGACAACGCCCAGTTTTACAAGGACGTCGGGCAGTATGGTGAAGGAGCTATCATTGAGAGCCGTTTCTCCCCCTACACCGCACCCGCTGGAGCAGTCGCGGACTCCCAGAACATGTTCAAGCAGAGTTACTTTACACGGTTCGGGGCGTACCCGGACATGATGGGTGCCTCCACGTATGAAGGAGTCTTCATTGCGGCAAAGGCAATCGCGAACGCGGGTACTACGGACAAGGCAACGGTGCGACAGGCGCTCGTTGACTTGAAGATGCCCCAGATCATTGAGGTGATGAAGGATCAGACCATCTCGTTCTCACCGGACTTCCGGGAGTCGACGTTCGATCTCTGGATGGAACAGTTATCGTACAATGCTACTCTTGGCGAGACCCGCCCCGTTATTGTCTGGCCTGACAACCTGAAGACAACGGACTTTACCCTGCCATCCTGGTACATGGCTGGAAGCAGTTCGTAAATGCATAACCTCCCTTTTTTTATTTCAGGCAGACTGATATACTGCATATATCCGCACAGGTGCTGATCAGATCATGGACAATATGGGGGTATTCCTGCAGATCATTTTCTGGGGACTGTATGCCGGCTGCATCTATATCCTTCTCGCTACCGGGCTGAACCTGATCTTTGGCGTGATGAAGACCGTGAACTTTGCGCATGGAGAATTCCTGATGCTCGGTGCTTATATCACCGCAACTATCTTTTTCCTCACCGGTATCAATCCTTATCTTATTATCCTCCTGTCGATGCTTGCGCTCATCGGTATTGGGGCAGTTGTCGAACGATTCTGTTTCCGCCCGATCCTTGGAACTGGCAAGCTCAACGAGATCTTTCTTTCGATTGGCCTCATCTATATTTTCCAGAATGGGGCCGCCATGATATGGACTGACGAATGGCAGAGTGTAAAAAGCCCGTATGATGGTATTACCATACCGGTCGGATCGCTTTTTGTCCCGCTCGATTATATCCTCATCATGGTTTTTACCGCTGCAATCCTCTGCGGGTTGTACCTGTTCTTAAACAGGACAACAATTGGTATGCAGATGAGGGCTACAAGCCAGAACCGGAAAGGGGCGATGCTTGTCGGGATCAATGTCGAACGGATTGATATTATCAGTTTCGGCATGGGGTGCTCCCTTGCTGCAGCTGCAGGTACGCTCTGGATTGTGAGTGGGCAGATTTTCAACCCGTATATGGGATCGATCCCCGCGATCAAGGCTTTTGCGATTATCATCCTTGGAGGTCTTGGAAGTATACCCGGTGCAATCATTGGAGGATTGTTAATGGGCCTGGCCGAGAACGGTGCTGCGTTTCTCCTTGGCGGTATATGGAAGGATGCGATCTCGTTTGTCATCCTTATCATCGTGCTCGTGGTACGCCCGACCGGGTTGTTCGGCGAGAAGGGGGAGTAAAGACCATGCATTTCAAACAGGATGCGATGAGAAAATACGGGATTATTGCCATACTTGCCATTGCCATAGCAATTCCGTTCCTCACCGACAGTATGTTCATCCTCAACCTCCTCGTCCTGATGCTGATCTTCATCATCTTTGCCTCGGCATGGAACCTTCTCGCGTACTCCGGGCAGGGTTCCCTCGGCCATGCCGCATTTTTCGGCATAGGGGCGTATGCATCAACGCTCATTGCAGTAAAGAGTGGCATCACCCCGTTCGTCACCATCTTCTTCGGTGCAGCCGTAGCGGCATTCATCGGGATCCTGATCGGCCTTACCTGCGTGAGGCTCAAGGAATGGTTCCTTGCGATGGTTACCTTCGGCTTTGCCATCATCGTTCAGACCCTGACCGTCAGCGTACTTGCTCCGGTCACCGGCGGCTGGGACGGTATAGCGTCGGCCCGGCTCCTGAGCCCGTCCATCCCGGGCTACCAGATCATTGAATATTTCGCAGTCCTTGCCATCACCATTGCTTCCATCGTCGCGATCTGGTATATTATGAAGTCACGGATCGGTCTCGCCTTTCTCGCAATCCGCGAAAACGAACTCGAAGCCCAGGCTGCCGGTATCGATCCCGTCCGTTACCGGCTCCTTGCGTTTGCCATCAGCGCCTATCTTGCGGGTGTTGCCGGGGCACTCCAGATCCACCACATCGGGTACCTCACACCGGAGCTCTACGGGGTCGATAACTCGTTCTGGCCGGTAACGTATGTCATCCTCGGTGGGCTTGGTACGCTCGCCGGCCCGGTTATCGGGACGATCGTGCTTACGATCATCTGGGAAGGGCTCAAGGCGACCGGGCTCACCTTTGGGAGGTATGTCATCGTCGGGGCAATGCTCATCCTCGCGATCATATTCCTGCCCCGGGGGCTCGTGAGCCTGCCCGAACAGGTGCAGGAGTGGGTGAAGAGACGGAAAAGAAAAGAGCCCCTGCCGGAACCTGCGGGGGACTAAAAAGGATACCGTCCCTTTTCCTTAAAGAATCATGAACGCTTTTTTTTTAAAAAGAGCGATCGTCAGCGTTAACGAAGACCTGGTAACTCCGGAACATCCCGGTTTTTTATTAAGGGATTTTTTTAGAACCCGAGGTACGATTTCTGGATGCGCGGGTCGTGCAGGAGTTCTTTTGATCGACCTTCCTGAACGATCCTGCCATTTTCCAGCACGTACCCCCGGTTGCACATGGCAAGTGCATTCCGGACATTCTGTTCGAGAAGGAGGATCGTCATCCCTTCCCTGCCAAGCTGTTCGAGCGACCGGAAGACCTGGCCGGTGAGAAGAGGGGAAAGTCCCGTGGACGGCTCATCGAGTATGAGAAGCCGTGGTTCAGACATGAGCGCACGGCCGATGGCCAGCATCTGCTGTTCGCCGCCGGAAAGAGTACCGGCCATCTGACGTTGTCTCTCTTCCAGGACCGGGAAGAGATGGTAAATATGGGCAAGGGTTTTGTCCTTATCGGTATTACGGGTCCCGCCAAGGAGGAGGTTCTCGATAACGGGCATGGTCGGGAAGATCTCCCGTTTCTCTGGTACCAGAGCGAGTCCTTTACTGAAGAGCTCATATGGATGGCTGGTGAGAATATTTTCACCGTCAAACATAATCGATCCGGTCGCTTTCCGGTTGAGCCCTATGATAGTCTCAACCGTCGTGGTCTTACCGGCACCGTTTGGGCCAATCATGGTGACGAGTTCTCCTTTATTAACATGGAACGAGAGGTCCCAGACGACCTGCAGGTTCCCGTGAAAGACATTGAGCCCGGAAACGGTAAGCATGAACGGTATCCCTCCCTTAGAACGCGTCGATATCTCCAAGGTATGTGTCGATAACCCGCTGGTCGTTCACAACCTCGTACGGTTTCCCGTCTGCGATTTTATCGCCGTGATCGAGTACGACAATGCGGTCGGAGACTCCCATGATGACACTCATCACATGTTCGATTATGAGGATTGAAATCCCCTCATTCCGGATTTTTTTGATCAGCTCCACTGCTTCGTTGCTCTCCTTTGGATTAAGCCCGGTGGTCAGCTCATCCAGAAGCAACAGTTTTGGTTTTGATGCCAGCGCCCGTGCGAGCTGGACCTTTTTTAATTCAACAACATTTAAGTTTTTGATGATCGTCTGCCGTTTTTCCGTGGGGAAACTAACAAAATCGAGTGTTTTTGCCGCTTCAGCTTTTGCCTCTCCCATACTGATATTCCGGTGGTTGCCAAATAATGCACCAATCATGGTACATTCCAATGCAGTAAGTCCGGGGAAGGATTCAGCGATCTGGAACGTTTTCGCTATACCTTTTTTGCAGATCTGGTGAGCCTTGAGGCCAGTAATTTCATCGCCGCAGAAAGTGATTTTTCCCGCGGTCGGGACACTGATACCGGAGATCATATTGAGGAGGGTGGTTTTTCCCGCTCCGTTCGGACCGACAAGCCCGACGATCTCATTGATCCCTAAAGAGAGATCTACGCTATTGACAGCACACAGGCCGCCTATCTGTTTGGTCAGACCCCTGGTAGTGAGCATTGGAACACCGTGCTACGTTATCGTGCTAAAAATTAGCATGGTGCAGTATTAAAGATAATCCCGATTTTTTTATTTAAATCCCCACCGGATGTTTAGCGACAGAGAAGTTGCCGCTCCCGATTTCTCCCATAGACACTTGGTAAGCATATCATGGTACGGGTTCTTTTCTGGGGTTGCACGTCTGGCTTGCGACGCCATGCACCCGCCCGGGCATGTTCCTTGGCAGGAAGGACCTTCAGGAGTTGTCCGGTACTATCATAATCTGACAGATTTTCGTTCATAAGAACAATCCATCCTCAATTCAGGAATTATCGTTCCCCGGTATAACGATAGAAGACTGGTTATTCAGGGGCTGTTCCTGCAATCAGGCTCCCGCTGCTTATCCGTATAAGAACTTACTGTCTAAAATTAAAAATCCCAAAAAGAGGAGACAACCATAACGCGGTTTAACAGGTCATCCCTGATTGGAAAGGCTTACCGGGTATTCTGGTCAACTTTTGGCAGATGAAGAGTAAACGTGCTTCCGGCATTAAGGGCACTCTTCACGGTGATATCCCCGCCATGCATCTGCATGATCTTTTTTGTGATGGAGAGCGAAAGCCCGATACGATCGTACCTTCGGGACAGTTTTGCTGCATCTGCGAGTTGGAACGGCTCAAAAATTGATGCAAATGACCTCTCGGAAATCCCCATCCCATTGTCCCTGACAGAAATATGGTGACAGCTGTCATCGACACCCGAATGGTAAATAATGGTGATTATACGTGGTGGGTTGGAGAAATTGATCGCATTTGAGAGAAGCGAGTCAAACACGCTAAAGAGCCGGTCCATATCAGCACTGATGATCAGATTATCAGGAATATCTGTGGTTATTTCAGCTTTCGAGCAATAACCGCTTGTATCCAGCACGCTTTTCAGCAGTGTCGAGAGCTGGAATTTCGAGTAGCTCAAACGGAGTTTGCCATTTTCGAGTATGGAGAGCTCGAGCATCTGGTTAATAATCTGGCGTTCCCGGTCAACGCTGGCCAGGCAGCGCTCAAGTATTTTTTTTGTATCGTCGGTAATTCCAAATCCTTCGGGGTCCTCGATAAGTAAGTTGAGATAACCGAGGATTGGCTGGAGTGGTGTCCGCAGCTCATGGGCAATGGTCATGATTATTCCCCTCCGTCGTTCGTTATCAATCTGGATCATATCTTCGAACCTTTGTTTTTCAGATATGTCCACGAGATTAACCAGACTTGCCGGTTCACCATTGTACAGAATCGGGGTTGTCAGGACAATGGCAACCCGTAAATTTCCGGATTTTGTGACAAACCGGAACTCCCCCCGTCTCCCTCCCGGAGTCCGGTGTTTCATGAAGTCTGTGAATTCCTGATGATCTGAGGCAGCAATAAAGAGGAGGATATCATTTCCGATAATTTCTCCATCTTTGTGCCCGGAAAAAACAAAAAATGCGGGATTTGCATACAGGATTTTCTCGTCCCTGACAACCAGGATACTGGTTGGTGAGTTTTCGATGAAATGCCGGTATTCCATCATCGCTGCACTCCAGGGCAGGTCGGCTCAGCTGCAGTCAACCCCTTTTGTTGCAGAGAATTCCGGGATATCTGAACGATCTTCATATCAATATTATCTACGCCATTTGAACCTCTTGTTATTTGAAGATATATACGCAGGAATATTCCTGTGGAACAAGAACAGGATCGTGAATTTATCGTGTATCTGAGGTAAAAATTCCAAAAAAGAATCTTTGCAAACCCGGCTTTTTTATAATCCTTTCGTTCACTCTTTTTAATTTCACCTGTTTTCAATTCCTGATTTTTTAGATTTTTACTGGTATAACATGAGATCAATCAGTTGAAATATCAGGGCGGGTAAAAACGGTACGTTATGCGCCCGCATGTCATAGTCAATGTTGCAATGAGTGCTGACGGCAAGATATCCACCCGTGAACGCAGACAGGTCAGGATATCGGGTTCGCAGGATTTTACGCGTGTTGATCGGCTCAAAGCCGGTTGTGATGCGATTATGGTCGGTATCGGGACTGTTCTTGCCGATGATCCTTCACTTACGGTAAAATCAGAAGAGTGCCGTGAATATCGGAAAAAACATGGCTGGGACGAAAATCCCATCCGTATTGTGGTAGATAGTTCAGGTCGTACACCCCCGCATTCCTCGGTCCTGAATAAGGGGGACGGAAAGCGTGTAGTCGCACTATCCAGAAAAGCTGATCCCGACACGATATCCGTGCTGAATAAAAAGGCAAAGATAATTATTGCGGGTGAGGATGAAGTGGACCTGCCTCTCTTAATGGATAACCTTGGAGCAATGGGTATCTGTCGTATCCTGGTGGAGGGTGGCGGGACGCTGATCGCAGGACTGATCAATGCTGGTCTCGTCAATGAGATTTACACGTTTATTGGCAACATCATCATCGGAGGAAAGGATGCACCTACACTCTCTGATGGGGAGGGATGTATTCAGGAATCATCGTTTACCCGTCTCACGCTTCTGGACGCACGCAGAATTGAACAGGGTATCCTCCTGCACTGGATTGTATCAGAATCCTGAAACAATGTAATCGGATTTAAAAAAATTCCCCCAAACGGTAGATTTTTGTCTTCCTGTAAAATCCCCCCTGCATTTTTCTGATGTACCCCCAGTGCCTGGCAGGTATGCCATATATTTCCTCTCGCCCGGTTTATTACGAGAATGTTACATCGCATTCGGAGGAAAAAAACTTCAGGGATCACGCATCTGTTCACGTATTCAGGGATTTATTTCAGGAGATCTTTAAAAAAAATTGGTTTATTTATTTCCCCCTTATCCCGTATTGCAGTTCATGAAGGTACATGGAATGGACGTTCAAATGCCAAGTATCATCACCCCCAACTAAAAACAGTTTCCTACGTACAGCGCAGTTCTGGTTCTTGCTGCCGTATTCCTGCTCATTGCAATCCGGCAGGTTGGCGCATACAATCTCAAAATCTGGCAGATCATGCTTGGGGGAGCCTTAGCAGTAATCCTGACCGGTCAGATATCGCTGCCCGATGCACTGGGTGCGATCAATGGAGATGTGATGCTCTTTTTAGTGGGGATGTTTCTTGTAGGGGAAGCACTCGTGGAGAGCGGGTACCTTTCCACGATTTCCTGCCGATTTTTCTCCCAAGCCCGGACTCCGGATCAGATAATTTTTCTCATACTCTTCGGGATGGGGCTCCTCTCTGCTCTTCTGATGAATGATACACTTGCGATTATCGGAACTCCGCTGGTCCTGGGACTTGCTGCAAAGTTCCGGATTTCTCCAAAACTCGTCCTCCTTTCTCTTGCGATTGGAATTACCACAGGAAGTGTCATGAGCCCTATTGGCAACCCGCAGAACCTGCTCGTTGCAGTAAACAGCGGGTTATTAAACCCGTTTGTTACATTCGGGCTGTTTCTTCTCCTGCCCACGCTTGTCAGCCTTATGGTGGCTTTTCTGGTCTTGCGTTTCTTCTTTCCCGGGGATTTTTCATCACGTGCACTCATGCACGAGGCGGCACCTGTCTGCAGCCCGGCAAAAGTGCTGCCGGTCAAATGCTCGCTGGCGATACTCCTCTCTCTTGTTGTGATAAACATAACTGCATCCCTGGCAGGAGGTACAATCCTCGTTCCGCTTCCGGTAATTGCTCTCTGCGCTGCAGCGCCTGTCCTGCTCTTCTCAAAACGACGGTTTGAGCTGGTTTGGCATATTGACTGGTGCACTATCGTTTTCTTCGCCGCGATGTTTGTGTTGATGGAGAGCGTGTGGCAGACCGGATTCTTCCAGTCATTTGTTTCCGGTCCCCGGCTCATGTCAGTTCCTGCTATTCTTGGCACAAGTGTGGTTATCAGCCAGTTCATATCCAATGTTCCCTTTGTTGCCCTGTTCCAGCCGATGATCCTGCAGGCTGGTGGCACTACATCGCAGATGATGGCACTTGCGGCGGGAAGCACGATCGCCGGCAACCTCACTATCCTTGGTGCTGCAAGCACCGTAATTATCATCCAGAATGCAGAAAAACAGGGTGAGACTCTCACATTTTTTGAATTTGCCCGGGTGGGAGTCCCGCTGACGGTCCTGCAGATCGTGATATACTGGGTTTGGTTGATCATCCTGCCGTTTTAACAAATTGGATGGAGATACAATCCCGGGTAGTATTTGAGTATTTTGTTCCTGGAGACTGTGGATCCAAACTCACCGGATCCCTGTGATACCACAAAGATAATACTTTGAAATAACACAAAAAGCATAGCGTGTAAAAAAATGCATGTATCTGTCCGGTGACCAGTCTTTGGGAAAGGAGACGGACTATTCAGATCGTGCACCAACACTACAGAGCGGCGTGATCGTATGGTTGATTTCAAACTTGAAAACACGGATAAACCTGACAAAAAACGGGATGAACTGAAGGGCAAAGTCCTGCAGTTAAAGGATCTCGTAAACTACAATGAGGGTACGGTTGCGAGCCGGATGATCATCTCGCGGAAGGCGGGAAATATCACGATCTTCTCCTTTGACGAGAATGAAGGGCTCTCTGAACATACCGCGCCGTTCGATGCGGTTGTTAGTATCCTCGAAGGTGAGTGTGAGGTCTGGGTGGCAGGACAGACATTTACGATGAAGGAAGGAGATACGATTATCTTTCCGGCCCATGTTCCGCATGCCCTTTCCGCAGTCACGAAGTTCAAGATGTCACTCACGATGATTAAGGAGTAAGAACATGGGTGGGGATGATAAAGACGGGTATTACTGTTCGATTTGTGGGGGAATTCCCCCGGACAAGATCACCACTAAACGGGTTCTCATCGATGGAAAGGAAACGGGTATCGACCACCTGGACTGGATCTTTGGCGAGGTAAATAAGCTCAATCTGGAGGATGATGCTGCCGTTGCCGATGAGCTTATGAAAAGGGTAAAAGAGTTCAATTACGTGCCCACGAAAAAGACTGATGTGTACACACTGGCATTGTTGGCGGAATTTAAAAAACAGCGATCGAACGTGGTATGATATCGGATTTTTATACTCAGGAATTCGCACGTGCACTGTTATTGGTACCCTTTATCTATCCCGCTCACGTTCAGCATAGGTTATGCGGAGAAGAATCGTTGGACAATTTCGGATATTATCACAATAAAAGACTATGTAGCTGGACGTCAGGTAACGATCCACTCCGCTGGTGCGAAGGGAGATCTGCGGTGTTTCCTGTCCATGAACTGACGATGGTAATACCGGTAAAAACGAAACAAATCTGATCCGGTACAGTTAGGATCGGGAGAATATCATGGCCGAACCTGAAAAAAAGAAAGCAGAATTAAAAATTTCAGGAATGCATTGTGCAACCTGTGCGATAAATATCGAAGAATCTCTGGGACAGATCAAGGATGTCTCTAAGGTCCAGGTAAATTTTGGTACCGATACAGCACATGTTGAGTTTGATCCTGCAAAAGTCTCGCTTACTGAACTGGAAAAAGCAGTGAAGTCGGTGGGATACGATGTGGTAAACCGTGAAGTTACCCTTAGAATTGGCGGAATGGTTTGTGCTACCTGCGTCCAGACGATCGAGGCTGCGTTACGTGCACTCCCCGGTGTCGTATCTGCAAATGTGAATCTTGGTACTGAAAAGGCATATGTCACCTACAACACTTCTGTATCAACAATCCCGGAGATGAAAAAAGCCATCGAAGATGCCGGTTACCAGTATCTCGGTATCGCAGGAGAGGTGAGTGAAGAATCTGAAAAGATTGCACGGGAAAAAGATCTGCATGACAAATTTCTCCGGTTCTCTCTTGGATTTGCGGTGAGCATTCCCCTTATGCTCGCCATGTGGGTGCCCCTCCCTCTGCCCATGCATACTCTTGCGTATGTGATGTTGATCGTATCAACGCCGGTTTTCTATTTTGTTGCCTATCCGATCTTCCGTGCAGCATTCATGGCACTGCGCAACCGGTCACTCAATATGGATGTGATGTACGCGATGGGTACCGGTGTTGCGTTCATTGCAAGTGTTATGGGGACATTCGGTATCATTCTCACTCATGAGTTCATGTTCTATGATACTGCGATCATGCTCGCTTCATTCCTCATGCTCGGTCGTTACCTTGAGGCACGGGCAAAGGGGAGAACATCAGACGCGATCAGAAAACTTGCAGGGCTCCGCGCAAAGACCGCCACGATACTCCGTAATGGCAGGGAAGAGGAAATTCCTGTTGATGATGTTGTCATAGGAGATGTCGTTGTCGTGAAGCCCGGTAGCAAAATTCCGGTTGACGGGGAAGTTGTGTCTGGTGAAAGTTACGTCGATGAATCAATGATCACCGGAGAACCTGTTCCCCCCCTTAAAGCCAAAGGAAGCCGCGTGGTTGGAGGTACGATAAATACCAACAGCGTGCTGTCGGTGAAAGCCATAAAAGTCGGGCGGGAAACGGTACTTGCACAGATAATCCAGCTCGTGGAGGATGCACAGGGTTCCAAGCCTCCGGTGCAGCGGATTGCAGATATCGCAGTGACGTACTTTATACCGGCTGTACTTTTGATTGCTGCAGCAGCTTTTATTGTGTGGTTCTTTCTTTTGCATTCTACACTGCTGTTTGCACTGACCGCACTGATATCGGTCCTCGTAGTTGCGTGTCCCTGTGCTCTTGGACTGGCTACACCGACGGCAGTGACGGTTGGAGTGGGCAGGGGTGCGGAACTGGGAATCCTGATAAAAAATGGTGAAGCTCTTGAGATTGCAGAAAAAGTTACCACGGTCGTTTTTGATAAAACCGGCACCCTCACCCGGGGAAAACCGGAAGTAACTGATATCCTTCCGTTCGGCATACCCGAACAAACTCTCCTCGGTTTTGCTGCCGGCGTTGAAATGAATTCGCAGCACCCCCTTGCCCAGGCAGTTGTGCGCAGAGCAGAAAGCACCGGCATCAGTATTGAACCGGCTGATCATTTTGACACTTTTGGAGGTAAAGGTGTTGTTGCAACGGTGCTTGGAGAATCCGTCCTTGTGGGTAATCGTATGCTCATGCAGGAGAAAGGGATCATAATCAGCGATGAGATCGAAAGGCAGCTAGCTGCTTTTGAACAGGATGGCAAAACTGCGATTCTGGTCGCTGCCGGAACCCAGGTGGCAGGTGTGATTGCAATTGCTGATACCCTCAAAGTAACAAGCAGTGAATCCGTCCGGCAACTCAAGTCAATGGGAATCCAGGTTGTCATGATCACCGGTGACAACAAACGTACTGCACACGCGATCGCCCGCCAGATTGGTATCGACCGGGTGGTTGCCGAAGTGCTTCCCCAGGATAAAGCTGCAGAAGTAAAGGCTCTCCAGGAAAAAGGTGAGGTTGTGGCATTTGTGGGGGACGGGATCAATGATGCACCCGCTCTCGCCCAGGCAGATGTAGGGATAGCAATAGGCAGTGGAACCGACGTGGCTATCGAAAGTGCAGATGTGGTCCTCATCAAAGATGACCTGCTTGATTCGGTGGCAGCGATCCAGCTTTCAAAAAAAGTGATGGGCCGGATCAAGGGGAATATCTTCTGGGCTTTTGCCTACAATACAGCACTCATACCCGTCGGTGCGGGAGTTCTTTACCCGTTCTTTGGTTTCACGTTCAAACCGGAACTGGCGGCCCTTGCAATGGCGCTCAGCTCGGTTACGGTAGTCACCCTTTCGCTGTTGCTCAAAAAGTATATACCTGAAGCAAAGAAAGGGAAATAACTGAGGTGGAAGCATGGCGATTGATCCTATCTGTAAGATGACCGTTGATGAAAAAACAGCAAAATTCACAAGCGAATATAACGGCAAGAAGTATTACTTTTGTGCTCCCGGCTGCAAAAAGAAATTTGATGCCGAACCGCAAAAGTATGCCTGAATGAACCGTGCATGTTAATTCGCGAGATTACGGATTCAAATCCAGATCTCTTTTATTTTTCGATATTTTGGGGTAATCCTGATAGAGAAACAAGGATCTCATGATGGGATATGGCATAATGACTACCTGTTTGTTCTATTCCTCTGTCCGGGGAAGAAAAATGTCCTGCTTTTAAAAATTTATCCCCTTTACGAAAGCATTAATAAAGGGAACACCTATTATCGGGTGAAAAGAGGTTTTAACGTGATTTCAAAGACTATGGAACAAGCCCTGAACAAACAGGTCAACCGTGAGTTCTACTCGGCTTACCTGTACCTTGCGATGTCTGCGCATTTCGAAACGGCAAACCTTAAAGGATTTGCCAAATGGATGCGGATACAGGCCAGGGAAGAGCAGAGTCATGCATTAAAGATTTACGATTACATCCTCGCCCGGGGCGGCAAACCGAATCTCCTTGAAATCGAAGCACCTAAAGCAAAGTGGGCCTCGGCCGGAAAGGTGTTCGAAGAGGTATATGCCCATGAGCAAAAAGTTACCGCTATGATCCACGGACTTGTTGATCTTGCAATCAAGGAAAAAGACCATGCAAGCTTCGAGATGCTCCAGTGGTTTGTCAAAGAACAGGTGGAAGAAGAAGAACATGCAAGTGCGATTCTTGCACAGACCATGTGTATTGGAGATGTGCCCGGGCATCTGTTCTATCTGGATCATCAGTTAGGAAAACGGGTATAGATCCCAATCTTTTTATTTTTAGCAGCGTTAACATCGTATGGTTACGTTATGCTTTCAGTCCTTCTTATCGATGACCAGAACCCCTTGCTTGAGGTTATTCATCCGTTACTTGAACGCATTGGTCATATGAAGGTGAAAACAGCACTTAGTGCAAAAGAAGCCCTGGCTCTCCTGACAGGCACTACATTCGATGCGATGATCGTAGATTATGATCTGCCAGAGATCAATGGTATTGAATTTTTAAAGATCATCCGGGCAAAGGGAGATACCACGCCAGTCATCATATTTACCGGCGTTGGCCGGGAATACGCTGCAATCGAGGCACTTAATTATGGTGCAGATTTCTTCTTAAAAAAAGGCGATGATGTCCAGGCCCAGCTTCTCGAAATGGTGCAAATGATCCACCAGGCCGTTGATCAGCGAAATATGGGAAAAGGTCCAGGTACTACCCAGAAAATCCTTTCCGATGCGTTCAACTTTTTTCACGAGGCTGCATATGTCATTGATCGTGAAGGAAAAGTGATTGTATGGAATAAAGAAATGGCTGAATTAACCGGGATAAAACCGGGTGATATTCTCGGCAAGGGAGATTGGGAGTATTCCATTCCCTTTTTTGGGCATAAGACTCCGATGCTGAGCGATCTTGTCTTTCAGAATGATGCTGCCCTTCTCGAAAATAAATACTGTATCATTGAGAAAGAGAAGGGGACCGTCACCGCCTGGACGAAAGCAATCCCGGAGGAAGGGCGCCAGTCTGTATTATGGATGAAATCCACTGCACTCTATGACAGTAAGGGAGTATTTATCGGGGTAATGGGAAAAGTGAGAGATATCACTGAAGAAATGGGAGCAGATCTTTTAAACAAACCTGTACAGGTGATTCATGAAGTGGAGCCTTCAGAACCTGCTCTTCATGGCAAGGTAGGCATGTTTGATAAAATACTGGGGAAGGCAAAATCAAATCACCGGGAAGGCCTGAGGCTCTCATTCCGTGAGGGGAAGTACCTTGAAGCGATACCCTTTTTTGACCAGGCTTTGGAGATTGACCCCACCCTTTCTTGTGTCTGGCATGACCGGGGTGTAAGTTTCCGGGAGATCGGACGGGACATGGAGGCACTCCGGAATTTTAACAAAGCGGTTGAACTCTCCCCCGATGATGAAGAGTTGCTATTTTCACGTGCTGAAATGCTTAAAACGATCGGGATTCTACGGCACCGGCAGGATCTCATTCAATTGGCAGTTCAGGATCTGAATCTTCTGGTGGGGAAGAACCCGAACCATGCAGAGGCATGGAATTGTCTTGGGTTTTGCTCCAAGGAACTGGGAAAAGATACGCTATCACGCCAGTATTATGAGAAAGCCCGGGATTTGATCAAGCAGGGTAAGAACCGGAAAAAAACCCGTAACCTCGATATGCTGACCTAAAACATTAGAGCGATATATTTTACATCCCTCCCGCAAATACCCTCTTTTATCTGAGGGAACAACTATGAAAAGTCTGGTCTATTTTGCTGGTCTTCGGGCATATTCAGATCAAGAGAGCATGACTAGTAAAGTGCAACGGCTCTTTGATGGTGCCGGTTTTTCCCGTGTTATTGCACCCCATGACAGAACCGCTGTTAAACTCCATTTCGGTGAGCGGGGAAATGATGGGTATATCAGTCCGGTCTATGTCAGGCAGGTTGTTGAGAAGATAAAATCCTGCGGGGGGCTCCCCTTCCTGACCGATACCAGTACGCTCTATCTTGGCAGCCGGTCGAACGCTGTGGATCATATAACAACGGCAATTCTCCACGGATTTGACTTTGCTGTGACCGGTGCCCCGATTATTATTGCTGACGGGCTTTTTGGAAAGCATGTGGCACAGGTGAGCATTGAAAAAAAACATTTTAACACCGTTACTATCGCCGGGGACATCGCCTTATCAGACAGCATGATTGTGATGAGCCATTTCAAGGGACATATTGTTTCAGGGTTCGGAGGTGCAATAAAAAATCTTGCTATGGGTTGTGCTCCACCTGAAGGCAAAAAAGCCCAACACAATGCCCGCCCGTTTACTATCCCGGATCGGTGCTCCGGATGCGGATCATGTGCTGATATATGTCCGAAAACGGCGATTACGATTGAAAAAGAGAAATCCGTTATTATACGGGACCTTTGTATCGGTTGTTTTGATTGTATGCATGTATGCCCGGAGCATGCGATCGACATTGATTGGGAAACCGAGATCCCGGTCTTTATGGAACGAATGGTCGAGTATGCCTATGGAGCGGTAAAGGAAAAGAACGGAAAAGTTGGATACATGAATTTCCTCATCCGTATCACACCGGATTGTGACTGTTTTCCGTTCAGCGACGCACCAATCGTCCCGGATATTGGTATTCTCGCATCCAAGGATCCGGTTGCAATTGATACAGCAAGTTTCGATCTTGTGAATCAGCAGACCGGGTTTACCGAATCTCACCTCACCTCACATCATCATAAAGGAGAAGACAAGTTCAAGGGGGTTCATGCCCAGACCGATGGGTACCGGCAGCTGAAGTACGCCGAAGAGATCGGGATGGGCAGCCGATCCTATGATCTGATAAGAATCTGATATTTCCCTTTTATTCGTATTGTTACTTTTTTCACGTAATTTTTCATTTTAAGATCTCATTTTATGAAAATGTAGGTTGAAATGTATTGTCATCGCATCTTAAAACCGAAATGTTTAAAAGAAGGTGGAAAGCAAGCGCTTATTAGTGAATGAGTTATAAATCAATGAGTTTGAGATCGATATCGCGCTCAAACGCATCTTCCAGATAATTCAATGGAGTGTATTCATGAATCTTAGACAGCCAAATGCAAACGAAGCAACGGGGACAGTAAACCGCTCACGGGATGTTGCTCCGTGTTCAGGTATCTGTACCCGATGCATTGACGGATGCAAAGGCAGCTGTGAGATCTGGTTATCATCGTTCCGGGGCAGGGAGGTTCTCTATCCCGGCCCGTTCGGTGAGATCACTGCAGGTGCCGACAAGAACTATCCGATTGATTATTCCCATCTCAACATCCAGGGATATGCAGTCGGTGCACGGGGACTTCCTGATGGAGTCGAAGCCGGTCCGGATACAGCGGTCTTCTCAACCGTGGATACCGAAACCGAGTACGGGTGGGATAAAAAAGTCAGGATGCACCTGCCAATCTTTACGGGTGCACTTGGATCAACCGAAATTGCACGAGTAAACTGGGAACATTTTGCAATCGGTGCAGCGATATCCGGCATAACCTGCGTCTGCGGCGAAAATGTCTGCGGAATTGATCCAGGCCTGAAGCGGGATAACAAAGGCAAAGTTATCGAGTCTCCCGAGATGGACCGACGCATTAACGTCTATAAAAAATTCTACGACGGCTTTGGAGAAATGCTTATCCAGATGAATGTCGAAGACACCCGGCTTGGAACCGCGGAGTATGTTGCGAGCAAACACAACCTTGATACGATCGAGCTCAAATGGGGCCAGGGAGCCAAATGTATCGGTGGCGAGATTAAAGTCAAGTCGCTTGAGCGTGCAATCGAGCTCAAGAAACGAGGGTATATCGTCCTTCCCGATCCGACGCTTAAGGAGAACCAGCTGGCTTTCAAAGCAGGAGCTATCAAGGAATTCGAACGCCACTCCCGTTTGGGTTTTGTCACCAAAGAAGGTTTCCTTGAGGAGGTTGACCGGTTGCGTGACATCGGTTATAAACGCGTTACCTTAAAGACCGGTGCGTACTCCATGGTCGAGCTTGCAATGGCTCTCCGGTACAGTTCCGAAGCCAGGATCGATCTGCTTACTATCGATGGTGCACCGGGTGGAACCGGTATGAGCCCGTGGCCGATGATGAACGAGTGGGGTATTCCCACGTTCTACCTGCAGTCACTCGCGTATGAATTTGCCTGCAAGCTGGACAAGAAAGGCTTCCGGGTACCGGATCTTGCGATGGCAGGTGGATTCTCGGATGAACCTGGTGTATTCAAGGCACTGGCAATGGGAAGCCCGTATTTCAAGGCAGTCTGCATGGGTCGCGGTCTCATGATCCCCGGCTTTGTCGGCAAGAACATCGAGAAGTGGGTTAAAGAAGGCGATCTTCCCAAGACAGTTTCGAAGTATGGTAACAATATCGAAGAGATTTTTGTCTGTTATGAAGAGCTCAAGGAGAAGTTTGGTGCACGTATGAAAGATATCCCGATGGGTGCAGTCGGAATCTATACGTATTCCCAGAAGTTCAGGATTGGTCTCCAGCAGCTTATGGCGGGCAGCAGGAACTTCCGGCTCTCGACGATGTCACGCGATGATCTCATGGCCCTCACACCAGAAGCCGCTGAAGTATCCGGCATCGACTATGTTATGGGCGCACGGTATGATGAGGCAATGGGTGCCCTGCTCGATTGAAACAGCGTGATGAAATTTTTACTTTTTTTTGGAACTATCGCTCATACTATTTTATTCTCCTAACGAATGCCCTGGAGAAATGCTCAATTACCTGCTGACCACTCATGGGGATTTCACCCTCGCCGCATTGCCTTCCCCGGATGCGATTACTCTAAAAACAGTTGATACGTGATCATCGTTCAGCCGCGAAAGGGGAGTATGCAAAGACAGGTAGTGTCCCCTCTTTTAGCGTTCAGGTGCTTTGCATTTCAAAACTATTGCTGAAAGGAATTTTGCAGGGCTATAAAAACCGGTTTATTGCTTTGGCTGCCGTGTGATGGTGAATGATTCCAGCAGCTGGTGAGTAATCTGTGTTCCAAGACTCGGCTGGATGGCTTCAAGCCAGAGAAAAAATCCCACTTTTGGCGGTGTTGGGCGTTCGAATTTGAAATGCCCATCCTTTGCCTGGATCATCTTATGGTACTCTTTTTTTTGTCGTGACCTGAGGTAGATAATCAGTTCGAAATTCGGAAGATCGGTTGCGATGATTGCTTTTGAATAAAACTGTGAAAAATCTCCAAATTCAATCTTCCTGCTTTTCACGGTCAAACCGTAGGTATTGCACAGTAATTTGACGGATTGTGGATATAATGCACCATAGAGAACTTTTTTCACAATCTGCCCGGTCCGGCTGGTAATCGCCGGAAGGCTCCGCTCACCGCCTTTTGCAATTTCAGTGAAGATCTGGGCACGCACTTCGTCATGGTACCTCTTGTAGTCAAAGGTATTTTTCATCGGGAAATCTGTAGCCGGAACCAGGTTGGGATGATTTTCAGGAGGGTTATACAGAATCCGTGGGCGGTAATGTTTGAGAATTGATTTTATTTCCTCGCAGGAAGTGGTATGGATAATAGCGTTGGTCTTATCCCTTGCAAGCCTCTTGACAACTGAGTAATTGGAAAGGTCAAAGGATGAAACAAGAAGAAAAGGAGTATTCTTCTGGTCATACAGGTAACTGAGAAGTCGTTTCTTGAACGCGATCTCCTGTTCGAACTCCTTTAAATCTGAAGGGGAAGTCACCACTTCGGCAAATACAACCTGGTTATCTGAATCGATGAGCAACATATCAAATTCCGCAAGGTCCTGCCCGTTGCCCCTGACGGTGATGTCACCATATTTCGAATAAAAAATGCCGTTTTGCCCGAGCTTTACCTCTTCGCGTTTCCGGGGAGCATCCGCACCTTTACGGGCAAGGTATTTTATCCGGTTTGATTTCTTTGAGATATCCAGAAACATCTCATAGACAATTGCTTCGAACCACCTGCCTTCAGCGGTTCGCATCGGTTCGATATCCGGGGAGAAAAGTTTTTTTCGCTCGATCTTGTTCATATGACGCGTGGCATTGAGAGCAATGGCTGCATTTGGTTTAAAATTTTTAAAATTTGTCGTAAGCCACGGGATCATGATTGCAGTATAGATTTTCCGCCGCCATCGTAAATAACAATCTGCCTTAGGTTCATTTTCACAAAACATTTTTTTAATAAAAAATGGAATGTCCTGATAGTGAAAAGAGTTAGCATATTTTCATCATGGTATGATTTTCATCATGGTATGGATAAAAAGAATTACATCGTACATGAAATTGCAGCTGTTCGCGACCAGGTATCTGCTTAAATCTCCTTGGGCAATACGGTCAAATCCGGTCTGAAACAATGAAAAAACAAAAAAAAATGGTTTTATGCAATTTTCAGGTTTCCATCTCTCCCGTGCGAATCCTGATTGATTTTTCTACCGGCATAATGAATATTTTGCCATCCCCGATTTTTCCCGTGCGGGCTGCTTCAGTGATTGTTGCAACCAGGTTATCGACATCGGAATCCCTGATAACTATCTCCAGTTGAATTTTAGGCAGGAGATCTACCGTCATCAGTCCGCCACGGTACTGGAGTGTAATACCTTTTTGTTCACCCCTGCCTTTTACCTCAGATATTGTCATTCCGATGAATCCCTTGTCTTCCAGGGCTTTTTTCACGAATTCAAAACGTTCTGGTTTGATAATAGCTTTTACCATTTTCATGATTACCCCTCCGGATTAGCACCGCTCTCCATGCTGGGAGATGTCAAGGCCGACATACTCTTCTTCCTCAGTCACCCGCAGACCGATGGTTTTGTCAATTATAACTGCAAGGACATAGGTTACCACAAATGCATAGATAAGTGCTGCGAACGCACCGACTGCATTTGCAACGAACTGGTGGACATTGCCTTCAAGCAATCCCGATGCACCGTTCACTGTTGCAACAGCAAAGATCCCGGTTGCAAGTGCACCCCAGAGACCACCCATCCCATGAATTGCCCAGGCATCCAGACTTTCATCAAGACCTTTCCGGATACGGAAGAGCAGCATACCATAGCAGAGAACTCCTCCAATTGCACCGATCAACAGGGCTGCCATGGGCGTCACATACCCTGCTCCGGGTGTGATGGCAACAAGTCCTGCCACAGCTCCGCTGACAAATCCCAGCGAACTCGGTTTTCCGTGTATCCAGCTGACCAGCAGCCAGGCCATCGCACCTGCTGCTGCTGCGGTGTTTGTTGTTACAAATGCCTGCGCAGCAAGACCGTTGGCACCTATCGCACTCCCGGCATTAAAGCCGAACCAGCCGAACCAGAGCAGTGCGGCACCAAGGATGGTGAGGGGAATATTATGTGGTTCCATTGCATACTTGCCAAAACCAACGCGTTTTCCGATAACAAGCGCAAGTGCAAGGGCTGCAAACCCGGAGCTGATATGTACAACAGTCCCTCCGGCAAAATCAAGTGCTCCGAACTGGGATGCCCAGCCACCACCCCATACCCAGTGAGCGAGCGGATCATAGACAATTGTAGTCCAGACAAGCGCAAATATCAGATACGCACTGAATTTGATACGTTCTGCAAAACCTGACGTCACGATTGCCATTGTTACTGTAGCGAAAACGAGCTGGAATACCATATACAGCAGTCCGGGTATAGCGGTACTGTAAGGACCAGGCTCCATTCCCACGTTGTTCAGGCCCAGATACTGCAGGTTACCAATAAACCCGGCGATATCGGGACCGAATGCGAGTGAGTACCCAAATAATACCCATTGGATACTTACCAGTGCGAAGGCGACGAATGACAGGGTTATCATTGAAATGAAATTTTTCCTCCGTACCAGGCCGCCATAGAAGAATCCGACTCCCGGTGTCATGATCATGACGAGCGCCGTTGAAGCGAGGATCCATGCCGTTGTTCCTGTATCAATTGCCATTTTTTCACCTTTTTAATAAATTCTCAATAGTCCTGTGACAATACAAGTGTTTTTCACGATTAATCCTGAAATGGATCCTGTCTTGGTGAATCGATAGGGACTTCCATCCAAAACCAACACCGGATGAGAAGTCCGGGAAATTGGTTTGTCTGGATGCACCAGTTTATCAGTCCTCTCAGATTTTCAAATTATTAATGGGTAATTGTAAGAAGGAAGTTGTATTCCTAGTTATTTAAAATTAACTATTGATCACCAATCCTTTTCTCCCGGTCAATGAAGTCAGATCAATTAAGATGATGAGAGAAAATTATTTTTTCATAAAAAAAATTTCAGGCGCGCTCACCATGCTGGCAGATATCAAGGCCAACATACTCTTCATCTTCCGTGACCCGCATCCCGAGAGTACGATCAATAACAAACGCTATCCCATAGGTCATTAAAAAAGCAAACACCATCGCCGCAACTGCGCATAGGGCATTTACTACGAACTGATGTGCATTACCTTCAGCCAGCCCGGAGATTCCCCCGATTGCCGCAGCAGCAAAAATTCCGGTTGCCAGAGTACCCCACAGTCCTCCCATGCCATGTATAGCCCATGCGTCAAGGCTTTCATCACATTTTTTCCTGACCCGCAACAGCATCATTCCATAACAGAGTGCACCGGCAACCGCCCCGATCAGAATTGAGACCATCGGTGTTACAAAACCAGCCGCCGGTGTTATTGCCACCATGCCGGCAATAGCACCGCTTACCATCCCCAGTGAACTTGGTTTACCGTGATACCAGCTTACAAACATCCATGACAACGCACCGGCAGCGGCTGCTGTATTTGTTGCGATGAATGCGGTGACGGCAACACTGTTGACGGCCAGTGCACTTCCTGCATTGAAGCCGAACCAGCCAAACCATAATAGCGCAGCCCCGAGCAGTGCCATCGGGATGTTATGGGGCTCAAGGGCATACTCCCCAAATCCAGCCCTGTTCTTTATTACCAGTGCAAGCGCGAGTGCTCCAAAACCCGAACATATTTCTACAACGGTTCCCCCTGCAAAATCTATAAGTCCCAGTTCTGATGCCCATCCACCACCCCATGCCCAATGAGCAAGCGGACAATACACAAGGGTAAGCCATACAAGAACAAAAATGATAAACGATGAAAACTTGATTCGCTCTGCAACTGCCGATGTGACAATGGTTACTGTCACGGCAGCAAAAAAGAGCTGGAACACCATAAAAACAAGCGGGGGATAGGTTCCTGATCCGGCATCTGCACTGACACCGTTGAGCCCGATAAAATCCAGGTTGCCGATAATCCCTCCGATATCCGGACCAAAAGCAAGGGAATACCCGATCAAAATCCAGTGAATACTCACCAGCGCAAGCACCACAAAAGAGAGGGCAATCATCGAAATGAAATTCTTTTTTCTTACCAATCCGCCATAAAATAACCCAACGCCCGGGGTCATCAGCATAACCAGCATTGCCGAGACCAAAAGCCAGGTTGTAACACCGGTATCCAAAGCCATGCCTTTCCACCTATATAGCTTTTTTCTCTGCTGGCGATTGCTCTGTGTACGGCAACTATCCAATCATTTTTGGAGATGCGAGGTGTGACAGGTGGATGATACCGTACTGATGTACGTTATTGACGTCCAAATATACCACGTCCCAACCAGGACACCTGTCATTGCGTCGAGAGTACAATCGACAGTCAGTAACCGGATTACAAGTCCGAACCTTGCCGAAAAGTTTTAAATTTTAATTAGTATGTTGCCAGGTACCTCTCCAGTTCCCACGGATGAACCGCGAGCCGGAAGGAATCTGTTTCCATTTGAGCAATACTTGAGAGATTCGTAACCACATGGTCGCCAAGGGTCTTGCAAAGCACATCATCTTTCAGGAGTGCTGCATTGGACTCCATAAGGCTGCCCGGCAGCATATCGATATGGAGTTTCTTGCGGGCTCTCTCATCGAGATGATAGATGTTCGTATTCGTGCTCTCAGGAGGCATAATCTTGTTTTTGATACCGTCTAGTCCTGCTGCAAGCATACAGGCAAACGTGAGATACGGGTTACACATCGGGTCCGGGCTGCGGAACTCGGCACGGGTACTGTTACCGCGGGCTGCCGGAACGCGTACCAGTGCTGAACGGTTAGCTGCACTCCAGGAAATATAACAGGGGGCTTCGTAACCGGGGACAAGCCGCTTATACGAATTGATTGTTGGATTTGCAACACGGGTGATTGCCTTTGCGTGCTTCAGGATTCCTCCGATGTAATACATTGCGGTGTCGGAGAGTTGATTCTCGCCATTGGGATCGAAGAACGCATTCTTCCCGTTTTTGGCCAGTGATCCATGGGTGTGCATACCGCTCCCATTGATGCCGGCTATCGGTTTTGCCATAAAGCTCGCATGCAGGCCGTACTGAAGAGCGATTGACTTGGTTGCAAATTTGAAGGTAATCACGCGGTCAGCAGTGATCAGTACATCGCCATATTTGAAGTCTATTTCATGCTGACTGTCCGCGACTTCGTGGTGAGATGCTTCAATTTCAAATCCCATATCTGTCAGCGCAAGGACAACATCACGTCTGACGTCCTCTGCAGAGTCGGTGGGTGCAAGATCGAAGTAGGCGCCGTGATCCTCGAACTCAGTGGTCGGTATACCCTCATACATTTTAAACAGGAAAAACTCAAGTTCAGGGCCGGTATTAAACGAAAAACCCATCTTTGCCGCTTCTGCCATGGTTTTTCGCAGGATAAAGCGGGGATCCCCATCGAATGGTTTATTGCCGTACGTCTGGACATCGCAGATAAACCGGGCAACCTTTCCTTCCTGGGGTCTCCAGGGAAGAACAGCATACGTCGCCGGGTCCGGTTTGAGCATCATATCGGACTCTTCAATCCGGGCAAAACCTTCAATGGAAGATCCATCGAACCATATACCCTCAGTCAGTGCTTTCTCTGCCTGAATAACAGGGATCGAGACGTTTTTCGGCTGACCCTGGATGTCAGTGAACTGCAAGCGGACAAATTTAACTTTATCCGCCTCGATTTTTTTTAGGAGTTTGGTTACTTCTGCTGACATATTGGAAGACATGTTCCACCCATTTGTATTTATACTTATTTAACCAATCTATCTGAACGAATGTTCACTGGTGCAATGAACATATGTTCATGATTACAAGATCATTCTGTACTGTGATAATATGTGTGGTATTATTGGTGTGATTGACAAGCGCCGCCAGAGTGTGGATGGAGCAAAAATCAAAGAAGCGCTCTCCATGATGAATGAGCGGGGAAGTGGTGAAGGAGCCGGATATGTAGCGTACGGGATCTATCCTGAATATAAGGATTACTTTGCGCTCCATGTTTTTTTTGATAATATCCGCGAAAACAAAGCTGCACTCGATACCCTGCTGGAGAAATGGGGCACCATAGTCCATGATGAACAGATCAAAACATATGAGCAGCCTAATATCAGGAAAGTTCACACACCCTGGAGATATTTTTTCCGTCCTGACCGGAGCCTGATGCCAAAAAGTACTACACCTGATGAAGACATTGTCACCCATCTTGTCATGAAAATCAACGCGGAAAAGAACGGGGCTCTTATCTTTTCATCCGGTAAAAATCTGGGCGTATTCAAGGCTGCAGGCTGGCCTGAGGATGTTGCCGATTTCTACCGGATCCAGGATTACCAGGGATACCTCTGGCTTGCGCATAACCGGTACCCGACGAATACTCCCGGCTGGTGGGGCGGCGCACATCCCTTCAATCTCCTGAACTGGAGCGTAGTCCATAACGGGGAGATCACCTCATATGGTACCAACCGTCGCTATATCGAGAGTTATGGGTATAAATGTACCATGTTCACTGACACAGAGGTGGTAGCATATCTCATAGACCTGCTTGTTCGTAAACACGGTCTCTCTGAAAAAATGGCTGTTCGGGCGTTTGCACCCCCCTTCTGGGAAGATATTGACCGGATGCCGCCAAAAGAACAGGAACTCAATCGTGCAATCCGGCTGGCTTATGGATCTGCTCTGATGAACGGGCCGTTTGCAATCTGCGTTGCCAATGAAAACACTCTCGTCGGTTTTACCGACAGGATCAAGCTGCGTCCCCTCGTCACCGGTGAATATGGCGACCGGCTCTATATCTCCAGCGAGGAGGCAGCAATTCGCCGGATGGAGCCGGATGTTGATAATATTGCCATGCCAAAAGCCGGCGAACCCGTGATCGGGAGGGTCATTTCATGACCATAGGAAGTATCCCACTCAGGTTTAAAGTGGATATTGATCCTGACCAGTGTATGCTCTGTGGGCGATGTGTCGACAACTGTTCTTATGGTGTGTTCCGAAAAGACGGTGACGCAATCCGGGTAAACTCCCGCAACTGCGTTGCCTGTCACCGGTGTTCAGCATTCTGTCCGCGAGATGCTATCAGTATCTATGAGAAACCAACGGATTACCGGAGTCACCCAGTCTGGACGCGTGAGGTCCGTGAGAACATCTTCAACCAGGCAAAGACCGGGAAGATCGTCCTTGCCGGGATGGGAAATGCACTTCCCTACCCTATTATTTTCGATCGTCTCGTGCTCGATGCCTGCCAGGTTACTAACCCAAGTATCGATCCGCTCCGTGAACCCATGGAGCTGCGGACATATCTGGGCAAAAAACCCTCGTCCCTTTCCCTAAAAGAGTCAGCGGATGGAACTGTTGAGCTGATAACAAAGCTCTCACCAAATCTCCAGATAGAGACACCCATCATGGTCGGGCATATGAGTTATGGGGCAATCAGCCTGAATGCCCAGACTGCGATTGCAAAGGCGGTAAGCCGGATCGGCACCTTCATGGGAACCGGGGAAGGCGGGCTTCACGAATCGCTGTACCCCTACCAGAAGAATATGATTGTTCAGGTGGCAAGCGGTCGATTTGGTGTTGATATTAACTATCTCGAACGTGGTGCAGCTATCGAGATCAAAATCGGGCAGGGTGCAAAACCGGGATTAGGAGGGCATCTGCCGGGTGAGAAAATCTGTGCTGACGTCTCCTACACCCGGATGATCCCGGAAGGAAGTGATGCGATCAGCCCTGCTCCCCACCATGACATCTATAGTATCGAGGACCTCAAGCAACTCGTGCGAAGTTTAAAGGAAGCAACTGAGTGGAAGAAACCGGTCTTTGTGAAGATTGCGGCAGTGCATAATTCTGCTGCAATTGCAGCAGGTATTGCCCGTTCATCTGCAGATGCGGTAGTAATTGATGGTTTCCGAGGTGGCACTGGTGCAGCTCCCCGGGTGTTCCGGGATCACGTTGGTATTCCGGTTGAAGCGGCAGTGGCAAGTGTTGATGCCAAACTGAGGCAGCAGGGGATCAGGAACAAGGTCTCAATTATCGCCAGTGGCGGGATCCGTGAAAGTGCGGATGTGGCAAAGATCATCTGTCTTGGCGCTGATGCAGTGTATATTGGTACCTCCGCGCTTGTGGCCATGGGCTGCCGGGTCTGCGGCACCTGCTACCGTGGGCAGTGCGCATGGGGTATCGCCACACAGAAACCGGAACTAACAAAGAGACTGGATCCGGATGTTGAGTCTGTACATGTCGAGAACCTGATCCATGGCTGGACGCTTGAACTGGCCGAGCTGATGGGGGCTGCGGGTATCAACAGCATCGAGAGCCTTCGGGGAAACCGCGACCGCCTCCGGGGCTATATGCTGGATGAGGGTCTCCTGAATGTCCTGGATGTAAAAACAGTAGGTGCATAATGGCGACACAAATCAGGATCGATGCGAAAGGTCTCCATTACACATCGCTTAACCAGAAGATTCGTGCTGCGATCGCTGACGGTGTAAAAGAGATCATCATTGACAATGTCCTCGGGCAGCGCTTTATCGGGAATGGCATCCGGGGGGATGATGTTACTATCACGGTTAATGGTGTTCCGGGTGGTGACCTCGCCATGTTCATGAGCGGACCGACGATTGTCGTCCATGGCAATGCAGATCATGCACCCGGGAACACCATGGACAAGGGGAATGTCATCATACACGGAAGTGCCGGTGATGCAGTCGCCCACAGCATGCGGGGTGGTAAGGTGTATGTACGCGATAACATCGGTTACCGTGGGGGTATTCATATGAAGCAGTACCTGGAGAAGCGACCAATCCTTGTTGTTGGTGGAGCGGCGCGGGCTTTTCTTGGGGAATATATGGCGGGCGGTCTTCTGATTGTGCTTGGATTGACCGGCATCCCCCCCATTGAAGAACGTGGCGTTGGAAGCGGGATTCACGGTGGTGAGATCTATGTACGAGGGATTATCGACAAGAATAATCTGGGGGTCGGTGCACAACAAATACCGGCGACTGAAGAGCAGAAGACAATGATCAAACCGATCATCGAGGATTTTGCACAGACATTCGGACTTGATTCAGTACCTCTTCTGACTTCTGATTATTCCAGGATTTCTCCTGCGAGCGCACGTCCATTTGCGAATAAATACACATGGGAGTGATGGTGATGGCTGCAAAAAGTTATCTTGATTTGAAAAGCGAGGTCTGGGACACAGGAAAATGCTCGGGATGCGGTGCATGTGTTGCCGTCTGTCCGGCGGATTCCCTCTCATTTGACGAAGGAGAAATGGTCACTGGTCCAAGGAGCAACGGCTATTGCAAACAGGCTACCGATACCGTAAATTGCGGTGCATGCTATGCAATATGCCCCCGGATCGGTAACCAGCCCGCAGAAACCCTGGGGAACTACCTCGAACTGCTTACTGCAAAATCTTCCTTTAACATCCCACGCAAACAGAGTGGCGGGGCGGTTACGGCAATCCTTGCCAATGCTCTGGATGAAGATCTCATCGATGCAATTGTTACCGTTACCGAAGATCGTTGGACGCTCAAACCCTCCTCAGTAATCATTACAAAAACCGATGTTCTCATTCAGCAGGCAGGGAGCCGGTATAGCTGGTGGGTGCCGCTCCTCGCTGCCCTTAAGTATGCAGTAATCGAACACAAGTACAAACGGATCGCAGTTATCGGCGTCCCCTGTGCTGTCTTGGCAGTAGCACGGATGCGTGAAAGTGATAATGATCTGGTAAAACCGTTTGGGAAAGCTATCCGTCTCGTGATCGGTCTTTTTTGCACAGAGACGTTTGATTATCAGGCGCTCATTGTGGGAAAACTCAAAACCTGCTACAACCTCGAACCCCATGAAATTAAAAAATTCAATGTAAAAGGAAAACTGGAGATCCTGAAACAGGATGGCAGTACACTGATCGTGCCACTTGGGGAACTGGGAGCCTGTATCCGCAAAGGCTGCCATATATGCACGGATCTTACTGCAATTTTTTCTGATATATCAGCAGGAGCGATAGGCAGCCCTGCGGGATCTACGTCACTTATTGTCCGCACGCCGACCGGTAAAGGGTTTGTTGACAGTGCTGTACAGAACAGGAAACTGGAAGTCAGTAAAGGAATTGATACCACGGCCATTGAAAAACTGGCCTTAGCAAAAATTAAGAAAAATTCGTCCAGATAAAAAATGAATCTTAGATTGTGAAAATGGCAGAAAAACTCTCGTGGACACTTTAGTCTTTTTTTTTTAAAAAACTTCCAAAGACAGATACTTAATAGTCATTATCTGCCTGAACTGCAGATTCTCACCGTTTAATCCTACAGAAAATAGGGATTTTCATGCAATCTGCGACCCTGAAACATGTTTTTTTTACGACGATAGATTTCGGAAATTACATTTTTCCCTGCAATAATAAAAAAAGGAATTTACTTTTTTAGAGTTATTACTGATTGGCTGATTCCAGCCAGAGTATCGAAATTTTCCGGCGTTATTATCTCCATAGGAATTTCGATTTTATATCTGCTTTCGAGATAATCCACGAGCTGGAGCAGCCCGATGGAATCGATAATGCCGGTTTCTGTTAATGATTCGTGTTCCCTGACTGATTTCTTACTATCGAGAAATCCTCGTGATTTCAAAAACTGCTGGATATCCTTGTTTATCTCATTCATGGTGGTTCACATCGTTTCAAGGGCAATTACGATCAAAGGCAAATGTTTATATAAAGTATTCCGTATAGTATTTCTATAAAGAAGTATATTAATATAATGGTGAAATATGAAAAGCAGAATGTTTGATGACAAGTTTGACATAAAAAAAGAGATGCTGAGCAATGTCGCAGACCTTAAGGAAAACTTACCCGGTTTTATAAAAAAAACGGTAATCGATCAGTTCAAAAAAGATGGTATTGTTATCGGGGTTTCTGGCGGTGTAGATTCCGCACTTATTGCGACTCTTGCCGTTGAAGCATTGGGGGCCAGCCATGTCTATGGTCTGATCCTTCCTGAAAAGGAATCAGATTCTTCCAGCAGGGAACTGGCTATACAGCTATGCAGGAAACTGAAAATTCCCTATTCGGAAGTCACGATTACTCCCGTCCTGCAGGCATTCGATATTTATGCACAGAAAGAATCTCTTTTAAAAGAACTGTTCCCCCAGTATGATCCCGCAATCCATACAACAAACCTGTTTCTTCCTCCTGGTATTGGCTCTGGCACGCTGCTTGCCTTACCCTCCATCCGGCTCTCGACCGAGAAAGAGTCGGTCAGTACAAAACGTCTGTCTGCACAGCAATACCTGAAGCTCATTAGTCTTCAGAATGTAAAACAGAGAACACGAATGATTGCCCTCTATATGCAGGCAGAGAAAATGAACTATGTCGTGAGTGGTACTACCAATAAATCAGAATTGCTGTGTGGATATTTCGTAAAGTTCGGGGATGGAGGAGTTGATATTGAACCAATAGCAGATATGTATAAATTACAGGTGTACAAACTTTCAGAATTGTTAAAAATTGATAAAAAGATAATATCCCGTGCACCAAGCCCGGATACGTGGAGTCACTTCACTTCTGATGAAGATTTTTACTTGAGGATGCCTTATGATATTCTCGATCAGCTCCTGTACGCTGAAGAACACAACCTTCCCCCGGAGATCGTACAGAAGTGCACAGGATTGTCATCAGATCAAATGAATCTGGCAATAAAACATATTCATAGTATGAAGAATGCTTCACGCATGCTCCAGCTTGCCCCGCCTGTATATATGAAATAGTGCATGTGTTGTCAGTTCAAATTATTATTTTTTTGGGTTCTCGGACCAGAGTACTAAAAAAACTTTTTATGAATTTTTTTACTTTCTTTAAGGGTCCGTTGCCAGCAAGGTAAGAAGACCCGATACCTAATATTTTTTAAGTAATCAGGCAAGGTCTTTCATCGATTAAATGATTTCTCCAAGCAAAAAATCCAAATAATTCGTTGTTTCTCTGTAAACCGGTCCTGCAGTCCGGCAGAACTGTCTGATTAACGACGGGAAAACAATTTCCTGAAATTTTTTATTCTTTATCCCGCTGGATCCGGGTCAGTGGTGAGCACTGCTCAAAAAATTCCGCAATGAACGGTGCAAACGCCTCCTTCCAGCATTCCTGACCCTCATGAAGTGTCCACCCCTGTTCCAGCGATTGCCGGATGTGTTTCCCAAGACTTACACTCAGGAGAGCATCTGAAGACAACAGGCTTTTTGCAGTCTGATATTCCCGGGGCACCTCCATCACGTACCGCCCGTCTTCAATAAATGGCCCGGACTGATGTTCCGCAAGATGTTTTTTTCGGAATTTATCTGCATTTGTGTGGTTCCAGAGTGGTGGCCCCAGATGCCGGCGTAATGCCGGCAGGTCCCCCACGAGCAGCTCGAGGAGGATCATACATTCCTCTGACTGCATATCATAGGAAGCATGATGGACGGCAAACCCGTTTCGCTCCAGCAGTTCCCGGATTGCTGATACGCTACGCTTAAGCTGAGGAACAACAATCTCCGGGATGTACTGGGGAGTCGCAAAGGTAACAGCAAAAACAAATGTCCTGCGCTGGGCAATACGTGAGGCGAGTTCTTTTTTAAGGATGCAGCGCTCCATCGGGTGCAAAAAGAATTCAGTTACGGGTTTTTCATTATATCCCCTCGCCAGCTCGACAAACCCGGCCATGCGGTCCAGGGAAACTGCTGCTGCCACGTTGCGTTTCGGATCGACCGGGTCGATTACGACCAGGGGTTCGTCAAATTTTTTTGCCGCATGGTTTTCAATATCAATTACAATACCGGGACGCCATGATGCCGCTGCCTTGATTAGTGGGGTAAATCCACCATAGTGGAGTACAAGGAGCTCGCAGAGATACCCTGAAAATCCTTCCGTCATCTGGTCTGAGCCATAGATACCGCCAGCTTTTGTGAATTGCTTAAGCAGGAGCACATCATCAATCAAGCCGTTAATCCTGCTGGTGATATACCGTGTGTGAAACGGTGTGCGGTCAACCGAACTCTGGATGTTGGTTGCGCTATCAACTTTATAGCAGGGCACGAGATCCACATCAACATCCTCGATCGAAGCGTTGATGTAAGGATGTTCGGCATATTTCTCGTGGAAATTATCGGTGAAAGCGGCTGCAATGCTGCGGGCAAGGGCAAGCCCTTCAGCCTGAAGGGCATCGCGGGACAGGCTGGGATCAAAAAGCATGAATACATCGAGATCACGGTCTCCCCGAACCCATGTACGCCGTGCAATGGATCCCACGACCATCCCCTCAGCTTTCCCGCTTCTGGCGATTGCTTCAAGCAGGCGCTTTGCGAGACCGCAGACATGCTCGCATTCCTGAACGGTCGGGCGGAGACCCGTTAAAACATTTTCTTCGAGCGGGAACCGGTTCACCATTCCACCTCTAACAAATCGTCGTAGACCGGGCCCTGGGGGTAAAGAGTACTCTTTTTCAGCTTTATGCCCCGGATCTCGCAGCTGCCATAGGAGATACCCTTCAGACTATTTAACGCAGAAAAAAGGGAGGGGTCTGGTGATTTCACCCGTGCAATAGTCGCATGGGGTGTGAAGCGACGGGTCTCTTGTTTAAACCCAAGATGTGATAGTGCATCCTCTATACGACAGGATAAACTTTCCCCTAATCCCGCATCATCGATTGTACACCAGACCGTGTGGGGGTGTTTTGGATTGTTCACCGTAACAGTTCCCGCTGTTATGGGAAATGAGGAAAATGTGACTGACCTGATCGCATCCATAACTTTTTTCAGTTTTTCCTGCTCTACTTCACCGAGGAATTTTATCGTAATATGAATATTTTTTGGATCGACCAGAGTAAGATGAGCTCTGCAGCTGCGGATCGTTTCCTGCGCGACAGAAAGATGGTCTCGTATTTCCTGTGAGAGTTCAAGTGCAATAAACGCCCTTACCATTACGGTACTATTATTTCATACCACTACTAATGATAATCGCTTTTATTGGGGCATGAGCAGGAATGTTCAAACCATGATTTTTTTATCTCCAAAAAGCTTAGTGCATAGATGATTGTGTGAGGGTGTTTGATGTCGAAAAAATCGCAATTGATTGTTTATACGCTTGAATATTGCCCGAATTGTGATAGTTTGAAAGGATATCTGACAAAGGGCGGCTACAAATATTCCGAGCGTGACCTTTCAACTGCGGAATCCCTCACGGAGCTGCGGATGAATGGTGTTTTTGTTAGTGAAGCCCCTGTTCTCCAGAAAGACTCTGATTTCTACACTTCTGCGGATCTTTTTCCCGCAGGCAAACTGGATGGAGAGCATCTGTCAAAGCTTATATCAGGTGAATAATGGCACATCGGGAGACCAAGCAGCTTACCTTTGAGGGAATCACTGTTCCCGTACTCCCCTCCGTCCGAACCTCTGATGGGCATATCATCGAATGGGATCGCAATCGCATTGTCCGGCAGATTGTTGAAGAGACAAAGCTTGTCGAGACATTTTATGGATATGAAGGTGCCGACGAAGTGACGGCACAGGAAATCGCGTATGATGTGGAAAACCGCATCAAGAATATGGGATTAAAGTCCCTCTCCGGGCCGCTCATCCGTGAAATCGTAAATATCACGCTGCTTGAAAAGGGCATGGTACAGTACCGCAATGTCTCGACCCGTGTTGGTACTCCGGTTTTTGACGCACACCAGATCGATGTTGGCCGCGGGTTTGAGGCCCACGATAACGCAAACCTCCAGGAAAATGCTGAAACATCGCACAAGAAGAAAGCAGACAAGATTTCAAAAGAACAGTACCTGCTTCAGCTGCCTCCTGACCTGGCAGATCACCACCTGTCAGGAGAGATGCACATTCATGATCTTGAGTATTTCGGTACACGCCCGTTTTGCCAGGACTGGGACCTTCGTTATTTTTTCTATTATGGATTGATGCCTGACGGAAATGGTACAAAGGCTTCTGTCGCAGGCCCTGCAAAACGTGCTGAGGTTGCTATTCTCCATGCGGTGAAAGCACTCGGTTCTGCGCAGACAAATTTTGCCGGAGGTCAGGGTTACTACAACTTCCTCACGTTCCTGGNNCTGGTCTTCTCGTCTATCCAGCTCTCACCGGGGATCCCGACTCTCTGGCAGGACAAACCTTGTATATACAAGGGCAAAATATGGGATGGCACATCAGCCCCCCGCCGGACATACGGGGAGTTTGAACGAGAGGTACGGTTGCTATTCAAAGCGCTCATGGAAGTGATGCTTGAGGGAGACTACTGGGGAAAACCCTTCAATTTTCCAAAACCGGAGATCTCTATTGAGCCGGACTTCATGAATGAGCGCGAAGAGTTTAACCGCAAAAATCCCGATCTGCCAACATTCCAGGAATTATATCTCATGACATTCGAGCTTGCCTCGAAATTCGGTACACCCTATTACGATAACCAGCTGCCTTCTTACCGCGGAGCAGGTAAGGGGATATCCTGTTACCAGTGTTGTGCCTACCAGTTTTCTACTGTGGCAGACAAAGATTCGGATTTTGAAAAGAAACTCTTCTTTGAGGATGGCAGGCACTTCTCGATGGGTTCATGGCAGG
>DADR01000054.1 GCA_002495055.1 Methanoregula sp. UBA247 | reverse complement strand
CAAGCGAGTTGCCGGTGCCGGTGAAGTAGTAAATGATACTCTTCACCGTGCACTCCCCGCTGTTTTTATCGCTGAGATCATCGCGTTGATCCGGACCGGATCCGTTATGCCTTTTTTATCGAACACGAACTCCCCGGTTACCGTCACACCTTTTTCTAAAAGGGCTTTTTTTAACATCGGGAGGGTATCCCCTTCCCTGCTTCCGCAGGTCGCAAAGATCACCGCCTTCTTCCCCTCGCATCCCCTGATCGCTGCAACTGCTGCATTGACCGCAGGAGTTGCCCGTGCAGCCCAGACCGGTGTCCCGATGACAATGACATCATCGGCTGCGACATCGATCGCTTTCTGTTCTATGGGATCGCACACGCCTTTCATTGCCCGGTAACTCCCGAGGGTGTACGCGGTAAGGCTGGAATAGTCACTGGTTAATTTCACGTCTACGAGATTTCCGCCGCATGCGTCGCGGACCTTCTCTGCTACGCTCCGGGTGTTCCCGGAATATGAGTGGTAAATAATGCTGGTCTTCATGATTTCACGTCTCGTACATTCTGTTGTTGTCCTGTTGTTTCCTCAGCCAGATCGCGAAGGGGATCTACCCCGATGATCTGCCGGAGCAGTTCACCTCCGGCATCCGGGTTTTTCGTATCCTCCGCATCAAGGGAGATCTCCGCCATGACCCGGACCCCGCGGTCAGACAGCGCCTTACTGAGCAGAGGCAGGGCTTCCCCGGGCTCATTCAGGTAGGTTGTAAAGATCACGGCCATCTTGCCTTCGCAGCCTTTGAGCGCTTTTACCGCACCATTGATTGCCGGAGTCGGCCTTCCGACCCAGACCGGCGTCCCGATGATCAGGAAATCATAACCCGAGACATCGATCTCATCAGGAATAACCGGGTCGCAGGCAAGCTTCCGGGCATGCAGGATACCCGTCGGAAAGAGGTTCAGCCAGGTATAGGGTTTTTTTGTCCTGACCTCGATAAGGTCGCACTCGCTGGCATTCCTGATGCCCTCGGCAACGCGCCGGGTTATACCGGAGTACGAGTAGAAGATCACACAGGCCTTGATGGTCCGATCGCGGGTTGTCCTGCGGAGCATCTCCCGGTTGCAGTTCGCCATCACGGCCTGGGACATCAGCTCGAAATGTTTCCGGAACTCCACCATCCGTTCGCGGTTGACGGTGTAATAGATATAGAATCCTTCGCGGCGGGACTCGACCAGCCCCTCGGTTTTCAGCGTCTTTAAGTGCTGCGATACCGCAGGCTGCGAGATCCCGAGCCGGGCTGCAAGTTCAGAAACGCCGAGCGTTCCGCTCGTGTCGGTTGAGAGCAGGTAGATGATCTGGAGACGGGTGAGATCGCCAAGTGCCTTGAATAACCCGGCCATCTCGGGAACGATCTCGCTGAGTCTGGTGCTTTCGTCATCCTTGTCGTACGTGTCCATAGGGTCTGTATAAGTATTTGCTTATACACTTATATAATTGTTTCCAGATTTATTGTTTTATCGGATTCTCCAGAAAATAAGATGCGGGATAGGATGTCGTGCACTGGAGCGCAATGATAATCAACGGATATTTTCTATAAAACCAAATAAATAAACCTATATATTAACATCCCCATTTTTTTTAATTATAGGAAAATTTTCATGAGACGAGTGATGTTTACCTGCCTTTTGGCTCTCATGCTGGTTTCTGCAGTATTTATTGCAGGATGTGCCAGCGATAGAAGGATCGATAACCCGACCACAACCATATCAACGACACAAACCGTACTGCCATCAGCAGCCTCCAATAAAGCGGTAAATGTTCCGTATGGCGAGGAAATTAAGCTAAGCCTTGACTCCCCGGCAACATCTGAAGTGTACCTCACCATGACCGCCCGGGCGGATTCAAAGGAACTGGGCGGGGGACGATCATTTATGAGGATCCGAATGAACGGAAAGGAGATTGCCAGTGAGCGGCTGGTTAACAAGAAGCTGAATTTCACGTACGGCGACGGATTCAATAGCACATACTACAGCAAGAATATGTCAGCCTGGTACTTGTTCTTCTCCCCGGACTTCGTGGGTTACGACGACCCGAAACTGCTTGACCATATTCTGGAGGGGAACGCCTATATCTACAAATTCGATGTGTCTGATATCGTAAACAAGGGTGCACCCAATGAGATCGTCCTTGAGAATATCGGTGATGAGGTTGCTGCCCAGTATACCGATCCGAAGACCATCGAGTATTACAAGTCGGCAACCATCATCGTGAACCCCATCAAGCTCGAAGGCAAGGGTGCCAACGTGGTTCAGATCACAAAGGAAGCGGCACCGACACGGATCATCGTTGGGAAGACATCCACGGTAACCCTTACGATCAAGAATGATCTGCCCGGTAGTATCTCGGATGTGGAGATTTCCGATTCAGCACTCCCGTCAGGACTCAGCGGACAGCCGGTTTCCGGCAAGCTGCAAACACCTGTCCCGACGGGGGGGTCCTACTCGATAACGTACGAAGTGAGGGCGGATAAAGAAGGAACGTATGTTCTCGGTCCAGCGACCACCACCTTTGCAGACCCGACCGGAAATTACCAGAAACTGAGTTCCGGTACGGTGACGCTGACCGTTATTTAAAAAAGAACTTTCTCCTTTTTGGTTTTATACCAGAATTTCCTTTAAGTTCCTCACTCATTCAATTTCTTATCCTGACCCGGGAAAAACGGGGTTTTTGCGATCTGCCCGAATTATGCCCGGATTCGATTTTGTCAGACGTTTTTCCCGGACACCCTGTTTAAGGAAATACTCCAGGAGTTTTCGATCAAAGAGGGGGTTGTCGGTACCTGAACGGGGCCCAGATTGGGCGATTCCGGGAATCGGAGACTGCATTGCACCCGGATTTAGGGTAAAGTGCACTCCGGTTTTTCTCTGGTTCTGGGAGGGATCAGGTTACCGGACATCAGATGACTGTAACCGAGAGGAGCCTCACATAGATCCCAAAAATGGCCTGAAATGATAATCGGAGCCTGATTCAGGCATATTCTATTTTTCGCCAGGTCCCGGTAACCGGTCTGATTGGGGCACTTTTGATCACATTTTTTCAGATAATTGATATACGGGCGTAGAATTCGGAATAACCCTATTCAAGAGGAGAAAAACCGGCCTGTTTATTCCTATTTGGATGACGGATCTCACGTAAGATCATACATACCTGCCTATATGCTAATCAGGGAAAAAATCCCTATCTTCAAAAAACACGTTTTTGAACATTTCTGTGGGATATGCAGGAAAATACGTTAAACTAAGCTGCAACAATCTCACCGCACAAAATTTCAGCGTCCCCAGTGTACCTGCTCTTGCTTCAAGACCGTCAGATATGATTACCATCTCATTGAAGATGAACAGTGAGGGGATCTGTTGCTTGTAAGTCTGGATCTGGTTGAATGCATTCCGTATCGTGGCTTTCTCACCAGCCGGATTTTTCAGTTCGATGACAATGAGGGGCAGGCCGTTTATGAAGACAATAGCATCCGGGCGCCGGTTATTGTGGTTCTCGATGATCGTGAACTGGTTGATCGCGAGCCACTCGTATTTCTCTAAGTGTTTGATGTCGATAAGCCGGGCGTTATCGCATTGATCCATCTGCTCTCCGGTATTCAACTTCTATCCCTTCGGTAAGCATCCGGTGGAACGCATGGTTGTTGATGACACGCGAAGGAGAGTCCGGGTGGAGGGCTTTTCGGGCTGCCTCGTCAAGCACGTCACCCGAATCTCCGGGTTTTAGTCGTGCGATTGCCTGCATGAACCGATCGCTGAGGATAACGTCTCCGGAATTCCTTCTTTCGACAGCCACCTTACCAGGTGCAATGTGTGGGCCAAAGAGGGTTGAAAATCCGAGGTCGCAGAGCCACGAGTGTGTGCTCCTCAACAGGGGATTTCGCGAACCGGGCAGCGTTTGTTATGGCAATTCCTTATACACCCTCAATCTCAATGCCCTTTCTCCCCCTTGTGTATGAAGACCTGTCGTTTGCCATCCTGATATTTCTTTAGTTTCCCTTTTTTCTCAAGGAGCAGCAGATCCGTTCTGGCCGTTGGGAGCGACACTTTGTATTTTCCAGCAATCTCGCTGATTGCGTAATACCGTGTGGGATGTTTGATAAAATCCCGGAGAATTGCCGCCTGCCTGAATGAAATGTCGGGGATCTGTTCCACGAGCTGGAGGGACTGGGATTCTTCTTCTTTTTTCTGAACAATATAGTTTTTCAGATCTTCCAGCGCTTGGCTGATGATCCGGATATTGAAATCGATGAAATAGGTCATGTCATTGCTGTCAGTCTCGGTTAGTAGGTATGCCCGGGAGTACTGGGCCGGTGCATGGACGAAAATCCGTGAGATCGAGATGTACTCCAGCAGATCGTAGTGGTGTTTGAGGGCGAACCAATAGAAAAGCGCCCTTGCTGTCCTGCCATTGCCGTCATTGAAAGGATGGATGTACCCGATTAGGAAGTGAAGGATGATTGCTTTGACAATCGGATGAATGAACTCGTCATCTTCATTCGCAAATGCGATGAGATCATCGATCATTGCCGGGATTTTTGCACATTCGGGCGGGTAGTGATAGATCTTCGTCGGATCTGCCTTGCTTCCGACTACGATATCATCGGTGGTCCGGAAATCGGTTTCGTCGCTCTCGCTCTCCAGGGTTCCCTGAGTGATCTCGCGGTGGATCTCTATGATGAGTTCGCGGGACAGCGGCTTGTCCCGCAGCTCCTTGAGGCGGCGTATCGTCCGGTAGTTGTTGACGATCATCCGTTCGGAGTTATTCTTCGGTTTCCTGCCTTCCCGCAGGATCTTCTTTGCCTCAGGCCGGGTCGTCGCCGCTCCTTCGAGCTGGCTTGAAGCGATGGCCTCTTCCATCAGGGAATTGCTGAGGTACTGATTTTTATTCGCCTCGCTCGGGAATTCCCCGAAGAGCCAGTCGAACGATGCAGGAGATGCCTTGTCGAGGAGGTGGAGCTGTTTCTGGAAATTTTCCGGAGTATAGAAGGGAAATTTTTCGTCGCCGATCCGGATTTCACGGTACTTTGTGCTGCGGATGGTGCGTATCACGTACCAGAACGTGATGGGATCAAAGGGTATTTTCTTCCGCCGGAGATCATCCCAATGGACATACTCCTGCTCGTTGTATTTCCGGATCAGTTTGCGTATTTCTTCTGAATCTTCATTTTTCTGGTTTAGCCTATTGGCCAAATCGTTATACTTCTCAAGATAATCCGACCATACCCTGCCGAAATCCGGCGGCTTCTGAGGTTTTTTCATCCAGCACCCAGACTCTTAATTATCTCCAAATAACTGTAAATTTTTGTAAAATTTTCAGGTATTTACAGATTGGTTGGTGCGTGAGAACAAAAAGGTTTTTGTAAATTACTGAAAAATTTTCAGGTTTGATGAGATTGATTATTCCATACCGGCATTTAAAAAACAGACATCTGATCCTATCCTGCCTTCCAGCACCCTGCCAGCTCTTTTCCTGATCACACCGCCCCCACTGCTTGAAAAAGAATGGAACGCCCGAGGTCCGGCAGGCATCCTGGATCTCCGTCACCCACTTCCCTTGCATCGGCCGTGTTCCAGGTCTTTTACCCGATACAGTTACCTTTTGATCGTTTTTTTAGTGCTGATAAATGGCAGAGCAAAAAGGCTATTGAACACCAGCGTCAAGATCTGGATACGATTATGAACTCCAGGATACCGGCCACGTCAAAGGAGAAAATTAACCGGGCAAAGATGGCAATAAAGGCAAAAGGCACTCCCTACCCCATCAGAGGAGTTTGTGAATCCTCCCTGCCGGTCCGGGGAACGGAGAAGAACGTCGAGAAGATGCTCTCTGATATTGTGACCCGGCTGGAACGGATCGAGGAAAAAATCGATGAGAATGTTTATCCCCATGAATCGGCGATCAAGCCTGCATATGTCAAGCGGGTGAAGAAGGCCCAGGCCGATATCGCCGCCGGAAAAGGGAAGACGTACAAGTCGATGGACGATTTTATCCGGGCAATTTCAGAATGACGTATCCCGTTGTCCCCGACCCAGATGTCGAAGCGACATTCAGGAAACTGGCGAAGAAAGACCCAGCACGTGCCTTAACATCTTTTTCCTGGTTCTTTAAGTATCCGTCTTTGATAATTTCTGCCAATGCAATGAGTCCCGGATTAATCGGGGCAGGAGCAGGCGGCTGCATTTTATCCTGTACAGGGATTTGATTGAATGGGGGATTACTGATGGTTTTGGTTCCGTGGAATCAGATTACCGGACATCAGATGACTGTAACCGAGAGGAGCCTCACATAGATCCCAAAAATGGCCTGAAATGATAATCGGAGCCTGATTCAGGCATATTCTATTTTTCGCCAGGTCCCGGTAACCGGTCTGATTGGGGCACTTTTGATCACATTTTTTCAGATAATTGATATACGGGCGTAGAACATGAAATAACCGATAATTCAGGCAGAGAAACCGGCCTTATTATTCCCTATTGGGAGGCGGATCTTTTTTCAGATGGGCTGAAGTAGGGGAAAATGGAAAGAGGGCCTGCTTTACCATTTCCGCTACATCCCTTTTACCTGACGTATCAGGGTGAACATATAATTTCCATACCAGAGGATCCCCATACCGACCGCCATTCCCAGCGTCACCTGGAAATATCTTCTCTTTTCGGTGCGGACATCATAGAGCAAAAACAGTATCAGCAGGGTGATGAACCCTCCGAAATGCTCAATACCGTTGCTGGTAGATCCCTCCGCATTCAGAAACAACCCGAGGTCGATCCCCCCGACAATGATCAGCGCCAGGACAACGGTCAGCAGACCGCACATGACAAAAAACACCAGCCTTGACCTGAAATGTTCCGGGTGATCAAAACTCTCAAGCATATCTCCCAGCATCCAGAGGACGATGCTGATCATGGCATACGCGATGAACGCCGCTCCAATATCTGAAAAACCCTGTGAGTTCACACCAATACCAAGAACCGTGAACATGCCGATGGTCAGGAGCGATGCGATCACCGGGATAAGGAGCAAGGAGCCTGCTGCCATGATCCAGAACCTTCGCTTGTTGTTCTCGAACGAAAAAACTGCAAGGAGAGCAAGCAGGTACGAAGCGATATTTCCGACAAGATGGGGATACAGCTGGGAATGGGTGTAGCTGAACAGAAACCAGGTCTGCAGGTTCCCGGGATTCGCGGTGTGTAAAACGAAATACGAATTTTTGATCTCTTCGGGAATGAGATAAAACAGGAATAGCACTGCAGGGATACCTATGAAGAAAAGAATCCATTCGGGAAGTTTCCAGGATTTCAGGTTGGTTTTTATTTGAACTATTTTTTTAATGAAATCTGTCGAAGATTTCTGATTGCCCATAGATCTGCATCGCTGGGGCGTGGAATAAAGGTAGTTGTTTTGAGGTATATGAAAAAGAATGTTACCAATTTTTAGATGGGGTTACCAAACCCAGTATGAGTGGTCATATTTGTTGTAGGAACCGGTGCATTCGAACCGGGAGCAAAAATTGTAACGGCAAAACAGCGATGGACTTGATCATGTTCATTAATATAATAAGTAATATTGAAATCTTCAAACTCCATCAAGGATTCTGAATGATTAAAATATAATGTCGATGACGGATTTTCGGAATCATTTACGATGAGAATTTGGTTGCCGGTAGAATCGAAGATCCTTGTAATAAAACCCGGTGTGTGATAAATGATTGACCCTAATGGGATGGGATATTCATCAGGCGCTTGATTTTTTCCAGGTTCGATAATTGAGAGCCTAGTATCGATCTTAGTAAAATCCTGAGAATTATTGTATATTAATGTAGGTACGGGACACATCGGATGCGGCGACGATGCGACTGTATGATTGACAAAAAAGATCTTTGGGTTCGTCTCCTGTGTAATTTTTCCTGTTCCCGAACATCCAGCTACGAACACAATAACAAAAAATAGCGTGATAACGAGAATTATGGGAATTTTCATACTATAACTTGAATATTTGTCAGGAAATTAATTAATTTTGTCAATTGTTTGGCATCATATACCAACATCCCAAACACAATAAAAATGGTTAAATGCGAAATCAGACGTGATGGGTTTCAAAAACTGACAAATTCACAGATTCCAAATTAATATAATCTAATACAGATAAAATTGGGTTATGAGTAGGTTAAGAGGACATTGGAATGCAGTTATTATCCTTTGTGCATTCTGTCTTTTAACCACAGGCTGTGTCACGCAACCTGCAGAAAATACTTCTTCATCGGTAATCATCACAGAAAAAATTCGTGAAGAATCCACTCCGCAATATTTTGGAGACCATCAGTACTGGATTAAGATAGATCCTATTGGTGATTTTCAAACAGAATCTCCCTTTAATGTGACTGGTACAACAAAATTCAATATCACCGGGACAACCAATTTTCCCGCAGGATCTCTTTTCTGGATTAAAATTGTTGAGGAGGAGCGAGAGCGCAATTTGTTTTCAGAGGCATTAGTTGCGTCTATCGTAAACAACGCAGGAATGAATACATTTTCCTATCCTGTTGATATACAGGGTAATCCCCCGGCACATTACCGCGTGGAAATTCGCAAAGCAAACCAGAATTTAACAGCAATAGAACAATTCAGGATAATCCTGATTCCGTCAAACGAAAAGTGGCTTTGGGTCCATATTAATCCAATCCGATGGGATCAAGAGGGTGAATATCTGAATATATCCGGGACAACAAATCTTCCGGTGAACAGTGAGATCTCAATTTATTCAGCCATAAGGGCCCATCCATGCCCTACACAAGTTCCTGGGGGTTACACACCTAAAGCAACGGTTGTTGATAGACCCGTGGTAGTTTATAGAACCTATTGCGGCGGTGAGTGCAAGAATGAATTTGTAAATGAAACAGTCCCCGTCATTGAAGGGAAAGACGGCATAAATTTGTGGAGATATAATCTCAATACATCAAATTGGTGCTCTAATGAAATGTACTGGGTCAGTGCTGAACGTTGCAATTGGAAGAATGTTACATCGGATTATCAAGAATTGCGATTTGGATGAGACTTCTTCCAGTTCGTGCGGGTCTTGTGATATCACATCGGGGGGTTCAAAAAGTGCACTTACCTATAACCCAATAAGGAAGTGTGGGGTTATAGTTATCCGGAAAAATGCCACTCTTCTAATCGATCGCTGAAGGGAATAAACCTTTTACACTGAATAAAATATATGAGAGCCCGGTTGGAGAGGTGGGTAAGTTTTAGAGAGAGAATAAAAATTTGTTTTCAAATCCATTTACCGACTACCGGACTATCACCTATTTCCGATGTGGAACGTTTTAATGACTACAATGGTCTCGTTGTATCCATATACCAGTTACCGTTTGCAGGACGGATATACTATCCGGGATACGATTCAGAATCCCAAATTGTCGCTTCGTGTAGATACCCTGTCTGGCTATACCTACAATATCCCCTTTACCTGACGTATCAGGGTGAACAGATAATTTCCATACCCTACGATCCCCATACCAATGAATACCCAGAATTAAAAACAAAATACTCTCTGATGAACTACTGATTTTGTAGAGAGTAGTAGATTTTAGTATTTGGGAAATAGTTGCAGAAACAGGTATCACGATTACGATAGTGAAATTCTTGATAATTAGTAAAAATTACTTCAGCAGTGCTTTCAAATTTTTGAGACTTTGCTGAATCTCATTTTCCAACGCCCTCAATTTTCGTTATGATAGTCCGGACGTGCTTACTGTCTGCCTTCTGGATCTTTTTGAATTCCGCAGGCCCGACCATCGATTCGATAAGCGAGTTGTCGAAGTCCTCAAGGCGTTTCACCAGAGGCGACTCTTCGTTGATCGAATAGAGCCAGGTCCGCCCCTCTTTCCGGATCTTCACCATACCCCGGTCGGAGAATTTCTTCATGGCTTTTGAGATCGACTGCCGGGTCAGCCTGATCTCTTCGGTCAGCTCGGCCATGTCAAATTCGATTCCGTACATCGGCAGCAGGAATTGCAACAGCCGGGCCTCGCTGGTGTCGCCCAATAACCCCTCGAAAGGCTGGTTCATGAGTATGTACCTGCCCGGATATTTGCAGACATTGTTTAAATTTATTGTTAAAAAAAGTTAACAGAAAATTTGTGGGGGCTTCGACACATCATTCAATGAAGTTCTCTTTTTCATTCTTCGGGAATATCGATCAATTCTGAAGTAATTTTTCCCGCACGTTTCGGGATCTGTTTTTCCTGCAATTTCACGCGACGCTCAAGTTTTATGAGATCTTCTTCCGGAGCGAGGGTTTCGGGTCGGATTCCCCGCTTGAGGAGCAGATCCCGGATGTCCTGATTATTTTGTACATGTTCAACCGTGATCGGGTCTTCGCCCTGCATGTCTTCTTTTGTCACATTGAAATTCGTGATCTCCGTGGCGAGATTCTTGGCCGTGATAGTAACGGTCGGAAGGAAATCGGCAAGCGGCCGGTTCTCAGCAATTTCCAGGCGTTTTTTCATCATCTGGGTAGTATGGCCACCGAAAAGGGCCATATCCCCTTTGCTCCGGATACGGGCAAAACCCGATTCGTCAACACCCCGCTCGTAAATATTCCGCGATAATTCTTTTTCTGAATCTTTCAGTTGTTTTCTTGCTTTCAGCCGTTCAGCTAGACGAATGTGATCTTCTATAATCTCCTGTTTGCGTGTCTGCACCGCGAAATAACTCTGGGCAAACGCAATCTCTTCCTTGCGGGGATCACCGTTCTGGGCGATAAGGTAACAGGCATAGCGAGTGAGAAGGATATCTTCTAACTCCCGTTCTGAACCGGACCCGAGGGGGACCATTTTGTTGANNTGAAGTTCCGCCACTCGGTATAACCGAGGAGGTTCTGTAAATCGCGGGCAAACCAGAATTCAACACCTTCCTGTACGTGAACGTAGTCTTCAAAATTTTTGTGAAGGCGTCTGATGAGTGCTGGTTTCATTTCCCGATTCCTGGCTGGAGAGTATCTTCTCTATAGATATAAGCCGGAAGTACTGGCACTTATAGTATGCCGGCGCGGGGTGAAAATAATCAGATGATACTGGGTTATACCACAAGGGCCCCGGCAAATGCCCGCTGCGTCAGCCCCTCGCACAACCCCGCGATTTGCCGACCCGATACCACATGGCGCTCACGAATCTGCTTCACATCTTGCACGACACGTGCGAACTGCTGTTGGAGGGTGAGCGGGGGAAGGGGATTCGTGTCACATGGTATAAATGCATCAATGTGATGTGAAAGTGACTTACTGTCCGTTCGATGAAAACATCTTGCCCATTATTGTCAGTAGCGAACCAACGCTAGTTCCTAACAGGAAAGCAAATGTCGATATATCGAATTTGCCAATAACGGTGAGATAAACGATAGAAAGAATAATCGTAAGAATTGCGTTCGAGACCATGCAAGATGAAGGTTATGAGTAATTTAATTCAGAATAGTATTTTGAATGGGGAATTTTTTTAGATATTTGAATTAGTCATAATACTCCCCCTTCCCCGGAAAAACCATCGCAACCCTTATAATTNNGCTGACAGATGTAAGTCCGACGTGCTGTTACGGCACGGCCTCAACCAAGGCTTTGGGATTACAGGGAGTCAGTAAAAATACTCGACTTTTCTGGACTTACATAGAGTTCATCATAGAGTTCACTTAAGGAGGCTATTATGGCACGAATGCATGCTCGAAGAAGAGGCAAGTCATGCTCTGTCCGCCCCCACCGGAAACAGGCACCTGCGTGGTCCAATACGGACGCAAAGGCGATCACCAAAGTGATCCTGGATCTCCGCAAGGAAGGCGCATCGAGCAGCAAAATTGGGCTTGTCCTCAGGGACCGCTATGGCGTCCCTGACGTAAAACTTGCCCTCGGTAAGCGTATCGGGGATGTTTTGAAAGAGAACAAGGTTGCATCCGAGATCCCAGAAGATCTCCGCGACCTCATGATAAAAGCACTCGGGCTGCGCAAGCACCTGAGCGAGAACAAGAAAGACCTGCACAACAAGCGGCAGATGAACCTGGTCGAATCCAAGATCCGTCGCCTCGTGCGGTACTACCGGGGAACAAAGAAGCTGCCCCAGGAATTCATCTACAAACCAGAGACCACAGAGATCCTGTTGTCCAGGTAATACTATCGTCTGAGATACCCATGCCCGTTGACACCATCGCAGAAAGAGTCGCAGAAGAGATCCGGCGCCAGGAGTTTGTCGAGGTCTGCGCACACCATGATGCAGACGGCATAGCTGCTGGTTCGATCCTCTGCCAGGCGATGATGCGTGCGGGTATCCGTTTCCGTTTAAGAATCTGTCAGGAGGTCAATCCTGCAGAGCTGAAAGGAGACAGCGCTCACCTGCTCTGCGACCTCGGGGCAGGAATCGCCGACCTTCCCGTTGAAACGATAGTGGTCGATCACCATATGCCGAAATTCGAGGGGGCGTTCCACGCAAACCCGAGACTGGCAGGAATTGACGGTGACTGGGAATTGTCCGCTGCGGGGATGGCGTATTGTGTCGCCCAGAAGATGGGAGACAACCGTGACCTTGCAGGGCTCGTTATACCGGGCATCATCGGTGACGGCCAGGAAATGACGGGGAAAAACCTCGAGATCTTCAATGAAGGTATCACTGACGGCATCATCGTTCCAGACCGCGGGCTTACCCTCCCGGGCAGGGACATGACCGAACGGTGGTACATGGCAACCAGCCCCTACCTCGATGGCATCAGTGGTACAGAACAGGTTATTGCGGATATTGTCGACCAGGCACACGACCAGGCAAAAGGTGAAAATGTGAGCCGGCTTGACACCCTGCTCTCGAGGATAGTTCTGGAATCAGCCCCGAACACGACACGGGCAAGCCTGGAGTCGGTCTACGGAGATACCTACCACCTCCAGCGTGAGGTGATTGAAGATGCCCACGCACTCGCTTCAGTGATTGATGCCTGCGGGAAAACCGGTCATGGGGATATCGGGGCAACACTGACCCTGCGATCTTCCCACTATCTCGACCAGGCCTGGGAAATTGCGCGGAAGCACCGCCTGAACGTGATCGACGCGATCAGGAACGTACATCCCGCTGAAGGTTCCGCCATCATTTATGAGGTGCAGGACGTTACCCTGACCAGCGATATCGCCGATATCCTTACCCGTGACCTGATGAACATGTGGCCGGTTCTTGTGTATGCACATACCGGGGACTCCTGCAAAATCTCGGCACGTTGTCCGGCAGGTATCGAAAAAGAGCTCGGGCCACTGGTCAGTTCTCTTGCCGCTGCATGCGGGGGTAATGGCGGGGGACACATCCGCAGGGCCGGGGCAACCATTCCTTACGGAAAGATGGGACTGTTCACCAAAGGCTGGCAGGAGGCGTTTGCATCATGATGCAGATCAAGGGCAGGATCACTACCGTGCACAGGAATGCACAGTGTGTTGCATCGGCATTAGCGCCGGATAACCTCACCAGCATGACCACAACTGCAGAGGGTGATCACGTCACGACGTTACTGACCGGCACACAGCTCCGGTCGGTCATCGCATCAATGGATGACTATCTCATGAATCTGGCTATTGCAGAGGACGCGTGTTCGTCTTTTTCACCCAGGCCAGAAGATCTTAATAACAAGAAAGCACCCGCCAGACACCGGGCACACAGCCCGGAAAAAAGGCACGTGCAAAAATAACAGGGAGGATATCCTCCAGGTGATACCATGGCAAAGAAAAAACAGGTTGGAAGAAGAGTAGAAGGCTGGAAGGCCAAAAGCTGGTTCAAGGTGCACGTCCCCGACAACCTCGGCAAGGCGTACATCGGTGACACCATTGCAAACGATGCTGAGAGCGTAGTCGGCAGGATCATGCAGGCAACGCTCGGCGAGATCGTGAATGATTACGCCAAACAGCACATCAAGATGAGCTTTAAGATCGCCACAGTGACCGGGGATGCGGCATATACTGAATTTGTCGGACACGAAGTAACCCGGGACTACCTCCGCTCGCTCGTCAAGCGCCGGAGCTCACGCGTGGACTGCCAGGTTCCGCTCCTCACAAAAGACGGCAAGAAAGTGCGGCTGACTATCAGCTGCTACACATTTGCCCGTGCAAACATTACCCAGGAGCATGCCATCAGAAAGGCAATAACGGACGCGGTCGCCTCCCAGGCAGCAGCATGGGACCTGACCACACTCCTCAACGGGATTGTGTCCGGAGAGATCTCCCGGGATCTCTTTAAGGCAGTTAAGACCATTTACCCGACCCGCAGGGTTGAGATCATCAAATCCAAGGTCGAACCCGTTGCAGCACGGATCTCCACCCTATAAGCATAAAACCGGCATTCTTCAAATGCCAGAAGATTGCTAACAATTTTTTACCATTTGTCTTCCCGATACGGACAGAAAATATGCAGATCGTTTGCATACCCTGGCATATCAGGTGATTGCTTTCGGTTACGTTTTTTTTCACAGATATCGTCTTTGAGCTTTTCCCACCCTGCCTGCCAATATGGACCAGTTCATGAAATCTGCTGATACTTTTCCTCAAAGGTGCGCAAACACCGGTAAAATCACAATGTTCATATGAAAACAAGGAAATAATATCGCGTGGTGAAAAGGTTTGTTCTGCGGTGAATGCGGGTGGAAAAATAAAGATACCAGCAACTTCTGCGGGAACTGCGGAAACCCGTTAAAAAAACCCCTGAGAACCGGCACGGTACAACCGCTCCCGGCAGGCGCGGCTGAGTACCCTCAAACACCTCCTGCGGTTGTGGGGGTGCCTGTCATAAGGAGTAAAACAGAGAAGCTCTTCCTTTTTTCAAGCATCATCTGCGGAATTGCGTCATTCTTTATCATCCCCTATATTTTAGCAGGTGCAGCAGTGATTCTTGGCATTTTCCCTCTCATCAAAAAGGACCGGCTCGGTGTAACGGGGATTGCCATTGGTGCGGTTGCGGTACTGATTGATTACGGTTTTGTGCATCTCCTTTCGTACTGTCCGTCCTGCATTCCCTGACCAGGACAGGCAGGAAGGAAAAATCCTCCCTGGGGAACCGGACACTCAAGGGAGAAAAAAAAGTCCGGGGCTGTTTTTCCCTTTTTTTATGCTTATTTCTCTCCGGACCGGGACCGATTGCCTATTTTAAAAAAAGGGGGCCCCTTGTGGGGATGTTCATCCCGCCAAAAAGGGGGCACCGGGTAGTGTTAATGGAGCAGGATGAGGATATAGAATAGGAAAAGTGGGACGAAGACCAGTGCCCATCGTGCATGGCTCCATGAAAAAATTTTTTCGCCATCCATTGGATTAAACGGCATCATCGCATAGACCGCCGAGAGCAGGTTCACGGAAAAACCGGCATTCCCGATATCTGAATATATTCCCCCCAGGGGAATCAATGCAAGGAACAGCAGCGCAAGAACAACACTGATTACCGGACCTGCGAGCATAATAATGCCCATGGATCGCTTTTCAAGGGTCGCCGCGTTACTGATGACCGTCCTGTAGGGTTTGGCAAAGACCAGACCAAACAGTCCACCGGTAACCAGCATGATCACGGTACCAAGTTCCCAGAACTTGAACTCTGAAATACCTTTGTTGCGGCTGGCAACAAACCGGTGTGCCATTTCATGGATGGCGATCCCAAAACCGGATACAATGAAAAAGATGGAGAACGTATTCGGATCCAGCCAGGTTCCTTTGGCCACCATAAAAGAAAAACCAAATATTACGGCTCCGGTAACAGCTGCAAGGATTTCAATCGCCGAGAATCCTAAAAAAACACTGTTTCGGTTTTTAGCTGACAGTTTCCGTCGTTTCACCTCTTCGGTTGAGAGCCTGCTGGTGACAATGGAACCAAACAGTTTCTGGAAAAATGCGGTGATTTTCCCCATGAACGCTGATTGGGCTGTTGAAGCTGCACCCGCTGCCATATTTCCTGCAATCATCGCGACCGCAATACCTGTTGCGACTGCGGCAAACGGTTTTTTAACCGCGATCAGGTCTGCCGGTGTACCGCACTGCATTTCATCAGGCAAAATGGGAGGTGCCCGTGTGACGCCATCAGAACTGAGCGTATAGGTGACAAGGGGAATAATGGTGCTTTGGGAGAACTGCCTGCTGGTATTATCAGGAAACGCCAGGGTAATGTCCGGGCTCACATCCCCCACCCCGATAAATCCAAATGAATACCCCATTCCATCCGGTATTTTTCCCAGGTCCATACGAGGAGTAGTGAAGGTGTTCCCGCTCCTTTCCGCGAAATTTCTGATGGAAAATACTGTTGAGCCGGGGCCGATACACCGGGTGGTGGAGTCTTTTCCTATTGCATCGGAAAACCGGTCCTCAACTTTCTGTCTTATATCACCATAATTGGTGACGATTGCTGCGGTTTCAAGGAGATTATTTGAATACGAGACTTTCATCAGCGCATCCCCGTTCCTGTCAACTACAATATCAATAGTCTTGAGATCGAGAGCGGCAACCGGGGCAACTGCAACAAAAAGAAGAAAAAGCATGACAATTATAGTCAGCAGACGCATGCATTGAGAATAATTCATAAAAAATAAAAAATGTTGTTATCTGATTCCCTGGATATTTCTTTGCTGTGATTCCGGTCCTTTCGTGGTTTTGCTAGAGCGCCTCACGGGAGAAGAGGTGTAACTACCTTTTCAGGGGGATAAAAAATCAAAAAAACAAGGGGAATATTATGGTCAGACCAAGGATAGTATCGGATTTTACCTTGTGTTTCCGGTATACGTACCGGGAAACATAATTAGTCCGCGCATCCAACCATTCCATACGAATGACTGCTCAAAAGATCCTCTTTGTCGTTCTCGACGGCATATCTGATCGACCGTGTCCTGAGCTCGGAGGACTTACCCCGCTTGCTGCGGCGAAAAAACCTGTCCTGGACCGTCTCGCGCGCGAAGGGATCTGCGGTATTATGGATACGATTGCCGCAGGAGTCCGCCCGGGTTCAGATACCGCACATCTTGCCCTGCTGGGATATAATCCCTATACCTATTATACCGGAAGAGGTCCCCTTGAATGCGAGGGTACGGGTATCTCTATGGAACCGGGGATGATCGGGTTCCGGTGCAATTATGCAACCATTTCACACGACGGGATCATTACTGATCGGCGTGCCGGACGGATCCATGATACCACGGGCCTGAGCACGGCAATCCAAAAAGGAGTGGATCTCTCTAAATACGGGGTTGAGTTCAGGTTCCGGTCCGGTGCAGGTCACCGGGCTTCGCTGGCATTTAAAGGAGAGGGTCTCGGGCATTGCGTCGGGTCCAATGATCCAAAAAAAGACGGTGTCACACCACTGCAGGTAAAACCACTCAAACAGACCGCTGACGATGAAAAGACCGCTGCTGTCTGCAACGAGTTTATCCGGCAGTCCACAAAAATCCTCTTCGATCACCCCCTCAACAAGGAACGGTTAACCAAGGGATTGACCCCGGCAAACATCGTGTTGATGAGGGGAGCCGGTGAAATGGGACATTTTGAACCGTTCTCAAAGAAATACGGGATTTCCGGCAGCGTGATCTCGGCAGCGAGCCTGATTAAGGGTATCGGCAATGCTGTCGGGCTTTCCCCGGTCCCGGTACCGGGAATCACCGGGTCGCAGGACAGCAACATCCCCGGCAAGATTGCTGCGGCGATAGCCGAACTGAAGACCAGAGATTTTGTACTGGTCAACATCAAAGGAGCAGATGAGTCCGGGCACGACGGGCTTGCCGGGCAAAAACGGGATTTTATTACAAAAACTGATACTGCCTTAGCCCCCCTGCTGGATCTCCAGGACTGCATCATTGTCATTTGTGCCGATCATTCCACACCCTGCACCATCAAGGATCACAGCGCTGATCCTGTGCCGGTGCTGATTCATGGCGAGGGTGTGCGGGTCGATGATGTGAAAACGTTCGATGAATTTTCCTGTGCACGGGGAGGACTTAACCGGATTTGCGGTGCAGCACTCCTGCCAACAGCGATCGACCTGATAAATAAGGCACATAAATTCGGTGCATAATGAAAATTCTGGGGGACCGATGAAAGAGAGAGCCGTAAAAAACTGGCATAAGCATTGCCTGCTCCCTGACGGGACAGAACTGCAGGAGCATAGCATCAAGACTGACCGGAACATTGTTATCGGGGAATTCTGCCAGATCGACTACGGATTACGGGGAGCCGATGTATATGTGGGGGAGTCGTCAAAGATTCGCGAATATGTCTGGGCAAACGGCGATGTGCGGATCGGAAACTGGTGTGAAGTGGGAAATGATGTGATCGCCAAGCAGGACGCCTATATTGGTGAAGGGGTGAAGATAGCCGGCAAACTGGTCGTTGCCGGGGCACTTGACATCGGGGAAAAAGTCGAGATCAAAGAGGGATTCGATGCAAAGGGTGATGTGGAAGTCAGAAACCCGATGCCGGTGTTCATGTTCATCATCATCTACTTAATGACCCTTCTGAGGATAGAAAACGAAAAAGAACTGGACCGGATCCTTGATGACCTGTTCTCGGACGATGAGGAGAAGATGGAGATCCCGCTCATGATTCCCGCCCGTTCGAAGCTGAACCTCAAACTCTTCTCCGTTCCATCCACCATGAAGATCGGGAAAGGGTGCCGGCTCCACGGCAATATACGGGCCGGTTCCATTGATGTCCAGCAGAACACGGTTATTTTCGGCAGTCTCCGGGCCAAAAACCGCATAACGGTTGTCGACGGCGTCACGATTCACGGGAACGTGGAGAGCAGCAGCACGGTCTACGTCAGGAAAGGAGCCCATATTCTGGGGGACGTGATTGCAAAGTCCCTTGTGCTTCATGAAGAGGCCAGGATTGACGGGACGATTGAAGCACCGCATGGCATGCGGATTGAGCGGGGTTCATGAGCGCCGCAGAGATTCTTGGTGTCGATGAGGTCAGGTTCATTGAACCGGAATTCTCTGCACTTACGGATTCCCGGCACAATGCAATCCTTGCAGCGACCAGAAGTGATGAAGGGCGCCTGCTGCTGGATGAACATGAAGAACCGTTAGCACTGGCGTTCAGGGGATCGGATGGCTGGATTGCCGGTTCGTTCCTCTGCAGGAATCCTTCGGTTGCCCTCATCGAGCTCTTCGAGAATGTGAATGGCGAGATATTCCAGGAGGACCGGGCAATCTGGGCAGGGGCAGTACGCGAGTACTTCAGTAACGCCCTGGTTGCTCATGTTCCCCCGTCAATTGATGATCTGAATCCCAAGCGGCATGGAATCTTAACAGATTTCATCGACAGCGTCTGGGGAAAGGGCAAGGGAGAGACCTGCATTGACTGCTGTTGCGGATCCGGTGTCGGTTCGGCAGTACTGCGTGACCTTGGATTTTCTCCCCTTTCCTATGACAATGATGAGTACCTCCTATCCCGGGGCCTTACCGAAAAGCGGCTGATCCCAAAAGAGACGATGTGGATCGATGCGACTATCGCGTCCCGGTACATCGAACCCGTACCAAAAGGAGTCGCAATCATGGCCGGGGAGTTCAACAGTTTCAACCAGGACATGTGGGAACGGATAACCAGCGAATTATGCAAGGTTACCCATGAAACACTGATCACTGTTGGCACTGAGAAGGAGGCGATGATTGTCCAGGAGTGGGGAACGGCAATGGACAGGTCAGTCACCGTGAACGAAAATCCTGCTGATCCCCTCTACGATCGCTGGGTCTGCCATCTGGTGACGAAATAAAGGTATACTTTTTCTTATCCCTGAAGTTCGAATTCTGCTGCTTCCCTTGAGAGGAAATAGCCAAGTATCGTCCGGATAACAACTACCACCGCGAGATTTATCAGCTCTTCCTGTGTCGGAGTGGTAAACGTTGTCAGGATATCAGCTGCAATCAGAAATTCAAGACCGAAGACTATCTTGTCGGTCAGTTCCCGTCGGATCTGGTTATAGGTATAGGGACTTTTCCCTATTTCCAGCATCAGGACCTTGATGAGGGATTTCAGCCCTCCGTATATAATGAGGGCTGCCCCGGCAATTCCCAGTATAAATGCGAAAAAATAGATGATGTCAAAGATTGCCGGCAATTCCATACAGTGACAGGTGCAGGAAAGCTGATGAATATTTGGTCTTGGGTTTAGCAGGACTGCCTAATACTGGCTGTTTAATTCTGTATGAAACCGGCCAGTGGTTACTGGTGAGATTACTCCCCGGGGTTACAGGGCTGTTAACCGGGGATATCCCCCCCAGGAAAAAGGGAATGAAATGCAGAGACTGACAGGGTTTCTTAAGAGTGCGCCGTCGTAGTGCTGGGTGTCATCATGCTCCTTCATAAGAGAACGAAAAAACGGGATACATTCAGATACAATCCAGCGTGATCTTTTTATCACAGGTAAACGGTATTACACTGTAAGGTTTTTGAAATGTTCAAAAAAGTGTTACTTTCCCTGGATTTTTCTGTGTCTTCACAAAAAATTCTTAACCGGATCAGAGAAATTCCCGGAATTAAAGAGGTGGTACTTCTGCATGTCGTAGATGCAACCCGCCCCTTGGGACTGGAGTGGAAAAATGGCCACCCGCAATTAAAAAACACCGAGCTCCTCATAGCAGAAAAAAAAGAGTATCTTGAGAATCTCGGACTGAAGGTGGATACACAGATGGATGTGATAGTCAATGCCATTACGCAGGGCACCGTTGCACACGCGATCCTTGAGACTGCGGAAACTAAAAACGTATCCCTGATCATCTTAGGTGCCCGGGGCATCAACCCGATCCAGGCACTTCTTTTGGGAAGTGTTTCATCCTCCGTACTCCGGTATGCAAAAACGAATGTCCTTATCATGCACTTCAAACCGACAGATGATAGTACGCAGGCATCTTCTGGTCCGGTTCACCAGGACCTCTTTTCAAAAGTGCTGGTGCCCACAGATTTTTCCCGGTCTGCCGGTAATGCCTCTGATTTTATAAAAAAGATCCCCGGGATACGGGAGATCATCTTCCTGCATGTTGTTAATCGTGTGGCATCACATCAGGATATCGAGGTCTACCAAAAGGAAGCACAGGCCCGGCTTGAGGATATGAAACAGGAGTACATCAATATGGGGGTTGAGATAAAATATCACGTCCTTGAAGGAGATCCCACGGAGACCATACTCTCGATTGCCGAGGAGGAGGATGTGTCCCTGATAGCGATGAGTGCCTACGGAACCGACTGGTTACGCGAGATGATCCTTGGCAGTACCACATTCACCGTTGTAAGAAGAACACAGAAACCGGTTCTTGTTATCCGGACGGAGCAGGAGAAAAACCCCAGCTGAAAGTATCTGGTACCAGTCTCACTCCCGACGAGGAGAAGTATCAATCGGGTACCAGACATTCATATGTGCATCCACGGGCTCCCGTATTCCGTCGATTGGATATCTGGACTGTTGCTTCGTTCCTGTGCAGGAATACATGGCTGCGACGAGCGTATCCATATATAATAGCGTTTATTGAGTTTTTAGGCAGGACGGATCAGTCCCTTCTTTGACGTTACCTGATCACAGCAACAAAGAGCCAAAAAGGCAAGCCGGTCGCGGAGCGACCGGAGATCAGACTATTTTTTATGTTTTCCCGAAGGTCGATTTTGTCATGGCGACTATCCACTTCCGGTGCAGCACCAGGTGAGAAAGGACAAGGAGACCCATGACCATGCCGGAAATGTCATGGATTTTCGAGAGCGTGGACGCAGGAACAACCAGAAAAACATCCCCAAAATACCGCGTCAACTCCGGGATCTTGATGACCCCGGTAATAAATGCCAGAAGAAATGTGATGATCAGCCCGCAATCGATGAAATAATTCAGCTTTCCCTTGTCTGTCATCTGGTATCCACCTGAAACGTGATTGATATCAGTTCTGGACTTGTCAGAATAAAATCATTAATGTTCCCATTATCGGATTTTTTTTAAAAATGCGGTTAGTTATCCAATACAAATGCATTTTCCGTACTATCGTGGATGAGAAGGGGAATTTTCTACAATCCGAATCCGCGAAAAGTGAGCCGGCCTAATGTCTAATCCGATACGACAGTGGCTGTTAGACCCGATGCAGCTGAATGACGTGAGAAATATCAGAGATAAAAGAAACATTCATTTTTGCCGGTGATTGTTAATCGCTGTGGATAACCTGAATGCCAGTGATAAACATATAACTTTCCAGATAATGGTCAACTAACAGCAATATATGTAGTTGTATGGTTCCTGATATGAAAAGGGAAATGAATCCGATCATCGAGATCAGGTTCCCCAGCCTTTCTGGAGAGTGATCTCAGCCTGCCTTAGGTAAAAAATTCTCCGCGCAGGAAGATTTGAGTTAGATCTGAAAAAAAATTACGATAAACTGGAATAATGAAACGAATGAAATCAATTAGGACTAGTATTTTTCTGATTTTGTTGCTGCTGGCAGCAATGGCAATAGTGCCGATTGTGAGTGCGGATGAAAAAAATATCACTATTAATATTACTTCCCCGGAAGAAGGGGACGTGTTCTATGTAGATGTGGTACCCGCTTATATCGAGGTTCACGGAACGATAGATGCTCCGGGAGGGATACAAAATGTATCAATCACGAATGGTTTAACCGACACTTATGGAGAGGTGGTTTGTGGAAGTAATTTGGGGACTCATTTTGATATTTCGTGTAAAATTCTGATAACGGATCATGTTATGATAAGAGTTACTGATGAGTCGGGATTTGTTGCTTTGGAAAGACGCAACTTCACAGTTTATGGCGGACCTCCCGGTCCAGGTACTATCTGGGTAACCGGATGGGTCATCGATACGAACGGCCAGACAATGCCCAATGCATCAATTATTTTTGAAACGATTGGGGAAAGATATACCATTACAGCGACGACAAAGACTGGTGCGGATGGTTCATACAAAATGAAAAAGGCCTTAGGTTATTTCCAGAAAATTACCGTCCAAAAAGAAGGATATCAGACCTCTGTGAGTGAAGTGAGATTCAAACCATTGTATAATGACCTTAATCTTACCCTCACCCCGCAAGGAAGGCCGGTTCCAGGATTTCATTTTGGAAGTGTGATATCAGCAATACTCGTATTTTCATTATTTGTTGTTGTCAGGAAGTGCAAGTGAGTACACATTAAGAGAAAATCCAGAAATAAAACTCTTGGATCGTCAATGCATTAATAACAAGAACACAAAAACCACACAAAACCAGGAATTGCTATGGACGCACTCGCACTTCTCCGGCAGCATGAACCGGAACTAAAAAGGCGGTTTGGCGTGGCGAAGATCGGTATCTTCGTCTCGTTCTTACGCGGAGAGGAGCGACCGGACAGCGATGTTGACGTCCTCGTCACGTTCCAGACGGGCAGGAAAACATTTGATAATTTTATGGGGACCAAATTCTATCTCGAAGATCTCTTCAAGCATAAAGTTGATCTGGTGACGGATGCTGCGCTCAAGCCCCTCATCCGCGATCCTATTCTTCAGGACGTTGTCTATGCCTAGGTCCCAGCTGCTCTACCTGAACGATATTTCAGAGGCGGCAGGAAATATCCGGTCGTATGTCGGCGACCTGACATTTGAGAAGTTCAAAAAACGATCGGATGCGAACCGATGCGGTTGTACGCAATTTTGAGGTTATCGGAGAAGCCGTCAGGAACCTGAGCGATGACGTAAAGGCACAGTTCCCGGCAACGGACTGGAAAGCTGTTGCCGGGTTCCGCGACACCCTGATTCATGGATATTTCGGCATTGACCTCGAGATCCTCTGGGATATCATTGTGCATAAGATTCCGGTATTGTAAAAAGAGATCTCCGTTATTATTGCATACGAGAAAGCGAAGAAAAAATAAATAAAAATCCGATTCTTTTTCCTGAAATTTCATAGGACTATCAGTATTCTTGGCCATGGTCCAACCAAGAAATTTCCCGGCGCAAACCCCCCCGTCCCCGCTGAAACCCGGGGGCTGGACGGTCTTTGCGTGATGGGGCAACCAGGGACTGGTGTGCGTGGGGGCGTTTGGCAATTGCAGGTACCGGAAGGATACTCTGGATATCATTCCTGACTTTCCGGAAGGCGGAGCAGAAAAATTAATTGCAACAGCAAGAGGAAAAATCATGAAAACAAAATAACCGGAGAAGGAGTAAAACATCATGGATCTTTCTGATATCCAGAAGAATTATCCTGAAATAAGCGCGGCGGCTAACGATGTGCTGAGCCTGTTTGGCCCGGAATTTACGAATAAAATCGAGGGACACGTGGAGACGGATATTTCCGCAGCAGCGAGTCTCGCGGGTTTGTCAATTCTGAGGAGTAAGGGATTTAATTTAAGCGGGTTCAAGCCTGGATCAACGTTATTGTCTGATTTGGACACTGATATGAACGAGATCTGGAATTTTATGATGGCTGCGGCCAGTAACATGGACCTGGAACCATCTGGCGGCTGGGATGGGGAAATACCTGAGGCAAACAAACCAATATACACTATCCCTGAGATGACACAAAAAACAGAAAACGGTTTTTTTGCAATATGCAGCAAACACCATCTGAAAAAAGGTTTTTTTCCTTATGTTGCAGTCCTCGCAGCTCTGAAACTCGTATACGCGGCGAATAAAATGGAGATCTTGGACCAGAACATCGGGAAAGCTTTGACAGGGTATCACGTTGTGGCTGGGGCGAAAACTGTTCCTTATTCATGAGAGCCGCATCGGATCACTCGGTCTGATAGTGAGACCTCCATTCGGTTGTGCAGCCGGGGCCGGTGATCGCATGCCGTTTGGCTATTGCCGGTACATGAACGGGCACCGGACCGGGCAGCTTACCGGAGATTTTTAAGAGAATGAGCCTGACAGAGAAACCTAATGAGCAGGCACATCCAAGAAATATCTAGACTGCTGGAGGTTGCATCCTGAAAGTCCGTGAGATTATTAAAATAATCGAGGCCGATTGATGGTATATCGTAGCAACAAAGGGAAGTCATCGCCAGTATAAGCATCTGGAAAAATCCGGCAGGATAACTATCGCCGGTCATCTGGCAGATGATCTCGCACCCGGCACGATGAACAGCATATTCAAACAAGCACAACTCAAGGATTGAATAGTATGCACAGATTTTTGATTGTTATTGAAAAAGCAGGAAAAAATTTCTCAGCATATTCACCTGATCTCCCCGGTTGCATCGCAACAGGAAAGACCCGGGAAGAAACGGAAGAGCGGATGCATGAAGCGATCGGGATGCATATCCGTGGACTTATCGAAGACGGGATGCCAGTCCCGAAATCCCATTCATCAGCAACTTATGTTGCGGTTCAGGCTGATTGAAAATTTCCACCACTTTTTTTAATCAGATCGTTTATTGTAAGGTTTCACCAAGGGACTGCTCATTATTTTCCGGCCCAGGCCCCACCCCTCGCCGCTGAAACCCGGGGGCTGGCCGGTCTCACGTGAGTGGGCAGCAGTGGACTAGCTGTCACATGTCGTTTGGCAATTGCCGGTACATGAACGGGCACCGGAACGAGGAGATTTTAGGAGGGTGCGTGGTACCAGAAGGGCAACCAAGGTGGATTCACAAGGTGAGGTATGTTTTTTACTACCTGAACCATACGGAGATCAATCCATGCAGGTACTACATACCGAGATCCCAATCAATGCATCCCCAAAAACCATCTGGAAGACACTCGTAGTTTCCCCATATATTCCCGAGGAAATCAGGAATGCCATACGCGACCGGAAGATCGGGCAGAACCTGATCGTGCCCATGAATGCCGGTGGCAGGGGGGCTACTCTGACCGTGAAGCTCCTGACCGTTGATCCCTTCCGGGAAATCCGGTGGAAAGGCTTTTTCTGGATCCCCGGGCTGTTTGACGGTGAACACAGTTTCGAGATCCTGATGGATCAGGGGGGAATGACGCGGCTTGTCCAGCGTGAGACATTCACCGGTTTCCTCCTTCCATTTCTCTCCGGGACGCTCAGTGCTACGAAGCAGGAGTTCGAAAAAACGAATGCTGGTATCAGGGACACGGCAGAACAGGCCATGATCTGATACGTTCCGGAGAGGTATCCCGGGTTGCTCTTTCTGGTACAGAACCCCACCACTCTCCGCTGAAACTCAGGGGCTGGCCGGTTTCGCGTGTTGGGGTGCAGCCGGAGCCGGTGAGCGTGGGGCGTTTGGCAATTGCCCGGAACAGGAACGGGCTCCATAAACATACAGGGATGAGGGTTGATAGCCGGGCGATTACTAGCGGACAGGATTATTGCTGTACAATGGAATGGAAGGATTGTACGGTACGTGATTCCTGATAACGTCAACTGCTGCCTGAATGATTATCTTTCGGCATAATTGTACGACATACTGCCATTTCAGAACCGGGTTTTATGATTTGTTTAAAAAAACGCAGCCCGCATGAACCCCCACGGGCAATTGCCGGAATATCAGAACCGGTTAAGAGTTGTGCGAGAAATGCTTTTTCATTGAACATCCTATAATCGTTCTGGATGTATATAATGTCCGATAAAAAACAATCACAATCCTGTATACGATCCGGAATTCTCCCTTGCGTGGGGATACTCTTTGTTGTACTGCTGAGTGCCGGATGTACCGGTGCATTTTTTGGCATACAGAATACCGTTCCGGGGACTGCGGTTTCGCCAGGTACTGCAACGAATCAGACCCCCAATAACAGCACATTTGATCACCAGATAACGATGCAAGTTATCATGGTGGACGAAAATGCAAATGCTGAATATGCTACGGTCTGGCTTACTCCATCTGCACGCATTTACACACTTGGAAAAAATATTCCAGACTACAAGACATATATCGGTTTAATGGAACAATCCAAAAAAGACGGCTCGCTCCTTACTTTCACGCTTGATACTGATGACCCTTCAGTAATTAATAGCATTAGTAAATAAAAATCAGTTTATGAAAAAAATCATTATCAATTTCCTTTTTAGAGATTTCAAAAAAATGAAAAAATGCTCCGTGTCCTATCCAGAAATAATTTCACAAAACTATCAATACCCCTTGTGAGGAGATTAACCAAAAAAAGATCCAGGGGATCATCTGTCAGCTGGAGAGGGGGAAACATCCGGAAGAGAGCGCGGGATTTATGAAAGTCCCGCGGAGTGGAGGGGCGTGTTTTCGGTGGGGGGGTGCTAGGTAAGCGAAGGGGAGGGGCTCAGCTCCACCGGTACCGGAATGCCCGGGCCCCACCCCTCGCCGCTGAAACCCGGGGGCTGGCCGGGTCTCCGCGTAACCGGTGCAGCCGGAGCCGGTCAGCGTGGGGCGTTTGGCAATTGCCGGTACATGACGGGCACCGGAACTTGCGATTACCGGCGCTTTTGGGGGGAGGGGGAGAAATGGAGATTTTTTGTCTTGAAGAGAAAATATACTATTTTTCAGGCTTTAATAAAACATGTCGATCCTCTATCCCTTTTGATTCTTTTATTTGGAACTGCCTTAAATCCATTATTTCATTTCTAATAAAACTCAATTGTGTTTGAATTGCTAACATATTTGCAAATACTTGATTTTCATCCGTTTTAGAGATCAGGATGAGATGGAACATCTCATCATTGAAAGAAAAAAAAGAATAAAATGAAGTAACACAAAGGCCGAGACCAGCTAATCCTATTCCAAGTTGTTCAGCAGTAACGGGAGAAAAACCGGCTTCGGAATATCCCATCGATATTCCCAGAAGAATTATAAGCACCCCCAATACTATTAAAAAAACATCTCGGATTTTACCAAATTTAGAGATTTTTTGGAATTTTGGTGTCCATTCGTTGTTAATTTTTTCTGCTTCTTCATTGGCGGCCTTTTGGGCATTCATCGCATTTGTTGCCAATTTGTTATGGAGCTTTTTTCTAAATTGCTCATCAGATTTTTCTTCAGAAAAACCCGAATACCTTGGAAGTGCATCACCTGAAAAAGCATCATCATATAAAATGTCAAGGATCTTTTTATTTATCAATAAAATCACCTCTATTGATGAATACTCATTTTCAGTTTTAAATAAATCTATGTGCTTACCGATTTGTGACTGGAAAATATTGTCTAGATTAGACCCCTTCTACCTCCTCCCCCTCCCCTTCTTCTGAGTTCCCTGTTGCGGAGCCACGGTAGGCTGATGCCGCTGCCCACCCGTCTGCTGATGCTTCGGCTTCTCAGGCTCCCTCAGCCGCTGCCCCGGTTTCCCCGGCCCCTTTCCCTTTTCCGTCTTTTTCTCCTTGTGAACATCCTCGCTCTCCAGCTCCGCGATCACATCTGTCGGATCATTCATGAATTTCGTCAGCCGGAGGATCTCAAGGAGCCTCTCCATACCGATAAAATGCTCGGCCATCACCCGTGCAAGCGGTGCCATGACAAGCCGGGTTCCCTGTTTTTCGACAAAACGGTGGGCGATCAGCTCGGGAAGCACGGGTTCCATGCTGCCGACCATCAGGCCATTGATCCGGTCAAGATCGGCTTCCTCGCCATTACACGCAACGGCATTTGCCACGTACTCTTCTGAACTCTTTTCGAAATCATGCTCTGGAGCGACTTCCTCCATCACACCTTTCAACAGACGGATTGCCACCTCCTCTTCGGTAAACGGGTTTTCCCGGGAATACGTGCCTCCCGGCTCGGCAAGGATGACAACGCGACCAAGGTCGTGAAAATCCGGTCTTCCCGCCCTGCCCGCCATCTGGTTGAATTCCTGCACCGAGAGCCAGTCCCTTCCCATAGCAAGCGCGTCAAATATGACCTGGGATGCGGGAAAGTCCACCCCGGCACCGAGCGCTGCGGTCGTGACTACCGCCATCAGTTTTCCCCCGAGGAACTTAGTCTCAACATCCCGCCGCTCCTGCGATGTGAGACCGGCATGGTATGCTGCAGCTCTCATGCCCAGTGCGTCAGCAATCGTATGACACCGGGCACGGGCATTGGTGAAGATGATAGTCTGCCCCCGGAACCCCTTTGATGACGTCCGCTTGTACTCTTCGGTCGTCATCTGCTTTATCGTCGGGATTTTCTGTTTGCGCTCGAGAAAAAGGAGATACCGCTCCAGCCCCACCGGACGTTCAGCGTACTGGACGAGGCTGCAGTTTAATTTTTTTGCCAGCGTCTTTGGGGAGCCGATGGTAGCGGACAGGTACAGGAACTGTGCCTGCGGGGCGAGATACTTCAGCCGTGCGATCATCCCGTCCAGACGGTGCCCGCGGTCGGCATCCTCGAGCATCTGGACTTCATCAATCACAACAGTGGCAATGTTAGCCATCTTCTGCCCGCAACGGATCATGTTGTCCACCCCTTCATAGGTACCCACAACGATCGGTGACTGGGGATTCCGGTCCCCCACTTTCCGGGTCTCGGGAAGATTGAGCCGGCTCACCCCGGTGAGGAGCCCGGTCTTTGCAATTTTCCCGTACCGCTCCGTGAACCGTTCGTATTTCTGGTTTGCAAGGGCTACCAGTGGTACCAAAAAGAGCATCCGTCCCCGCCCTTCAAGATAATTCTTGATTCCCGCCATCTCACCAATGAAGGTCTTGCCGCTCGCTGTTGCGGCAACCACGAGCAGGTCTTTACCGTGAAGCAGTCCTGCTTCCACCGCAAGCTGCTGGGCCGGCATCAGCTGGGAAACCCCGCTTGCATCAATAAACTGCCGTGGAAGGGGCAGTTCCCCGATTGCAGCAGTCGTCATGAGCGGGTGCGGTTCGAGCCGGTCATAGAGTGCTGCTTTCATGGTATTTTTATCAGGCTGCAGCGTCGCTAACACCCGGTCAAGGTTACGGAACGTCACCAGCAGGTTTTCGAGATGGGCATATCCCTCCAGCCCGAGCCTGCCGATATGGGACACTTCACGGCGCAGCTCACGTTTCCCGCACTCAAGACAGATCTTCTCACCTTTGCCAAACGTGACAGAATTTTCCTCATTCAAGGGAGTGAACCGCTCATCCAGCAGGCACATGCGACAAGCGTCAACCAGACCGGCCCTGATCTGGAAATCTCCCAGAAATGTTTCAAACTGCGGATCGGGTTTGACCAGGCGGATGTCCGCTTCACGCAGCTGGGATATCAGCTCCTTTGAAGGCGTATGACGGTAGTCCTTTTTTCCGCCCCACTTGAGGCGATACTTTGTCGGGCGGGGTCCACGCGGGGTCTCCGTCAGGTCAACAAACCCGGCACCCAGCACATGCCTGCCATCATAAAAGAGAAGTTTGTAACTGCTGCCTTTCTGGGGCTGGACAAGGATCTTCATGGTGAGATCAGGTCATGGATCACGTATTTGAGTTCAACACTTTCCAGTCGCTTTAAAAAATCCGTGAACTCTTCATCAACAATTACAATCGCACAATCTAACCCGTGGAATGCTGCCTCAATGACACCTTCCCGTGCACCAAAAAACATGTCCGGTTTTTTCCCGGTCGCTTTCAGCGCGATGAATGCCTCGAGTCCTACTGCCGCGATGACACCCATACCATTGGTTACCTCCAGCAGCATGTCCTTTTTTATCTTTTTGGAACCGCCGTGCTGGATTCGCGGAACCTTACAGACATGTATCATCCCTTCCTTGTGATCGATGATCCCGTTTAACCGTGCGACACCCACGTCCTCATCTTTTTTCGCATCCGCAATTACCGTCCCGGTTGCCGCCAGTGGCTTTTTTCCCGCCCAGAGAAATCCGCCTTTCATGTACACGCCAACTTCGTCTCCCAGTGCCAGGTCTTCTGCTGCAATCGCTGTCCAGACAGAAACCTGCTGGATGATGTCGCGGCGGATATGCCGGGCATACGATTCAAGCGACTCGGCATTTTCGAGCACCCACTCGATTCCTGACCGGGTCACCTCGTAATTGCCCCTGCCGCTTGCAGAAACCTTCCCTTCATCGACAAGTTCGCGGATATACTCTGAGATTGCCTGTGGTGTGACACCAAGTTTTTCTGCAATTTCCTGCTGCCGGACTGCCGGCTGGTGCTCGGCAATCTCCACGAGAATCTGCAGCCGTGACACTTCGCGTTTGCTGCGCAAAATAGAATAGAGGGGATCCTTAGCGCCCGGTGTCAAGCAGCACCAGTCCCTGTCCCTTGACATCCATATGAATGATCCTTTTCGCAAGTCCTTTGATAAAAATAGGACTGACAGAGAATTTCCGGGAGAGATCGTTGATGGAACTGTTACCCTTGATAAGTTCTCCTTCAATCTGCTCGACTACTTCACGGAGGTTCTCGTCATTGGAAAGCGAGATATACAGGATATCGGAGAGATCCGAAAGGTTACACTGGAAGTTCGCCCGGAACTTGTTATAAGTTGCACGGAACTCTTTTTGCGGTTTTGCACCGGGTTTTGGCATCCGCCACTGTTCCTCCACGAGATTTCCCTTCTTTAAAAGCTGAAGACACATCGACACACAGTCGTTATCGACGTGCGCTCGAATTTCCTCTTCTGTCAGCCATGATTTGTTCAATAGTTCGTAGACCTTCTTAAAAGAGGGGTCGTTGAACGTCATCAGGAGAGGAACAAGCTCTACGGGATCGTTTACGATTCGAATATGGCCCGGCACAATAAAACCCTATAATTATATGGTTCCATGAATCAATAAATTTTTGCGGCACAACCATGCAAAAAACGGGTAAAATCACAGTTCGCGGAATTGTCCAGGGTGTCGGGTTTCGCCCGTTTGTCTATGCACAGGCACGTGCCCTGGGAATCTCCGGTTCGGTGAAAAATCTCGGCAGTGAAGTGGAAATTTTTGCCCGTGGAGAGCGGTTTGAAACGTTTTTAGCTGCAGTATCACAAGGGCCCCCGCTCTGCCGGATTGATTCTGTTGAAGTCTCGAGCACGCTGCAGGAAATTCCGGATGATTTCTTCATCCTGCCGAGCGGGACCGGATCGCTGACAGGCATGATCCCCCCGGATATTGCGATCTGTGATGACTGCATCAGCGATATCTTCCACAAAGGCGGAAGATATGATAATTACTGGGCAACTTCCTGTGTAAACTGTGGACCCCGGTACAGCATCATCAACTCGCTGCCGTACGACCGTGAACGGACATCGATGACAGACTTCCCTGCCTGTGCAGCCTGCACCCGGGAATATGGTGATCCCGGTTGCCGTCGCCATCATGCCCAGACAATTGCCTGCAGCACCTGCGGTCCGGAACTTGAACTGTCCGATACGCGGGGGAATACGGTTGAAGGCCTGGACCCTATCCGGGAAGCAGCAGAACTGCTCGACGCAGGAAAAATCCTTGCGATGCGGGGTATTGGCGGATTTCACCTCGCGTGCATCGAGGAGTCGGCCGATGAACTGAAGCACCGGCTCGGGCGGATCGAACAACCCTTTGCTATCATGGTCCGTCCGGACCATATTGACCGGCTTGCAATCGTTTCCGATCAGGAAAAACAGTACCTGGAGAGCCCGGTCCACCCGATCGTTGTCTTAAAAAAACGGGATCCAACGGCTCATGCATCCATCAGCAATCTCCACACGATAGGGTGTATGCTGCCATATACCGGGCTTCATCACCTGCTTTTTGGGCACCTGAAACACCCGCTGCTCATTATGACCAGTGCCAATATGCCCGGTTACCCGATGATCACCGGTAATGATCAGGCGATGGCAAAGCTGAACCGCGATGTGGACTTCTTCCTTTTGCATAACCGTAAGATCGTGAACCGGTGCGACGACTCGGTTATCAGGGACGGGTATATTATCCGGCTGTCGCGGGGGATTGCCCCGAAGCGGACAGCGATTGATCTGGGGAGACACTGCATCCTCGGGGTGGGCCCGGAACTGAACGCGAATGCCACACTGTACCGGAACGGGTTTACGGTCACTTCTCCCCATGTGGGTAACGTGAGGAACCCGGCGACGCTCGAGTACCTGCAGGAGACTGTCATAAACCTACAACGACTGCTCGGGGCGAAGTTCGATGTAATCGCTCATGACCTGCACCCCCAGTTCCTCACCACGCGCTTCGCCCGCGAGATAGCATCGGACCAGGGACTTGAACTCATCCCGGTACAACACCACCGGGCGCATATAGCAGCGACAACGACTGAACCCTGTATCGGTATTGCGATCGACGGGGTTGGTTATGGAGATGACGGGACTGTCTGGGGAAGCGAGATCTTTTCCGGACAGGTGCCGGATCTCAGGCGCGTAGCCCATCTTGAACCGGTAGCTATGCCCGGGGGAGATCTCGCAACACGATTTCCCGAACGCATGCTTTATGGGATCCTGCCGGATAAGAAAATTCTCTCCCTCCTTGCTACCCGGGGCTGGTCTGATATTGAGCTGGGTGTGCTGGAAAAACAGGTGGTGCGGGGATTCAATGTCATACAAACCACCAGTACCGGGCGGGTACTCGATGCCGCTGCCGCCCTGCTGGGAATTTGCCGGGAACGTACGTATGATGGCGAACCTGCAATGAAACTGGAGTCCACGGCAGCTGGCGGACACGCCGAAGCGTGGGATCTCATCTTTTCCACCCGGAACGGGGGTGAGCAACTTTCGAGCCGTTCCCTCTTGCAGTCGGCGTTTTGTCAAAAGCAGGCAGCACGGGACGGGGATGCAAGGGTGATCCGGAACATCGCCGCTTCGTTCCAGTACAACCTCGGCCGGGGAATCGCACAGATGGCTATACATGCGGCCGAACGCGAAGGGATACATAAGATCGCCCTGAGCGGGGGGGTTGCCTATAATCATGCAATCCGGGAAACCATCCGCCGGGAGATTAGCGACCATGCCTTTGAATGTGTCATGAACAGGGACTACCCGCTTGGTGATGGCTGCGTCTCGTTCGGACAGTGCGTGTATGCCGCAAAACAGCGGGAAACGATGGGCTGAAGTTCTGTGCGGGCGGCAAGAAACGAACACTTTTATCAGCAAGAAACATAAAAAGGAAACCACCACCCATGGACATATCTGACCGAATTATCCGACAGGAAAAGATGATTAAAAAACTCGAAATGGAGCTGAACGACCTCCGCCAGGGCTTAACAATCCTTCAGGATTATTATTGCGATCTCCACAGTATTCTCACACGACAGGAGATTGCAGAAAGCAGGGCAAGGGTGGTGGTAATGCCCTGTGATGATGAGAGCGAATTCGATGGGATCTGGAATTTCCACAAGGATATCCTCATCCCCGAACCATCAGCACATGTTTCCTGTACTGAACTGTACAAAGCATTCAGGAAATACTGCCAGAAAACCGGAAGAGCTATTATAGACAAGGAGGCATTCGAATTTCTCTTCGCCCGTATGGACAATCCCCGCCCTGAGCTCTACCGGGGGGAGTGGAAAGGCTGCCGGATAAAACACCGATAAGGAATTACCGGCAATTTTTTAACGGTTTGGTTTATTCATGACACACTTCAGAATAACCCGAAATTCGGAGATTCCCCTGATAGGTTCTCTCTACTTTGGCCTCATAGACCGTGGTACCAGCCTCCTGCAGGTGCGCCCGAGTTGTGGCTGTAATTTAAACTGCCCTTTTTGCTCGGTCGATGCAGGCCCGGCATCAACAACGCGTGCCACCAGTTATGAAGTTGAGATGGAGTACCTGGTGGAAGCAGTGCAGGAAATTGCACAGTTCAAGGGAGCGGGGGTCGAATGCCACATTGATTCTCCCGGTGAGCCGGTTATGTACTCCCGTCTCCCGGAACTCATCGCGGCACTCAAAGAGATCGACGAGGTGACTGTCATCTCGCTCCAGACCAACGGTACCCTGCTCAACGAGGAAAAGATTTCGGCGCTGGAATCGGCGGGTCTTGACCGGATCAACCTTTCCCTCCATGCTCTTGACCCGGCAATCGCACAATTGCTTGCAGGAGTGGACTGGTATGACAGCGAAAAACTTACCGATGCAGCCAGAGCGATTGTCCGGAGCAGGATCGACCTGCTCATTGCACCCGTGTATATACCAGGGATCAATGATGCGGAGATCCCCAAATTGATCCGGTTTGCCCAGGAGATCGGTGCCGGCAAACGTTTCCCGCCGCTGGGTATCCAGAAGTTCGAGCACTACCGGTACGGCAGGTCACCCAAGGGTGTCAAAGCCCAGAGCTGGTGGCAGTTCTTCAACCGGAGCATCCGGCCGTGGGAGAAGGAATTCGGGATTAACCTCCGGCTTGACCCGGCCAGGGACTTTGGCACGGTGAGGCGCCCCTTTATCCCGCTTGTCTTTTCCAAAGGCGAGAAAGTGACTGTCGAGATCCGGGCACCGGGATGGATCCACGGCGAGATGCTCGGTGTTGCCCGGAACCGGGTCGTTTCGGTATACAACTGCGGGAAAGAGTCCGGGCAGGTCCGGGTGAAGATCGTCGCTACCAAGCACAATATTTACGTAGGGGTACCGGTGTAACAAACGATCCTACCTCCAGCAATTTAACGTCGGATAGTCTTATATCCGAACCCAGGAAAAGACATATGCATGGAAAAATCCCGTCTGTTGTGGTATTCTCTCATTATTTTTTTCTCACTAACTCTTGTACTGGTTTCGGGATGTACAACCCCAGCCCAGGACCAGCCTGTTCCACCGACTACACCGTTAGTATCTGCAGTTCAGACTACAGTACCCGTGCCATCAACAACATCTCCGCAGGTCACCCAAAACCCCACGCTTCCACCGGTCACAACAACCGGTTCTATAACGTCTGACGATATAACCCGGCATTTCATGGACATTGCTTTCGGGTCGGGCACTACCCAGCTTGACCGCCTGGCCTATGAGCCGGCTGGCCCAAAGCCACTGGTCACTCTTTCGCTGTTCAATGGAAACAATGCGGATATGGCCCTGTTAGGGTCATTCATCACCGAGTTCAACGACCTTTCTGCCACCAACCAGTTCTCTGAAAACATCAAGACGACAGCAAATGCCAACATTGTCCTGCAATTCGTTGCCGAGACCGGGATGGGTGCAATCCCCTCGGAATCTTATTCAAAGGAATTCAAATCCGGCACTGTTTCTTATGCAAAGATCGGTTCGGGGACGATCTACATCAATGACAATCTCAAAGGCGATTTGAGGACCCATATCATCCTGAGGAGTTTTCTTTACGAACTGGGATGTAAGGGTGAGACCCTGAAATACCCGGACAGCATGTTCTATTACGACGACAATACCAATATCCGGCTCAGCCTGATCGACAAGAAGGCGGTCCAGATTATGTACGGCGCCGGGCTGTACCGTGGGATGACGGTCGCGGATGTGAAGAATGTCGTGAATGTAAGGACGTATTAGACGAGTCTGCTCCAATTTTTTCTTTTCTTTTTTCTCTATCTGAAAACTTTTGAATAGTAATCAGTCGACCTGTACGGAGGTGACATCAATGCAGGATGAAATTATTGTCGTAAGTACGCCATACCTCCCGGGATACCGGATCACAAAGACTATCGGGTTCACCTGGGGGCTCATCGTGAGGAGCCGGGGGCTTGGCCGCAATATCACGGCCGGTCTCCGCTCACTCGCCGGCGGAGAAATCCATGAGTACACAGAACTGTTAAACCAGTCGCGTGAACAGGCACTTGATCGGTTGAAGGATCATGCAAAAAAGATGGGCGCAAATGCGGTCATCGGGGTGCAATTCGATTCGTCAGAGATCAGTTATATGACTGAACTGCTCGCGTACGGGACAGCGGTCATAGTCGAGAAGGAGACCGAGAAGGCGAGCCCGGTCCGGCTTGGATAGAGAGGCCCCGAGCCCCATTCCATACTGTTATTAGCGTTTTTCCTTATCCTGGCAATTTCTGTTTACAGCTGGATGCCCTTTAAAATAGGATATGAGGTTAATACCGGTCGTTTTTCCGGAACAACGTCGGGTTCTGTTTCCGGATCCACCAGCGTCTTATAAGAACCGTGCTTATGACCGTGGCAATTGCCCCAGTTGTGCCGACAATAATCGTCGTCATGGGAATCCCCCCGGAAGACTGTGTTACCGGGGCCGGCGGGACTGCCGGTGTTTTTTCTCTTGTAATTTCTGCCGTTGTGGGAGCCTCCTGCACCGGTGCTTTCAACACGGCCACCAGGGTGGGGGCTGTCGTTGCCACAGGTGTGACGGCCCCCATATCGGTGCCATCCTTCCGGTACACAATGGCAAAATATGAGAAACCGGGTGTTGTTGCACGGTAGAACACGTTCCCGCTCTTCTGTGAAACATACCGGGTATCGAGTTCCTGCCACTGCCCGTTTTCGTAATGCATCATCACGATGTCACCGGCCGTGAACCCGTGTTCGGTGAGCCATGATTGCGGGACACTGAACTCAAGGATTACCTGGTCAACGACACCCGGGATAGTGCTCGATACCAGGGAAATGTACTGATATACGGTCATCTGGGTCAAGGCTATGTTCGAAGGGAGACTGTTTCTCGGGAACGCAGTAACTACAAGGTTTTTCCCAAGGTTTGTTCCTGTCACCTCGGCACGGTTCACCGCCGATCCACCTCCGACGTTCACCGTTTCATTGATTGTTGTACCTGTAAGGGTTGTTGTGGGGTTTGGAGGGATTGGGGGAGGAATATCCCCGCCGGAATCAGAGCCTCCATCATCCGTGAGGTAGACCGTGATATAACCGGCCTTTCGCGTGCTGTCATAACTACTGGCATTGTATGCCTGCAAAGATACCTGATAAGTTCCAGGGATTGTATAGGTATGAACCGGGTTCTGAGCCGAGGAACCAGGCGTCGTGAACCGCCAGACATCATTCTTATCGCTGATGTTACTGCCACCCCCCACTAATACAATGCTGCCATCTGGCATTGCCACGCTCGTGTGGTAACATCTTGCTGACCACCCGGCATTTGGGATCTCAGTCCATGTAGCCCCGTTATCCATTGATCTCCAGACATCATTCTCAAAGCTGCTGACACTAAGCGAACCCCCCATTAATACGATGCTTCCATCAGGCATCGCCACACTGCTGAGAGCTTGCCGTGCCGACCATCGGGCACCGGGGGTCATCCTGGTCCAAGTCGTCCCATTATCGGTAGATCTCCACACATCATTCCTATTGCCACTCGCATCCAAACCACCCATCAGCACAATGCTGCCGTCTTGCAGTACTACACTACTATGAGCAGCTCTTGGCGACCACCCGGCACTTCGGGTCATCTCAGTCCATGTCGTCCCGTTATCGGTTGATCTCCACACATCATTCATATAAGCGTCACTTTCAGTACCACCCATCAGCACGATGCTGCCGTCGGGCAGCACTACAGTACTATGATGAGCTCTTGCAGACCACTCGGCACTTGGGGTAATCTCAGTCCATGTCGTCCCGTTATCAGTTGACCTCCACACGTCATTCATTAAAACGCCAGTCATTCCCCCCATTAGTATAATACTGCCATCCGGCATTACCACACTACTGTGACTATAGCGTGCTGACCACCCGGGTGTTGCATTCACACGTACCCATGTAACCCCGTTATTCATTGATCTCCAGACATCATTCCTAAACGTACTTTCACCGGCCCGACCACCCATAAGCACTATACTGCCATCCGGCATCACCACGATGCTATGAGAGCGTCTTACAGACCATCCGGCACTCGCATTCAATTGGGTCCACGGTGCTGTGTAATTCTCATCACCGAAATACCATGCCCAGCCCGCGGGATTTCCCGTTGACTGATCCGTGAATGTTACGGTCAGAGGAGCTATCCCGCTTACCGGCGTCCCATTAAACATCGCTGTCGGGGTCAGTGCACTTGCAAAACCAACGAGCATTACGAGACCTGCTATAAATAAGCAAAAACGCACGGTACTCATCCAATCACCGGCCTGATAAAAAACTGGACTTGATCATAAATGAGAATAGAAAACAGAATGACTTTGGTATCTTGATATACATAAGATTCTTTTAAAAAGGTGTTATTATAAATTAATCGAAATGATTTTGATCACAATATAAGGAACCGTTTACAATTCAATTTCTCGCTATACTTTCCCGGAAAAATTTAATAAATTACGGCCGTGCAGGGAAATCTTATTGTGACTCAGCTCTGGCACACCGGGTAATGGTAACGGAGAATTATGTGCCAACTAATGCATGAAACCATTAAAAAACAGATCGAGAAATAACAGATTAACCAGATAAGAAGTAAGAAAAAAGAGAATTATCCGAACAGGGCACCGAGCCCTGCCATACCGCTCTCTTCGTCTTCCTTCTTGTGCTCTTCTGGTGCTTCTTCCTTGGCTGCGGGTGCTGCCTTGCCTGCTGCTGCGGGTGCTGCTGCTGCGGCAACCGGTGCTACGGCGGCCTTGCTGATTGCATCTTCGATGTTTACGCCATCGAGTGCTGCAATGAGTGCCTTTACGCGTGATTCGTCTGCTGCTACACCTGCGGCGGTAAGGACTGCCTTGACGCCGTTCTCATCGACCTTCTTGCCTGCCTTGTGCAGGAGAAGTGCTGCATAGATATATTCCATCTTGTTCACCTCAATATCAATAATTATTTTACCAGGCTTTTGACTGCCTGGCTTTCCCTGTACGCTTTACCAATAATCGCATCAACAACGTCTTTTTCATAGATCGCTGCTTCGACTGCAAGTCCCCGTGCATCCCTGACTGCTTTTGTCAGGATTGCGCCCATCGTGTCCTTTGTCGGGATCGCTGCGTTGACTGACAGGTTGAACGCCTGGAGACCAGCGAGCTGGATCTGCCCGAGAATAACGGTCTCGTCAACGGCAAGCACCGATGGCTCAAAGATATCGCCATCATGGTACGCGACCTGCAGTGCAAGTCCAACGTCCATCGGCTTGATATCGAGCTTGACCAGGATGGTCGCAAGCTTTGCCGAGATAACGCCGCCTTTCTTCACGACCGTCTTGGTCTCGCGGATCTTGACCTTCCCGCCTTCTATCGCTGCGGGAATACCGGCCTGCTGGAGCTCACCGACAATCGGGCCCGGCTTGAAACTGGTCGGTCCCTTTTCAATGACGATATCCTCCGGCGCCTTTTCGCCCGGCTTGGCCGCCATCTTTGTCTTGGTCTTTTCCAGCTGCTTGAAGAGCTTGAACGGGTTGTCGTTAGTGAAGATAAGCGCCGAGTGACCGGACACATATTTCGTGAGTCCTTTCATATCGCCGCCAATCTCTTCGAACGCGTGCTTGATGAGTGTATTCCTCGTCACCTTGATGACAGCCTTACCGCGGAGGTTCCTGCGGATCTGCTGTACCTGCTGTGCCGGGATACCATACATATCGACAAGCCCAATAAGCGTGAACTTTTTTGCGTTCTCCTTGATATCAGCGACCTCGTCCTTCTTCCAGGAGGGAAGGTGGTGTGTATACAACGCCATTATTCCAACCTCACTGCAGGACCCATGGTCGTCTTGACAAAGACAGAGCGGACATTCAGCGGACCCTGTTCGAGAACAGCTTCAATCCTCTTGACAATCGCTTCGATATTCTCAGCGACCTGTTCAGGCTTCATAGCCGTTGTTCCGACCTTTGTCGAAAAGACAGTCTTGTCTTTTGTCCTGATCTTCACCGAGTTGCGCAGGCGCTCGACTATCGGGCGGATATCCGTGCTGCCGGGAATCGGCATCGGCATCCTGCCCCGCGGACCGAGCCGGGGACCTAAGAACCGTCCGACCTGTGGCATGACCGCCATCTCAGCAAGGAAGTACCGGTAGGTACTGGCAACTTTTCGTGCTTCGCGGGGTGCACCACCAAGCCGCTCAACCTCTTCAGGGCCGATAATCAGATCAACCTTGGCATCCTTTGCCTGGGTGACAATATCTCCCTTCCCGATAACACAGATCCCGATTTTTTCGCCTATACCGTGGGGAAGAAGAATCGTCTCGTCAATACGATTTTTCGGCTGCGCCATATCGATATTCTTGAGATTGATGGTAATATCGATGCTCTCAGAGAATTTACGCTCTGGCGCTTTTTCTATCGCCGTTTTCACGGCTTCTAAAATTTTGGCTCTATCAACCATCAGATTCCTCCATAGTTCGCGACCTTTCGATCTCCTATGGTTTTCTCATGTTATTTCACGAGAACACTGTCATACTTGCCTTCTGCAATTGCAGCAAGAACCTCTTTTGCCTTCTTGCCGTCAACCGTAACTCCCATACTCACGCACGTTCCGATGACCTCTTTTACCGCGGTCTTCAGTTCGTAAGAGAGCATGCCTTGGAGTTTCATGTTGGCAATCCTGACAGCGGCCTCAAATGGTAGATTACCTACCACTTTGACGTTGGGCTCTGCGGAACCTTTCTCGATATTAGCCTCTTTTTTGATGAGCGCCGTAGTGGGCGGTATACCCACCGTGACGGTGAACGCCTTCTTTGCGTCGACTTCGATCTTGACCGGGACCTGCATTCCGTTGAATGAGGCGGTCTTTTTGTTGATCTCATCGACAACTGCCTTCACGTTGATACCGAGTGGTCCGAGCGACGGTCCCAGGGGGGGACCAGCGGTAGCCTTTCCGCCGGGTACTAAAACCTCGACCACTTCTGCCATAGTCTTTGCACCATGCCGTCCCGTATAAACGGGTTCCAAGCTTGGGTCTGTAAATATTGATGGGAAAGGTCATAAAGGTGATCTTAGGTCCAGAAGAACCTGTTCCCTCCCTTTCCCCATATAAAATTCTCATCCATGGCGTATGAAGAGTCCAAAAAATTTGTCGGGAGTTATCCCAAATAATATATTCCATCACCTCCATCACACAACTAACGAAGGTACAGGAAAAACCTCGTATTCCCAAGGATATTGGAGCCGGGATATCTGGTCTATGTATGATAACCTCCCTTCTTCACGATAACGGGGATTTATACGCACTGCGGAGAGTGTTCTTCCTAGCGGCTGTTATACTCCTGCTGGCTGCACTCTTCTCCCCCGTTGTTGCCGCACGCGACGTAACTGTAGCCCTCCCTGAACTCAAACCATCGGTTTTTACCGATGAGCAGGGAAAACCGGCGGGCCTTTTTGTCGACCTGATCGAAGATATTGCTGCGAGAGAGGGATGGAAAATCATCTGGGTTCACAGTACGCTTTCAGAGAACTGGGATAAACTGGCTTCCGGCGAGATCGATCTCGTTATGGGGGTAGTCAGTACGCCGGAACGGGAGAAACTCTATGATTTCAACCATGAGCCGGCTCTTTCTGCATGGTCACAGGTTTATGCACCCCACGGGTCCGGCATCAATACGATCCTTGACCTTGACGGGAAACGGATCGCGCTGCTCAAGGGGGATATCAATGGGATCGCATTCCGGGATTACGCAAGGAAGTTCAACATCAATGCCACGTACCTTGAAAAGGATTCCCTGGATGAGGTCTTTGCCGGGACTGCAGCAGGAACTGCAGATGCCGCGGTTGTGTTCAGTATGGCAGGTGAGCAATCTGCCAACAGATACGACCTCTCCACGACACCCGTGATGTTCAATCCTTCATCAATTGGTTTTGCAGTACAAAAAGGAAAGAACCAGGACCTTCTGGTAACCATCGACCGTTACCTTGCGGAAGGAAAGGCCGATCCCTCATCCACCTACAGCAAGTCGATGGAGAAATGGTTTGGTATGAAAGCCAGCTGGGTCATACCACCCTATGTCTGGTGGAGCCTTGCCACTGCGATCGGTCTTGTTGCGCTCTTCGTAATCATCAGTTTTATATTCCGGCAACAGGTCCGGAAGAAGACTGCCGAACTGATCCGGAATAATGAGGAACTCCATGCTGCATACGAGCAGCTGACAGCAGCAGAAGAGGAACTGCGGGAGAACTTCGAGGAACTCACCAGGAGCGAACAGGCACTCAGGCTCGCAAGGAAAAAACTCAATCTGTTAAATTATGTAACATTCAACGACATTGAGAATATGATATTTACCCTTTCGGGGTACAACCATCTGGCAAAAGACAAGGTGACAGAGAGTTCCCTGAGATTAATTATCGAGAAAGAGGAGGATATTCTGAAGATTATTACCCGTTCCCTGAAATTCTCCCAGACGTATCAGGATCTCGGGCTCAGGCCGCCACGATGGCAGAATGTCAGCCAGGTGTTCCTTCTGGCAATATCTCACCTGGATTTCCTGAGAATGAAACATACGGTCACTCTCAACGGTCTTGAAATCTTTTCCGATCCCCTGCTGGAACAGGTCTTCCAGATTCTTGCGGATAATACGCTCACGCATGGGAAGACAGCAACGGAAGTTACATTGAGGTATACTGAAGGATCGGAGTCCATTACCTTGCTCTTTGAAGACAATGGCATGGGGATATCTGAGGATATCAAGGACAAAATATTTTTACCGGATTTTCAAAAGAATAAAACTGTCGGGCTTTTCCTTGTACGGGAAATCCTTGAAATTACCAGAATAACTATTACGGAAACCGGTGAGCCGGGAAAGGGGGCACGGTTCGAGATCACGGTACCGAAGGGACAGTACAGGTTCACATCCCAATAACCTGAACATGATCCCTTCCTGTTAGAAAACGGCTGATTGAACAATATAATCCATCCCCGTTCCAGCCCATCTTTTCCCCTCAAAAACCTGTACAGCACCAATTCACCAAAAACCAGCACTATTTTTTAAAAATTCGTCTTGACCTCCGTTTTGCCCATAATTGGCATTATAATGCCCGGAAAAAGTGAGCTCATTGCACATTCTGGTTTGAAGATAATCCGGAAAACAACCTGCCTGTACCGTACTGTTTTTCCGCAAAAGATTCCCGCAGCAAAAAACCGCATAGAGAAGTGTTCTGTTGGCGAAAAAGGGGGCGCCTGACCGGGGGGCTAATGTAAGCGCCGTTTTGCCCTCCAAAAGCATCCATTGGCGTACATTTTCCTGCCCACATATTTCGTATTTAGGCGGGAGAACGATGTATTGGGAATATTTCAAAACATTTGCCGGAATTCGCATATTTTTGCAACCTGTACCGGAAACAGATCGTTCGGATGGGCAAACCGGGCTCATAATGAGCCCGGATAGACTCTTGGGAGATGAGGCCGGAGAAGGGGGGATCTGACAGGAATTGCTGGAATATCTCCGAAGGAGAATGGGGTTTCAGGAGTCAGAATGCTCCCGCAGGGGTATTTTTTAGTATCCGATGATAAAACCGGTTTCATCACAACAGTCAAAAATACCGACCTCATAATCTACTGAGGTACCAAAAAGAGCGTGTTCATGAATACCAACAGCTGGTTGAATCCCAATCTTGAGAAAAGAAATTCAGATACACAGGGCTCTGGAATATTTGCCAAAGCGGATATCAGAAAAGACGAGAGGCTGGCAATATTCGGGGGGAAGATAATGCTGATCGATGAGATGTATCAGATCCCCGAAAATATGCAGAGATATACCATGCAAATCGAAGAGCGCTTTGTCCTGGGTCCTGCCTGTACAAATCCGGAAGATGCGGACTTTTTCAATCACAGCTGTGACCCCAACAGTGGTTTCAAAGGCCAGGTTTTTCTGGTTGCGATGCGGGATATCAAAGCCGGAGAAGAGATCACGTTTGATTATGGCATGACCGTTTCAGCATCGGTGGGAAGCGATATGATCTTTGAAATGGATTGTGCGTGTGGTTCTCCCTGTTGCCGGAAAACGATAACGGAACAGGACTGGATGCTTCCCGAATTACAAGTCCGGTATAAAGGCTATTTTTCCCAGTATATCCAGGACAAGATGGAGAAACTGAACAAAAACAGATTTGGGGGGCTGATTAACGAGGACGTTATCATCACTGACAACAAAAAGGCCGAAGTGCTTTTACGATGATGACGTAAGTCCGGTTTTCTAAAATGATGCCGGCAGGGATCGGGTTCCGGATAGAGATTTCCACCTTTTTCCCTTTCAATCTTATTCCGCGTTCTTCATATCGAAGGAGGGTACCTGAAAATACCCGCAAAGCACCCGTGCGCCACAAACATCATGTAAAATTATTAATAAAACATGTGCTAATGGATGCCTGTCGGCATTCCGTTTGATACTGGTGCCGGGAGTGGCGGAATTATGCAGGAAATAATCAAAAAAATGATCACGGAAGCGATGGCTGCCCAGTACGCAGATGTGAACCAGGTAAAAAAGAAACGCGGGCAAAACTTCGTCATCGACGACACCAAAGCGTATGTCGATGCAGTGAAAGAGATGAAACCCGCCGGGGGCCAGAGCAGGGCGGTCTTTGCCCTTCACACTGATTCAGTTAATGCCCATTACACGATTTTGAAAGGCCTGACGAACACCATCCGTCCCGAGGACGATCCCTTTGTGGAACACTACCAGACACCGGTCATCATGGAAATGCTCTTCGATGCCGACCCGAAGTTCAGGAAGAGTGTGGATGTGTTTATCAAAGTCGTCGGCAAGGCTGAAGCCCTGATCGGCAAGGAATCGGCTCGCCGGTATGCGGGCTTCTATGGCCCCACCTGCGTCGTGGACTTTGCCCTTATCCCGGGAAGCAGCAGCAATATCGTCAACCAGATCCTCAAAACCACTGACATCCCGGTTGCCCACAAGCAGACAATCCTTGCCGCGAAGTCATGGGCTATGAACACCTCGTATGGTATCGGGGACGTTTTTGCCCATGCGGTTGAAGGCGGTGCAACTCTTGCAGATGCCGTGAAGCAGGAAGTCTCCATGATCCAGTCCATCTACGATACACCGGTCGATGCACAGGCAAAACTCATGGACAGCGTGGGCCAGTCCTCGTTTGACTGCCGGAAGTACATGAAGGACTACCGCACGAAGATGCAGGGTGCAGTTAAAGCATCACTCGATGAGGGAGTTCACTACGGTAACATCGTTACGGTACCGGCATACTGTGTTGGGGATATAGCGCACCATATCTCCCAGTCCACGTACAATATGTGCAAGGACGATGTGATCATGGCGGTCATCGAGTCGGTGACCCAGGTGATGGACAAGACCCTGAACGCAGCGGCACCGAAGATGAAGACCGAAAACGAAGTGCTGTCGGTTGCGACCGGCGCATCAGCAAGCGCTGCGGAGTACATCCTCGAACTCGATGGTTTCAATGCGATCATGGTCGTGGACATGCTGACGAAACGCTATCACAACTATGTCCAGCTCTACCCGAAGCGGGGAGCAGCGATCGAACTCCACAACTGCGATTTCATGGATATGATCTACCGGGGCTGGAAGCTGGTGGACAAGGCGAGGAGGATGCAGAGCAGTGAGCCGGGCATGGTGAAACCAAAAGTAGCCGGGTTCGAAGTCGATCTCTCGCCAATCCTGAAAAATGAGGTGCTCGCCAACCCGCAGCGATACGCATATCCTGCCTGTGCAATGACCGTGCGGTTTTCGGCGATGATGCGGCTCGCCGATTACCCGTGCCTGCTTACGAGCGAGCCGGTCACCGCAACCCTGATGACCAACATTATCGCACTGCACAAGGAAATAGCAGCCGCACCTGCCCGGATCTGTAAGGACTGTGCATCGGCTGCCCTGATGGATTTCCGGCACTGCTCCTGCCAGTGGAAGGAAGCAGTCTGATCATAATTCTTGAACAAAAGGTGAAAAATCATGAAATGTTACGTCTGTGCAAAGGAAGGAAAAGAAAGTGATGCCGTGGCAGTATGTGTTGCCTGCGGAATGGGGACCTGCATGAAGCATACGATCAGAAAAGAAGTCGATGTCTGGGAGGGGGGGTACCCGCTTCCTTCGAAAAAACTGCCAAGGAAGATGCCCCGGATGCTCTGCCCGGACTGCAATGCTGCATACGGGGAGGGTAAGTGATGGCGTCGCTCACCTCCCGTAGCATAGCAGAAGGGGTCGGGACGCTGCTCCTCGTGTATTTCGGTGCCGGGGCAGCAGCGATCACGCTGATGATCGCGAACGGGACAAAGCCGGCCACACCGTTCAATATCGGAATTGGCCAGCTCGGTGGGCTCGGCGACTGGTTTGCCATCGGGATCTCGTTCGGTATCGTGATTGCGGGGGTTATTTACGCACTCGGCCGTGTTTCCGGGGCTCATATCAACCCGGCAGTGACGATTGCACTCTGGGCAACGAAACGGTTCCCGGCTGGTGACGCGGTTGCGTATGTAATCTCCCAGTGTATCGGGGCAGCAATCGGGAGCCTGCTCTTCTTCCTGACTGTTGGGATGGACGCAGTCACGATTGGTGGGCTCGGGGCGACAACTCCGTTTCCCGGAATCGGGTACGGGCAGGCAATCCTCGTCGAGGCAATTGCGACCTTCGTACTGATGCTGGTAATCATGGGTGTCGCAGTGGACAAGCAAGCCCCGCCGGGATTCGCCGGACTCATGATAGGCCTGACCGTGGCCGGGATGATTACGGCGACCGGGAACATTGCCGGTGCATCGCTCAATCCCGCCCGGACATTCGGGCCGTTCGTTATGGACTTACTTTTAGGTGGCTCGAACCTCTGGGCATTCTTCCCCATCTACATCATCGGTCCGGTCCTGGGTGCTGTACTTGCGGCAGTCTTCTACGACCGGATAACCGTGGAATGAGCGCGATCCAATCATTTTTTTTTAGAAAGATACAGGTGTTCTGGGTTTCGTAACCGCACTAGTGGGCAGGCTCACCACACTCATGAAAAACTGATGCCTGCCTCTCCCCGGTCCGCCACAAATCAATCCTCCGGTTCCCAAATCAGATTATTCCCCGACACGCAGGTATGATGCTGTTTTTTCAAGGACATGCCGTCACTACCCCCCATATCACCCATGGGACCACATCAGGAGTCCGCATTATACCATAATAGGGAATCAGGTACTTTTTCCTGGTTTAATCTGAATAGTGTGTATGTTACTTGTTGCAGCCAGGTGTCGTGTATACCCGGATCATTGTCAGGACTTTATTCATCAGGTTGACCGGATTATTCCCCTTGTTCGTGCAGAACCGGGATGTACCCGGTATGAACTCCACGCAGATGTCTTTGATCAGGGGCTGTACATCTTTTGTGAAGAGTGGGAGAGCCGGAAACACCTTGACAATCATATCGTCACTCCCCATATGCAGGCACATTTTGTTACCTGTGCTGCATGGATGGCAGAACCAACCGAATTAACATTGTATGAGATATCGGGGCTGCATACTGTAGTATTATCGTAATTTTATATTTGATTCATCTTCCTGTCCGCGGTTATGGATGATATCCAAACCCTGATCGAAACCAGGAGATCTCCTGTCAGAGTCAGATATCGACTGCCTGTTCCGACCCCGTTTCAGTCCCTGTTTTCCCCTTCGTCCCCCATTTGGCTATATATGGCCATATAGTGCCCGAAAAAGTATGCTTACAGACACAATATATTTGAGGATAATCCAGAAAACGACCCGACAATACCGTGCGGTTCTTTGCTGAAAATCACCCGGCAAAAATCCGCATAGAGCGGTGTTTGGCGGGATGATAATAGATAAAAACAGGGAATATAAGGTCTTGCTGATAAGGGCAGGATTTCCAAAATCTTCCTATTTCACGTCGGAGAATACCAGAGAAAATTCCTGTCAGACATATTCCGGCTTAAAGCCACCGTCGGAGAATATGGTCGAACGAGACACAATAGACCTGCATTATCCTGCCTGGTTCCAATTAAAATGACATCAGACCTCCCGTGATGGGAACAGTGGTGTCACCGTGGATCAGAAAGGAAACTGTTATAATAAATCTATGGCAAAAGAAGCATATTCATGTTTTATTTCCAAAAAAACGTGCGCATGGCAGGAGAATATAGGATGAAAATTCCGGTGATATGAATGCGATACCTCCGGCAGTTTGCTGTTTTTCTCGTTTTACTGGTCATATGCGGATTTCTTTTGTATACCTCCTATACCGATATTGAATCAAAAACCATTGCACAGGTAAATAATGAACAGTTAGTGCATGCAGGACAGGCAGCAGCAGGAATTGAAAGCTTTTTTGATACGTATAACAACTCCCTCTCGTTTCTTGCGGGGAATAACCATATTATTACGCTCGATCCGGATGGCAGGGACCTGATGAGGGATTTTTTTAACAGTCATACCGGTGAGATATCATCCATTACCCGGGTAGATGAGAAGGGGATCATTTCCTATACGTATCCCGTGGAAACATCCACGGCAACAGATATTTCATCCCAGTCCCACGTTTGGCAGCTGATGAGCACTCATTCCGTGGTGATCAGCGATGTGTTCACTTCAGTCCAGGGATTCAGGACAATAGCATTTCATATGCCGGTCTTTGAGAATGGCACGTTCAGAGGGAGCATTGCAATACTGATTCCCTTTGATGCCCTGGCAAGGGAAAACCTGGGCACTATCCGTATCCTTGATTCGGGATATGCCTGGACTATCAGCCAGAACGGTATAGTGCTCTATTCACCCTATCCCGAACAGGTTGGCAAATCCGTCTTTGAAGTCTTTAACTCTTCTCCCACAGTCTTGGCAATAGCACAGGAGGCGATGAAGGGATCGCAAGGTATCAGCGCGTATACGGTCAGGGGAGATATCCTTCGGAATTTGTCATCTCAGAAATTCCAGGCAATCTATATGCCGGTAAAAATTGGGAAAACGTCCTGGTCAATCATTATCTCCACTCCGGAAAATGAAATACTCGGCACGATACAGGGATTCAGGAATAACCTGATCATTATTTCTGCAATCCTGATCATCTCACTCCTGTTTTTTATCTATTACCTGGCCCGGGCGAGAGGGATCGTAAAAGAAGAAGAGATACGGCGCAAGGCTGAAGATGCCCTGCGTGAGAGCGAGGAATTCAACCGTGGCCTTGTAGAGAACCTGCCGGATATTATCGCGATCTACGACAGCCAGGGGATCGTCAGGTTTGCAAACAGGGCAGCTTTGAATATAATGGGTTCCTCGGTGTCAAAAGTCATCGGAGAACCGATTCTTTCATTTGTTGCGGACTACCAGCGCAGTTATGTTGAACAGAAAATGAAAGCACGCTTGTCGGGAGTCCAGTCAGCCCCCTACGAGATGGATATCGTGACCGGCAGAGGGGAGATTATCACCTCAATTCTTCAGGCAGTCCCGATCAGGTACAAGGAAGAGCCCGTAGTGCTGGTACTGATGACGAACATAACCGAGCGTAAACAGGCTGAGCAGAAACTCCTGGAAGCCCACCGTGATCTTGAGAAAAAGGTCGCCGAACGGACCTGGCAACTCTCGGAAGCTAACCTCCACCTTCAGGAACTCGACCGGCTCAAATCCCTGTTCATCGCCTCCATGAGTCACGAGCTCCGGACACCGCTCAATTCTATTATCGGCTTTACCGGTATTATGGTGAAAGGACTGGCGGGGGAGATCAACCCGGAGCAGAAGAAGCAGCTTGGTATGGTGCAGGACAGTGCCCGCCACCTCCTCGCACTCATCAACGATGTGATCGACATCTCCAAGATCGAGGCGGACAAGATCGAAGCTGGTGTCTCGACATTCAACCTCTCCGATGTGATCCGCGATGTGAAAAATACCTATGATCCGTCAGCGAAAGAACGGGGACTTGTCCTGAATATAGAAATTCCCGGTCCTGTCACAGTCACCAGCGATGACCGCCGCATTAAACAAATCATCATGAACCTTGTCAGCAACGCGATCAAGTTCACTGACGAGGGTAACGTCGATCTGACCGTGGAGCAGAGAGGATTTGTTGTGCAGGTCCGGGTGAGTGACACCGGTATCGGCATAGGGAAAGAGGACCTGGAGCAACTCTTCCGACCCTTTAGCCGGATTGCAGTGCCGGGTCGCCTTGTCGAGGGGACGGGGCTCGGGCTGTACCTTTCAAAAAAACTTGCCCGGTTCCTTGGCGGGGATATCACAGCAGAAAGCGAGCCGCATAAAGGAAGCGTATTCACGTTCTCCTTCCCTGTAACGTATGAAGAGCAGGAGAATTTATGACAAAAGTGCTGGTTATTGAGGACAATGAGAAAAACCGATACCTCATCTCATTTATCTTAAAAGGGGCGGGGTATGAAGTGAGAGAAGCGATTACCGGTGAAGAAGGAGTCGGGATGATATTCAGTGAACATCCGGATCTGGTCCTTATGGACATCCAGCTGCCGGGAATCGACGGGTATGAAGCTACACGGAGTATCCGGGCATCTCCAGCTGGCGGGAAGATCCCCATTATTGCACTGACATCCTATGCGATGACCGGTGACCGCGAACGGGCGCTTGCTGCCGGATGTACCGGGTATGTTGAAAAACCCATCAACCCGGATACGATCCTTGACGAGATCCAGAAGTATCTCAGGTAAATTAATAATACCTCAATGGAAGGCTATGTATGACTGAATCGTATTTGAGAGATGTGAACTCCTGATGAAGATCCTGATCGTGGATGATAACAGTAATAACCTCTACATGCTCGAAGCCCTGCTCAAAGGTTCAGGTTATGAAATTGTTACCGCAAAGGACGGGATCGAGGCTTTAGAGCGACTCCGCATCAGCAGTTTTGACGGGATCATCTCTGACATCCTGATGCCCCGGATGGACGGTTTTCAGCTTATAAGGGAGTGCAAAAAGGATCCTGTGCTCCGGCAGATCCCGTTCATCTTCTATACGGCAACGTATACCGACAAGAAAGATGAGGTGTTTGGGCTCTCTCTTGGAGCGATCCGGTACATCATCAAACCAGCGGAACCTGAAAAACTCCTCATGGAGATCCACAAGGCGATTCAGGAGCATGCGCAATCCCCGAGAGATTATATGGCGCAACCGGTCCCCGATGAATTTGCTTTCAGTCGGGAATATGCTCAGCGGGTCGGTGCGAAGCTGGATAAGAAGACCCGGCTCCTTGAGGAAAGTGAGGAAAAATACCACCTGCTCTATGACAACTCCATGGATGCAATTCTCTTAACCAGCCCGGACGGCAGCATCATTGCAGCAAATCCTGCTGCGTGTGCCATGTTCCAGCAGACAGAAAAGGAGATAATCAGAAACGGCAGGGCCGGGGTTGTCGATTCAACAGATCCCCGCCTCAGAGCCGCATTGGAAGAGCGGGGCTGGACTGGCCGGTTCAAAGGTGAACTCACCTTCCTGCGAAAGGATGGGACTCCGTTTCCCGGGGAGATTTTTTCTAATAGTTTTAAGGATAGTCGCGGGTCAACCCTGACGAGTATGATTATCAGGGACATATCAGAGCGCAAGAAAGCGGAAGACGAATTGCGTGCTGCGTATGAGCAAATCGCTGCAAGTTCAGAAGAACTCCGGGCTCAGTATGACATGTTGGCAGACAGCGAGAGGAGTGTGCGGGAGAGCGAGGAGAAGTACCGGACGATCCTTGACACAACCAGCGAATGGATCTGGGATATGGATCTGGACGGGCGGCATACCTATTCAAATCCTGCTCTCGAATCTCTGCTCGGGTACACTCTGGACGAGTTCATGAGATTCAATGCTTTTGACCTGATACATCCAAAAGACTGGAAGCGGATTGAAAAGATATTTTCAGTATCCGTCAAGGAAAGAAAGGGATGGCGTAGTGTAATAATCCGATGGCGGCATAAAGACAGAACCTATCGTTTTCTTGAGAGCAATGCAACAACGATCTTTAACGAACGTGGCGAACTGACCGGATTCCGGGGTGCCGATCACGATATTACAGAGCGCAAACTGGCGGAAGAAGCGCTGCGGGAGAGCGAGGAGAAGTTCAAGACATTGTTTGAGAGTGCCGGCGATGCGATTTTAATAAGGGATCGCAATGTCTTCCTTGACTGCAATAAAAAAACAGAACCCATTTTCGGACGTACAAGAGACCAGATTATCGGGAAATCCCCGGCGATATTTTCACCAGAACATCAGCCTGACGGGAAACTTTCTGCACAAATCGCACAAGAAAAAATTGATGCTGCGTTTTTAGGAGAGACCCAGTTTTTTGAATGGATTTACGTCCGTGCTGATGGCACTCCTTTCCATGCCGGAGTGACCCTGAACCGCTTTATGGTGGGAGATACCTTTTACCTTCAGGAGATTGTCCGGGACATTACCGAGCATAAGAGATCGCAAAAAGCCCTGGAGCAGGCAAAGAAGAAACTGAATCTCTTGAACTATGTAACGTTCAACGACATTCAGAATTTGGTATTTACCCTTTCCGGATACAATTATCTGGTAAAAGACAAGATAACCGAAAGTTCTGTCAAATTAATCATCGAGAAAGAGGATGACATTCTGCAGAAAATTACCCATTCCCTGAAATTCAGCCAGAGTTATCAGGATCTCGGGCTCAGGCTGTCACGATGGTATAATGTCAACCAGGTGTTCCTTCTGGCAATATCTCACCTGGATTTCCTGAGAATGGAACATACGGTCACTCTCGATGGCCTTGAAATCTTTGCCGATCCCCTGCTGGAACAGGTCTTCCAGATCCTCGCAGATAATACCCTCACGCATGGAAAGTCAGCAACGAAGGTAACATTGAGGTATGCTGAAGGATCGGAGTCCCTTACAGTATTCTTTGAAGACAATGGCGTGGGGATTATTGAGGATATCAAGGACAAAATATTTTCACCCGATTTCCAAAAGAAGAAAGTGGTCGGGCTTTTCCTTGCACGGGAAATCTTTGAAATTACCGGAATAACCATGACAGAAACCGGCGAACCGGGAAAGGGGGCACGGTTCGAGNNCGGGGAAAGGTGCCCGGTTCGAGATCACGGTGCCGAAGGGACAGTACAGGTTCACATCTCAACAACTTTGAATATAATTCCTCCCTGTCAGAAAACAACCGATCGTGAAACATGATCCGTCCCCGTTCCCTGTCAAAGAATCCTGCCGGAAAGTATATGTCAGACGAATCTCAGCGGTTAATATCAACGGGAAAGATGGGTGTTGTGAGAGACTAAATGTAACCTGCTCAAACGAAAATGTCCGAATATTTTATCGCTATCCTTGTGTTTTCAAAAAACAGAATTCGGGAGAAAATATTTATCAGGCGAAAATGAAAGTCCCGGAGGATTCCAATCCGTGAAGATGATCAGTACGATATCAGTACTTTTGGTTGACGATGAGCAGGCGCTCCTTGAAATCGGCAAAGTGTTTCTCGAGATGACAAAAGATTTCGAAGTAATTACCGCTCCTTCCGCCTCGGTTGCCCTTAACCTTTTGAAATCTAACGGGATACAGGCAATTGTATCCGATTACCAGATGCCTGAAATGGATGGAATTGAATTTTTAAAAAAGATCCGTGCAACCGATAAGCGTATTCCCTTCATTATGTTTACCGGAAGAGGGAGAGAGGAGATCGCAATAGAGGCTTTTGAAAACGGCGCGGACTTTTATCTCCAGAAAGGAGGTGATCCCCATGCCCAGTTTGCAGAGCTTGTACACAAGATACACGCAGCGGTAAATCACCGGAAGGCTGATGCCCTGAACATCACGCTCAACCGGCTCTATGCCGTCCTTTCCGCAACAAACATGGCAATCGTGCATATCCACGATAAAAAAGAACTGCTTTCAGAGATATGCAGGATAGTTGTTGATAAAGGTGGCTTCCGGATGGCATGGGCGGGATTTGCGAATGAGAAGAAGCATCTCATTGAACCCATAGCATCGCATGGTCATATAGACGGATACCTTGATACCATCGCCATATCCACAGATCCTGTTCCCCGTGGGCGGGGCCCGACAGGAACCGCATTCCGTGAAAAGACATACAATATCTGTAACGATATCGCCACTGCCCCGAAAATGGCACCGTGGCGGGATGGTGCACTGCAAAGGGGATATCAATCCCTTGCCGCATTCCCGTTTGCACTGGATACCAGAAATGCCGGCGTCATCACGTTCTACGCATCAGAGCCGGGTTTTTTTGATGATAAGATTATCCGGCTTCTTGAAGAACAATCGGGGGATATCACCTATGCTCTCGCGATGCTTGATCAAGAAGAACGACGAGTCGGTGCTGAAAAAGAACGAAAGGTCTCCGAACTCCGGTACCGCCGATTATTCGAGACGGCGCAGGATGCTATCCTCATCCTTGACGGGGATAGTGGAGAGATTATCGATGCGAACAAATTCATTCTTGACCTGCTTGGGTATCCGCTGGAGTATTTTGTGGGTAAACATCTCTGGGAACTCGGATTTTTCAAAGACAAAGCCCTTGCCAAAAATGCATTCACCGAACTGAAAACATCTGGCTATATCAGGTATGAAGACCTGCCGCTGGAGACCATGGACGGGCGGGCGATTGACGTCGAATTTGTCAGCAATGTCTATCTTGTCGGGGACAAGAAGATTATCCAGTGTAACATCAGGGATATCACCGACAGGAAAGTGGCTCAGGCTTAATTGCAGTCCTCTGATACCTGTTATCGCCGGCCTGTTTGAAACTGCACAGGACGGCATCCTGATCATCGATGACAAGACAGGAAAGAATGTTGATGCGAATCCCTGTATTCTGGACCTTCCCGGATATCCGCTGGAGTATCATGTGGGTAAACATCTCTGGGAACCCGGTTTTTTTCAAAGACAAAGACCTTGCAGGCTTCAGCCGGGATGATGTCGAATCATTTCTCTGATGTGTTCCACCCATCTCACCGGTTAGAGAAGGGGAGCATATTCGTCAGGAATTTCATGTGCACGTTCACCCAGCAGGCCCCTCAGGGTCTGTTTTAGTTCAAACGAGAAGGGAGTGATAACCGTAAAGCTCTTTTTTCCGGTGATGATTTCTAGCTGAAAATTTACGTGGTACCGGGCATTTGCAGGTTCTACAGGATACAAGGAGAACAGCGAGAGGAGATGAGTGTAGCTCCCTGAACTTCGGACCCGGGTGATGGCTATCTCTTTGATCGTATCCAGCGGAATCATTTCTGCATCTTTGTCTGCAACAAATTCTTTGCCGGGATCAGCATCCTGATACTGGCACACGAGATTGTCCAGTCGTTCGAACATCTCAGAATCGCTGTCACGGTGGAACCAGTTGTGCGTTGCTGGCTGTGCCGGTTTTTGTTCTCCGGCAGGCCTCTCACCTTTCGGATCTGTCTGTTGTAGTTCAAGGGAAACTGGTGTGATGATCATTGAATCACCGGTTATGAACATCAGGCACCAGCGGTCCTTCCGGTCCCTGCCGGTCTTTTCAAGACAGGGAGTTATGAAACAAAAGGGCCCTGAAATGACACCGTATCCATGCTTTTAACCGGTGTCCCCTCCGGACACCAGGCCAGGTCCTGTTTTAAAGGAGATCTGAATTTCATGTCATCTCTTCTTTTTTTCCCTCAACTATACCTGACATCCCACCGGTCTTTCCATAGGTGTAGAGGTTGAACGTTGCGATACCAGCAATCGTTGAAATGATAACCGACAGGGAACAAAGCGCAACCATGAACAGGACTGCAGCGGCGATCCATCCTGCCCCGGGATACCAGAATAGCGACATGTGGGGTGCGACAAAACCATAGACAACCCGGAAGAGCAGTGAAGTGAGTGAAACAACAAATAAGACCAGTCCAAAGAGGAGGAAACAGACAATGGTCTCGCCCCACACGTTTTTCATAAGCGAGACGGTTTCCGTAACAGCTTCGGGCAGGCGCTTATTCTCAAGAACCAGGAGCGGAACAACAAAAAGTGTCAGGATAAACAAGACGATGTTGATTCCCGTAGCGAATATCATGAACGTGACCGTAATCAGCATTGCAAATGTGCCGCCTATGGGACCTGTGCTGTAGAATTCGGGTAACAGGACGAAATTGAAGGGAAACTGGTTAAGGACAGGAAACAGGGTAAAGGGAATTAATCCGGAATTCAAGAGCAGGATATAAAGTGTTGTACCAACGAATGCAAGGATTACCGACCAGGCAAAAAGAGGCTTCAGGTACTTTTTTGTCCGGAATAATCCTTCGCGAAAGGAGACAGACCTGCCGGGATCTCCCGATGACAAGCTCATAAGCAGTCCTGCCAGAAGAACCGTAAGACAAAATATACTGATAAGGTCGATAGCAAACGTCAGGACAAGCCATCTCGGGAAATCAATTGCATCGTACGGATAGGTCCCAAGAAGACGGAGTCCATACTGGGCGGTAAACATAAACGCCAGTACAAGACCGGTCAGCAATGAAAACCAGAGGAACTGTTTATTCCGTTTCAGGATTTTTAGGCTTTCCGCGGTGATAGCAATTCCCCGGTCAATCCGTCCGGATCTCTCGCCCCCGCCATCCGGTTCCACAGCATGCAGGGTTACCGGGGGGGGAGAAAGTATCGTCGGTGCGGTTCGCATGGCAGGTGTATTCGGACACCAGCCCATATATCGTTTAACAATTTCATTAGTGTGCATGTTCATGGCACCCCACAGCGGAAAATAACCGTGCCTTTTTATCATAAACCAGCATGCATCCTGTTTTTTGCTCCCACCACAGAATCAGGATTAACACGTACCAGGGAATGAAGGCAAACCCCGTGGCAAACGCGGGGAACGCCCACACTCCTGCAAATGAGAGGATGGCGGTCAATGCCGCGATGATTAAAACAATACTCAGCGGGATTACACCTGCAATAAGGAATAAGATAATGTACTCACCCTGTCCGGTCTTTATGACATTACCTTTCTCAAGCATCTCAAGGCTGTTCCAAAGCCACTGCCCAAAAAAAGCAAAGACCACCAGTCCCGCAATCATTCCGAGGAAGAACAACAGCCTTGTGAGATCGGTCGCGAGGAAATACGCAACGAACGGGACGGAGACCAGAGTGAAAAAAACCGCCCAGAAGAGAACCTGGTTCCGGTACCGGTTCAGCGATTCGGTACGTTCAGGAATCCCGATCCCTTGTGAAGGTGCACTGGGGGCAGCCTCGTTATTCAGCACGGTCAGCGGTCGCGGGAGCGTGCGGACTTGCGGGCACCAGCCGAAACAGGTGTTGAATGTATCAATAAGATGCATGCTATCCCTCCTTTACCAGTGCAAGCATTAACAGATCATAGTGCAGCTGAAGCCCGGTGTCTGATTCCCAAATCCAGATACCTTCCATGAGTTGTGCCATGCTACTGCCCCTTCCGGATAGAGAGATAATACCAGTAGGAGGCAATACAGACGATCAGTACCGCCCCGACAAAGAGCGGCCACCAGAAGAATCCCCCGAGGCCCAGTGTTGCAAACAGGATAACGACGGCAAGGGACGTCATCCATTCCGGGAACCCTGCGGAATCACGCGCACTCCTATCAATACCGGTGTTCATGGATTCAGGCCTCCCGGGACGATCTTTTCGGACGGTCCACGACCGCGATCCCGATCGCAACGATTGCAAGGACTACGGCGGGCCACCAGAAGTTGCCCCCGACAAAGAGCGTTGCAAACAGGATGATTATCGCGACTGTAGTAAACCAGTCGAGCATTTTGATTGTCCCCTCAATTGCGCTCTCCGGCTGCTGTCCCTGTGGTTCGGGAAATCCTGCCAGTTCACCCTTCATTACGGGGGTGCAGGTACTCACGACCCGGGAATTCGGGCACCAGCCCAGATAATGCCTGAACCTTTCAACGAATTGCATGCGTATCCTCATTTTCTAACCCGAGTATCTCGCCATTATAGTGCAGCTGGCAGTGAGTACCTGACTCCCAACGTCGTACAGCGATGAGCACTCCCCAGAACAATACTGCAACAGTTCCACCGAAAAATGCGCACGTCATAGCGAGATTAACACCCGGGATTGCACCAAGGAGGACAAGGCCCCAGATAGAAATCGATACAACGAGGGACATAACCGTTAGTGTTCCCGATGTTTTGTCATACCGGTTCCAGAGTACCACCGTGCCGTCTCGGAATACCTCGTTAAAAATACGGAAGTACCAGATCCCGGTAATCGCTGAGTAGGGCAGTCCTACCAGCATGCCGACAATAAACAGGTCCAGATTAGACCAGCTGCCAAGACCTGCAAACATATACAGGCCAATACAAAATGACACAATGGTCTGAAGCATTGTCTGGTTATAGAACAGCCCGAGCCAGCGAATTGCACGTTCTTTGAACGATCCGGCTGATGCCGGGACGACGGCTTCATCCCCCGGACGGGATTCCATATTCCGTACCCGTGCCGGGGTGTCCGGGCACCAGCCCAGCCAATCACGGATGACTTCAGAGACACGTGCAGTCATACCATCGCCTTTACTTTAGTAAACAGTTCCTCTGCCATTTTTGTCGGATCGGCTGTTTTTTCAATCCTGATGCCGAGCTCGGTCGCATAGTCCCAGAGCAGCTCGATGCACTCGGTATACCGCAGGCAGGACCCACAGTCCCCGTCGTGTTCATACCATACCTGAACACCGTGTTTTTCTGAAACGAAGACAATAGCTGCAGCCTGGAAAGGTACGGATCTTCCGATTAGAATACCCCGTTCGGCATTAATCTTGTGTACAGCAATCTGGTTAGCCTGTGCCATCTCCCGCAGGGTCGATTCGATTCTCTCATCCATCAGGAGCAATGCCCGGGAGACCGCCTGCCGGGAGATGCCGAGCATGTTGGCAATCGTGATATTAGGCATTCCGCTGCGCCGCATCTTCCAGAACTCGAACTGTTTGTCGTTCGTAGGAAGGAACATGTGTCAACGTATGAGTGTTGACCATAAATAGTTTACTTGAAAATATCGCGTATTTATTTCCAATTTTCAATAATGGATCCTTTTTTTGGGCAGCTGATGCTCGAACCAAGAAATCCTAAAAAAGAGTGTTGGGGGTTTACCGGTCCTTGAACTTCTCGACTACCCGGACGTTGTCGCCCCGTACCGTGATAGGGATGGGGACGACACTTTCATAGAGTTCGACAGTAATCTCTTCTTTTGCCGAATCAACGCGTTTGACGACCGCTTTCTCGCCTTTGAACGGTCCGGCGATCAGCTCAACGATTGTACCTTCATCAATACCGGCGACGACTGGTTTTGGTATGAGAAAATGCCCGACTTCGGCAAGGCTTGTTTCACCTTTGATTACCGAACGTGCATGGGCAACTTTCTCCACGAGCTGCTCTATCCTGTTCTGCTTCTCCGGTGTTTCGAGAAGAACATACCCCTGCAGCTCATTAGGTACGATGATTGCGGTTACTTTTACATCGGTCGCCTTGGTCTCAATCGCCTTTAAGATGTTGTCAGCAACAGTCCGCTCCTGCTTGGAAGTTGTTTTAATCGCAAAGATGCGGTTGATAAAGACCTCAGGAGGCGTGGGATTCTGAGGCGCTGCAGGTGTGGGAGATGGTGGTTGTGTCATACCAATCAGTGCGGCAATGCTATGAAGAACTCGTAAATGACAAATCCAATCATCCCAATCAGAAGAACGCCGGCAGCCGCTACGATCGCTATCTTGGTAAACTCTTCCCGGGTGGGAGTGCGTGCGAGTTTTAACACCCGCATATATTTTCGGAAAAACTCTTCGTGGAGTCCGTCGGCAGTGATATCAGGTTTTGAAATTTCCATAGGTGCTCACTTGAGAAAATCTATCTCAAACTGTTTCTGTACTTTGGGGGTAAGCTTCTCATTACGACCATATATTTGTGGCGACCGTACGCCCGTAACTACCAGCAGGGTCCGCATCTTATTCTCCATTGCAAGGTCAATCTGTGCTCCCCAGATGATCCGCGCACTGGGATCAACACGGTTGTAGACTTCCTGCACAACTCCTTCGGCCTCTTCCATGGTCATGTCCGGACCACCGACAACATTGACAAGAGCAGCTGTTGCACCACTGATATCCACATCCAGCAGCGGGGAACGGATTGCCTTTTTAACCGAATCGGCCGCTTTATCCTCGCTGTCACTCTCGCCCATTCCAATCATGGCAACACCGCCCCGCTCCATGACAGTGCGAACATCGGCAAAGTCCAGGTTCACGAGCCCGGGCATGGTAATCAGTTCTGTAATGCCCTTGACCGCACGCATGAGCACTTCATCGGCGACCTTGAAAGCAGCATAGAGCGGGAGCTTCGGGACAACTTCGAGCAGCCGGTCATTCGGCACAACGATGACCGTGTCCGCCACATCCCTGAGGCGCTCAAGCCCTGCCTCAGCGTTCTCCATGCGGATGGCACCTTCCGCAGCAAACGGCAGAGTCACGATTGCAATCGTCAGCGCCCCTTCCTCCCGTGCAGCCTTTGCAACAACCGGGGCAACACCCGTGCCGGTACCGCCACCAAGACCGACGGTGATAAAGACCATATCGGAACCGGAAACGACCGCACGGATCTCCTGCTCGTTTTCGAGCGCTGCCTCTTCACCAATCTGGGGGATGGAACCGGCACCAAGACCCCGGGTTCGCTGCCGGCCGACAAGGATCCGCTGGTCTGCCTTGGTGCGGATCAGGTGCTGGGCATCCGTATTGATGGCGATGAGCTTTGCCCCGTGAATGCCTTCTTCCATCATACGGGAAACAGTATTCGATCCCCCGCCACCGCAACCAATCACCGTGATCTCGGTCTTGAGCTCGGCCAGGATCTGGTCGAGGTCTTCATTATTCTGCGAGACTGAGACCGTTTCGTCCCTCGCCTTTGTGAGTGCCTCTTCAACAATTGACCTGTTCATGAAAACTTCTCCAACCCCGGGATGTGGATGTTAATTTCACTGCGGGTAAACACCATTTCGGGTGTAATCAACCGCCCATTGATCTCGATTGCCTGACCAGCCGCGAGATGCTTATAGGCGGGTCCTGACGGCACCCCAAGTTCGCGCGCTTTGCGGGGGTCGAACCGCACCTTTTGAATAATCAGGCAATCTTTCTCCGTTGCAGTGATCTCTTTGCTACGTATGATTTTTACGCACAATGTATTTAAATCATTTATTATTTGTGACGAATGCTCCTCAAACGTGATAAATTCAGGAAGCAGTCGATTATCCTGAGTAGAAAGGTGAACGACATGCATTGTATCAAGATTTTTTATCAAGCCCGTCTCGTCGGTTTTCACCGTTTCCTTCAGTAAATCCGGATGTATCCGGATCCTGCACAGGTTTCCCTTGCCCTGCAGGTCGTGGACGTAGCACCGTGCTCCGGCACAAACCTGCTCTGCCATCACCCGTACCTCCTGGTATATTTCCCACGAGAGGTGCCCTATTGCCACAATCTCGCTTTCCGACAACCTGATAATCGAGAGACGTTTGAGCAGAGCGGACAGGTGGTTGATTTCTTCGCGATTCAATGCTTTCCGGTCAATATATGCAGCCACGGCTCCGCTCTTTACCATCATTGCTCTCACCATATCCTCATCCAGCACTGCAATCTCCCGGGTATGGGCTATATGCCCGAATGCCCCCCGGGAGGTCAGGGCAATTTCAGTCTCCCGGGTAGCATAATGGGTACCACCAAACCCGATGAGGGGCACCGGGTTTACCCAAAATGCAGACAACACACTCTCAGCAACCGCCCGGCCGGCAACCGGGTCGGTCCATTCCTTCTCAGTACTCCCGATTTCGACAAAAAATGAAGGCAGTGTGAGCCCGGTCGGTCCGTGATGAGTGACTTCGTAGGAAACACGATAGCCTTCAGGACAATGCTTTGAGAGCGCACGAAGTGTTGCCTGCATCATTCCGGGAGCCGCAGGTGCCAGGGTTCGGGCAGTTCCCCCCACATCCGCGGTCCCAAAATTCCCGGTCACGTGCACGGTCAGGACGCGAACGGGGTTGACGCTGTAATGCCGTGAGAGAAAGACCACGAGATCTGCATCGATCTGTGCATCGATGTGTTCTGCGTGGATCAACCGCTCCTCTATCTCAATAAACTCGTACGTCCGCGCCTGCTCCTGCCACATTCCCTTCTGATCGGTATCGAGCAGCTGTTCGATATGGTGCCGGATGTTCACTCCTGCCTTGTCCTGACGGGAGTTGATAAGCGTGACCTTCATTGTGGATAGATTGGCAGTTCATTATGGTTAAGCGTGTTCTGGTCCATGAAAGGTAAACACTATGAAGAAATACACAGTATATTGTTACCATGGACGCAGACAAGATTGAACAGGCATTCAAGAGTGCAGGAATCGAGAAAAGCATCACATGCCCGGAGGCATTCTCCATCGCTGCAAAGTTTCACATTTCCAAAAAGGACATCAGCGAGTACTGTAATACAAACAGCATCAAGATCCGCGGCTGTCAGCTGGGCTGCTTTAAATGAGTCTTTTTTTACAGATTGTTTCAGTTTCAACAGCGATCGAAGAAGTCAGGAATCTCGCGGTACGGTGCGGTGAAGAATCAGTCCCGCTCATTGAAGCATTCCACCGCATTCTGGCACAGGAAGTACGTGCTGATGGGGATATCCCGGGCTTTACCCGCTCTGTCGTCGACGGGTTCGCTGTGCGTTCTGCTGACACCACGGGTTCCAGTGATACTATCCCGTCAATGCTCACCCTGCTGGGAAGGGTTGCAATGGGAGATGCCGGGCATCATCTCATACAACCAGGTGCGTGCATCTATGTTCCTACCGGGGGAATCCTTCCGGAAGGTGCTGATGCGGTGGTGATGATTGAACATACCGAACAGCTTGGAGAGCAGGTTCTCGTAAAAAAACCTGTAGCTCGGGGGGAAAACGTTCTCCTCTTCAATGAAGACTTTTTTCAGGGACAGCCCGTTGCGAACCGGGGTAAACGGCTCTCGTCACAGGACATCGGTGTTCTCGCCGCGGCAGGATGCACAGCCGTGCCGGTTGTCAAAAAGCCGAAGATCGGCATCCTGTCGACCGGTAACGAGCTGGTCCCGGCAACCGTCCGGCCCAGGGAAGGGCAGGTTCGGGACGTGAACTCCTACGTGATCGCAGCCACAGTCAGGGATTTAGGTTGCCTTCCTGTATTCTACGGTATCGTTTCGGACGAGAAAGAAGCCCTCAGCAGGGTTATCGGTAAGGCAACTGAAGAGTGCGATGCGGTACTGATCTCCGGGGGGAGTTCGAAAGACGACCGCGACATGGTAGCGGCGATCATTGCCGAGCGGGGCAGGGTCCTGGTCCACGGGATCGCAATCGCTCCCGGCAAGCCCACCATCATCGGGCAGTGCGACAGAAAGCCGGTCATCGGGCTGCCGGGTCATCCGGCTTCTGCATTCATCGTGCTTATCGCGATTGTCCGGCACCTGATAATCGCCATGACTGGTGAAACGGGGAGCACCGTGCGAACCCTGCAGGCTGTTCTCGATCAGAATATACCCTCTTCAAAGGGCAGGGAGGATTATGTGAGGGTTGCCGTACACGACGGGATTGCAACTCCCGTGTTTGGAAAATCCGGGCTGCTGAATACCCTGGTGAGAAGTACCGGTGTCGTACGGGTGCCTGCAGAGAGCGAAGGTCTGGAAACCGGAACACGGATTGAGGTGATTGTGTGGTAAAACGATATCTCACGGTGACTTCCCTGAGTGAAACTCTCTCACTCCTGCGTACAGGTTTTTCCTGCATTCCATCGCGCGAAAAGGTCAGCCTGATCCAGTCAATCGGGCGGGTTACTGCAGAGCCCATTTTTGCCCGTTATTCAGTGCCTGAAGTACACCTTGCAGCAATGGACGGAATCGCTGTAAGGAGCCAGGAAACTCACGGTGCAAGCGAGCAGCACCCGGTCACACTCGAACAGGCAGTGAGAGTAAATACCGGTAATGTCGTGCCTCCAGAATTTGATGCCGTGATCATGATCGAGGATGTTCATGCAAACAACGAACTGTTTACCATCCGAAAGGCAGCACCTCCCTGGCAGCATGTCCGACCGGCAGGCGAGGACATCGGTGAATCGGAGATGGCACTACCGTCACATCACCTGATCCGCCCATCGGATATCGGGGCTCTCGCTGCGTATGGCATCACAGATGTACCAGTGCTCACGGTACGGATCGGGTTGATCCCGACGGGAAGCGAGCTTGTCTCACACGGGAATCACCCTGCCCCCGGGCAGGTCGTAGAGAGCAACACCATAATGGCAGAAGCGATGCTGGGGTCACTCGGTGCAAGCTGCACGCGATACCCGATGGTAAAAGACGATCCGGAACAGATCAGGAAAACGCTGCAGCGTGCTGTTCTGGAAAATGATCTTGTAATCATCTCTGCCGGATCCTCGGCAGGGACAAAAGACTACACTGCAGAGGTGATTGCAGGACTTGGTGAGGTGCTGATCCACGGGGTTGCGATAAAACCCGGTAAACCGGCTATTATCGGGAGAATCGATACAAAACCTGTCATCGGCATGCCAGGGTATCCTCTTTCGGCATTGACCGTACTCCGTGAGATTGTACTACCGCTTCTCCACCGGTTCGGGCTTCCCTCAGTCTCATTCGGTACAGTTGACGCCCGGTTCACCGTATCGGTCTCCAAGGACATCGGAAGTGACGAGTTTGTCCTGTGCTCGCTGGGACGCGTGGGAAACAGCTGGGTGCTATCGCCCCTGTCAAGAGGTGCCGGCGTGCAGATGAGTGCGGTCAGGTCCAATGCCTACCTGAAAATACCAGCAGGCGTTGAAGGTTACGAAAGGGGAAAAACCGTTTCGGCAACCTTAACGGTTTCCCGTAGTAACGCCGAGCGGGCACTCCTTATAACCGGAAGTCATGATCCTCTTGTGGATTACCTGGCTGATCTCCTCATGTACAGGGACGTGGAACTTCACTCCACCCATGTCGGAAGTATGGGGGGACTCCTTGCCCTGAAAATGAACGAATGCCACGCAGCACCGGTCCACCTCCTGGCGGAGAACGGGGACTATAACATCCCGTACCTGCAGAAATACCTGCCCGGGGAGGAGGTTGTACTCATCTGTGTCGCCGAACGGCAACAGGGAATCGTTTCAAAAGACGCAATCGGGTTTGATGAACTGTCCCGTCATACGTTCGTAAACCGCCAGCGGGGGTCCGGTACCCGTATGCTGCTCGATCACCAGCTCAGGCTGAACGGGATCGACCCGTCGAAGATCCGTGGTTATGAGCGTGAAGTCACTACACACCTTGCCGTTGCCCTGGCCGTTAAGTCCGGTGAAGCTGATGCAGGGATGTGCGTTTATAGCGCGGCAAAAGCACTCGGGCTCCCGTTCACTCCGGTAGCATCTGAGCGGTACGAGATTGCCATACGCCGCGGGCATCTTGATGATCCAAGGGTATCGGCACTCTGCAGTACCCTGGTCTCCCCTGCTTTCAGTGAGGTTCTGGAACGGCTTGGGGGCTACGATACAAAGGAAACAGGTGTGCGGCGTTCACTGCCCTGATCACTGCTTCCTCCGGTGTAGCGCACGGGATCACACCCTCAATTTCCCAGGTTTTTATACCAAAAACCGTGCGTTTTGTTTTCAGTGCGATTGCAATCTCTGATAAAGTACCATAACTCCCGCCAATCGCAATAACTGCTTCAGAAGACTGGGCAACCAGAACATTCCGGGCATGCCCGAGTCCCGTTCGGATGACAATATCCAAAAACCCGTTACCATTACTGGTATCAGGTACAATACCGATAGTCAGTCCATCCTCTCCCTTTGCACCCTTACACGCTGCTTCCATAACCCCACCAAGTCCACCGCAGACCAGTGTTTCATGGTGTCTGGCAATAAGCCGGCCAACCGTCAGGGCCGCTTCATATTCTTCAGGAGTCGTATCGGCAGCACCAATTACTGCAATCTGTCCCATTCTTTTCAATCCTTATTCCACGCCGCCATCCCGGTTGATCACCATCAACCGGAGCTCAGTCATCTCTTCAATCGCGTACCTCGGGCCTTCACGCCCGGTTCCCGACCCCTTCACACCGCCATAGGGCATCTGGTCGACCCGGAATGTCGGAATATCGTTAACCATTACACCACCGACTTCCATGTCTCTGAATGCCCGCATAACACGGTTGATGTTCTGGGTGAAGATCCCTGCCTGAAGACCGAAATTGCCGGTATTTGCGATCCGGAGCGCATCAGAAAAAACATCATAGGGTGTAACGGAAATAACCGGAGCAAATACTTCCTCCCGGACTATTCTCATATCCGGTGTGGTGTCAACGACAACCGTGGGCGCAAACAGTGTTTTTTCGAGCGTGCCACCGATCAGGATCCGTGCACCCTGCTTAACCGCTTCATGGACTTTCCGGTATGCTTCTTGTGCCTTCTCCTGATCGATCATCGGACCAACATCCGTCAAAGGATCACGAGGATCACCTGCCTTGAGCGCCTGTACTGCCAGAAGAATTTTTTCAAGAGTACGTTCATAGACAGGGCGGTGAACCAGCACACGCTGGACAGATATACAGACCTGCCCGGCATTGATAAAACCCCCGGTAGCTATCCGGGTTGCGGCAAAATCGAGATTCGCGTCCTCATGGACGATAACTGCCGCATTCCCTCCCAGTTCAAGTCCAACTTTTTTCTGTCCCGCGATTTCCCGCAGGTGCCACCCGACGGTACAACTACCGGTAAAGGACAGGTATGCAACCCGGGGATCCCGCACCAGCTGCTCCGCACGGACATTAGCGCAGGGCACTACACTGATCGCTTCTGGCGGCAGACCTGCCTCAACGGTCATTTCCCCAAGGAGAAGACTGCACACAGGCGTGGCAGATGCGGGTTTGAGAACGATGGAGTTCCCTGCAGCGATAGCAGGAGCGAGCTTGTGGCAGGCAAGGTTCAGGGGAAAATTAAACGGGACGATTCCCACAACAGGACCAAGCGGGAAACGCTGGAGAAAACCCGTCCTGCCTTTTGTATCATCCGTCCAGTCCAGGGGGATAATCTCGCCATAGATCCGTTTTGCTTCCTCTGCAGAAGTCCGGACTGTCGCATCAGCACGAGCTACCTCCGTTGTCGCGAACTTTTTTGTTTTACCCCCTTCCATCACCATGACGTCAATAAGCTCATCAGACCTGTCACGGATCTCATCAGCGAGACGGGAAAGGATACACGATCGCGTGCCGGAGGAGAGACTGCGGGTTTTTTCAAATCCCCGCACTGCGGCAGCTACTGCATCGTTCAAATCGCTCTGGCTTGCCTGGCAGACCCTTGCATAGATTTCGCCATTGTAAGGAAACCGGACATCTGCAATTTCTTCGGTCTCCTTCTTCTCACCCCCAAGGATTATTGGATATGGTTCCATCATCGATCATTCCGGTTCTCAATTTTGCTATTACCTCACTTCAGGCAACACACACACGATACGTATGGCTGAACATCTGCTGATTGGTGTATCGGTATTATTGTGCCAGAATACATAAAGTCACCCAAAATTTTGATAAAATGGGCTCTGTT